>DATAZF010000077.1:0-6306 GCA_036272235.1 Bryobacteraceae bacterium | reverse complement strand
ACAACCTCCTGTCTTTACACAAAACGGGTCATTCTCCGGCATAACAAAAAGGTAACCGCGGGCAATGCGCCAACTCTTCTGGTGGCCACGCGGGACGAACTGAACGCCCGTATCACCACGCTCTACAACGCCATCAATTCCTTTCAGGCCACAGTCGACATGACGCCGTCAGTCGGCAGCGTCTACACCAGCTCAATCACCGACATCAAAGATGTCCGCGCCTACATCCTCTTTCGCAAGCCGTCGGAAATCCGTATCAAGGGACTGGTCCCCGTCGTGAGAACGACTGGCTTCGACATGGTGTCAAACGGTACGAACTTCAAAGCTTCCCTCGTGCCCCCGCTGGTCTCGAAGAGCCTGTTTGTGGAAGGGTCGAACTCTGCCCCCGCCGCCTCGAAAAACAAACTCGAAAATCTGCGGCCGGAAGCCTTCCTTTCCTCGATGCTGATCCGCCCCGCCGTGCCGGACGAGCACACATGGCTTGTCGACGCCACCGATGAGGACAATGCTCTCTATATCCTCTATTTCCTGAACGAAGCGCCGAACGGGGACGTGATCCGCGCCAGAGCCGTTTGGTTCGACCGCATCGATCTCACCATCGTTCGCCAGTTCGTATACGACGATTCCGGTGCCATCGTCAGCGATACGCGGTATTCGAAATGGCAGCCGTACAACGGCGTCATGTTTCCCGCCCATATCGATATCAATCGGCCTAAAGATGGCTACGGCACCGTGCTCGACCTCAAGGATATGCAGATGAACGTCAACCTGACGGACGACAAGTTCGTCCTGGACCAGCCCGAAGGGGCGCAATTGCAAGTGATCGGCGCGCCGAAGCAGTGATTCTCAAACTCGTCTGGGAAAACGTCCGGTTCCGGCCCGTCCGCACGCTGCTCAGCATGCTCCTGATTGCCGTCCCGGTGACCCTCATCCTGACGCTGATCGGCTTGAGCCGCGGATTTCTGGAAGATTCCACCAAACGCGCGGAGGGCGTGGGCGCCGATATCATCTTCCGGCCGTCGGGCAGTTCCCTGCTGAGTTTCAGCGGCGCGCCGATGTCCGACCGGTTTGTCGATCAACTCGCCAAAGAGCCGCACGTTGTGGCCGCGACCGGCGTTGTGATGCAGGCGCTTGGAGGCACGTTTGATTCTGTTACCGGCATCGACCCCACGCAGTTTGCCCGCCTCAGCGGCCCGTTCACTTTTTTCGAAGGCCATGGACTCGAAAAACCCGATGACATGCTGATCGATCAATACTACGCGGATCAGCGTCATGTACACGCGGGGCAGGATTTGAATGTCCTGAACAGGAAATGGCATGTCGTCGGGATCGTTGAGCCCGGCAAACTCGCCCATCTTTTCGTAGCCCTTCCCGTCCTGCAGAACCTCGTCGGAGCGACGGGCAAAGTGAGCGCGATCTATCTGAAGCTGGATAATCCTGCGGACACGCAAATGGTGATCGATCAACTGAAGGCAAAGTACGAAGGCTATCCCATGTACTCGATGAAAGATCTCGAGGCGTCGTACTCCGTCACCAACGTTCCCCTGTTGAACGGATTCATTCACGCGGTAATGGGCATTGGCATCGTTATCGGATTTGCCGTGGTCTCGCTCTCGATGTATATGGCGGTCCTCCAGCGGACGCGCGAGATCGGCATTTTGAAGTCGCTCGGGGCTTCGAAAAGCTTCGTCATGGGAATCGTTCTCGCGGAAGCCTTCGCGCTCGGCCTCGGTGGAACGATCGCGGGCATTGTCTTCAGTTTCGGAACCCGCGCCCTCATGCACGCGCTGATGCCTGCCTCGCTTCCGCAGGCGATCGTGCCTGAGTGGTGGTGGATCGCCGGGGCGATCGCCATGGGCGCGGCGCTGTTGGGCGCTCTCTATCCGGGAATGATGGCGGTGCGGCAGGACCCGATCGAGGCGCTGGCCTATGAATAGCGCCGCCGGGGACTCCATCATCCGCGCCCGCGGTTTGCGCAAGGTCTATCAGACCGGAAAGGTTCAGGTCGAAGCGCTGCGCGGGGTGGACCTCGATGTCCCGCGCGGCGAGTTCCTCTCGGTTGTCGGTCCCTCCGGATCGGGAAAGTCGACGCTGTTTCATATCATCGGCGGGTTGACGCCGCCATCGTCAGGTGAGGTTATCGTGGCAAACCGCAACGTGTCGGCCGTTGGCGACAATGGAAGAACGGAATTGCGGCGTAAATATGTAAGCTTCGTATTCCAGAAGTTCAACCTGCTGCCCAATCTGACGGCGCGGGACAATATCCGGACTGCTCTTTACATCGCGGGCCTGCCGGCCGATCGCTTCGACCCGGCTTTCGTGACCATCCTCGATCTGCTGGGCATCTCCGCCAGGCTGGATCACAAGCCGAGTGAAATGTCAGGCGGAGAGCAACAGCGCGTGGCGATCGCGAGAGCGCTCGCGACCAGACCGGCGATCCTTCTCGCGGACGAGCCTACGGGAAACCTCGATTCGAGTAATTCCCTGGCCGTCCTAAACGTACTTGGGGATTTGAATAAGAAGCTGCATCAGACAATTCTGATGATCACGCATAATACTGAAGCTGCGGCATTTGGGCATCGAATCGTGCACATGCGCGATGGCTGCATAGCCTAGTCCTGGGCCTCATGGTACTAGAACCGCATTTCAGTTGCCATTGTATAAAAATGGTGATTTCCTAAAGGCCTTCAGCTACAGTTGAACTTCAGCCGCCGAACTATGAGCGGCGACATCCCCAACCCCTGGTTGGGCCGGAGGAAGATTTATGAAGAGTTCCATTCTGGCGGCGCTGTTCGGCGTTGCCGCGATCTCGGCCATACCGGCGAGCGCGACAACGGCGAATTTCGATTTCACATCCTGCACGATCGCCGGAGTACAGGTCGAAAATTCCACCCCTTGCGGCAGTTCTGGGTATAGTAACTCGACGGACTCGTTCAGCCAGACGATCGGCACCGGCGTGAACGCGATTACGGTCACCGCCACGGCATTTGTGGCGAGTTCCGGTTCCTCGGGCACGACTCTGTCTGGCGGCACAAACGCGGCTGTCGGCCAGTACACCGGTAACGGCTTGGGCGTATGCAGCACGGGAGACTCTGGCTTCAGCAGCAGCCACATTTCAAACGGATGCGATTCCCCGGCTCACCAAATCGATAACGGTACCAAATTCGACTTTATCGAGTTCCAGTTCAGCACGCCGGTGAATCTCTCGACAATCACGCTGGCAAACTATGGCCCCGGAACCGGTAGTAGTATCGACATGGATATGTCGTATTGGGTTAGTTCCACGGCCTTTACAACGGTTCCTGGCGGCGCGATCAATGTCTTCTGCGGCGACACGAGTGAAGGCACGGCTGACCAGCATGCTTCCTGCCCGACCAGCCAGGGGACAGGCATGACCGACGCGATCAGCGGGACCGGCGTATCCTACCTGCTCGTAGCCGCCTATACGGGGTCCACGAGTGGCGCCGCGGATGCGACGGCCGATTATTTCAAGATCCAGGGTCTGAGCGTTTCCTCCGGGACGCAAATAGTTGGAACTCCAGAGCCCGCGACGTTCGGTTTGATCGGCTTGTCGCTGGCCGGCCTTGGATTGATACGCCGCAAGCGCAAATCGAATTAGATCATCGAGCTACACTCTTCTCTTTTCTTCTCCGGAAAAAGGCCGCGGGCAACCGCAGCCTTTTTCTTTGGATGCCTCTTGCCTTGTTCCTGCCTCCGTCGGGCTGGGGCCCCTAAAACCTTCCGAAAGCTCTGAAGCCGAACGGTACGGTGTCGACCGTCGAACAACCGGACGAGTAACGTACGCGGGATGAGATATCCCATCTTCCGGGCGATTACCCGTCAATGAGAAAGTGCCAAATCGAAAACGTCAGGAGAGCTTTCTACGCGGATTTGTCCGAATCCAAAGACTCTTACATCGCGGGATAACGTCATCACAGGGCGGTTCCCAGCAGATCACCTGCCGGGCGTTATGACGCCAGTTTCAGCAATTCTTCAGTAATCCGTGATGTCATGAACGCGCAGGCCAAGAGAGACTCTCATGCGACGTTCGTTCCTGGTAGTAACAGCAGCGCTTACGATGTTTTTGGCGATTGGATCAGCCTGGCAGGCCGCGAGTTCCGGACCTTATAAGGTCCTCAAGACCGTGAAGACCGGTGGGCTCGGCGGGTTCGATTACATTTATGCCGATGTGGCCGGCCGCCGCTTATACATTCCGCGCAGCGGCCAGCCGGGCGCCACGCCCCCCGTGACCCCGCGCATCACGGTCTTCGATCTCGACACTCTCGCGCCCGCTGGTGAGATTCCGGACATCCGCGCCAACGGCGCCGCAGTGGACGCGAAATCGGGGCACGGATTCGTAAGCAGCAAACCCGTGGCCATGTGGGACACGAAGACGCTGAAGCTGATCAAGACGATTGAAGTGCAGGGCAATCCGGACGGCATTCTGGAAGACCCGTTCAACGAGCGCGTTTATGTCCTCAGCCACCAGGCGCCGCACGTTACAGTGATCGACGCGAAAACGGGCGACATTGTGGGCACTCTCGATCTGGGAGGCGCGCCCGAGCAGGCCGTTACGGATGGCAAGGGGCACATCTACATTGACGTGTCCGACAAAGCGAACGTCGCTGTAGTCGACGCCAAAGCCATGACCGTGACCGCGCACTACGATCTCGGCGACAAGGGCAACGGCCTCGCTGGACTCGCGATGGATGTGAAGAACGAGGTGCTGTTTGTCGCGGCCCGGAACTCGGGTATGCCTCCGGCCCAACCGGCGAAACCGATGATGGTGATCCTCAGCGCGAAGGACGGCAAAATCCTGACATCTCTGCCGCTCGCCGGCGCCTCTGATGGAGCGGTATTCTATCCCGCCACGAAGGAAGCTTTCAGCACGCACGGCAACGGTACGTTGACAGTGGTGCGCGAAACGAATCCGACTACCTTCGAGGTCGAGCAGAACCTTGACACGATGGCGGGCGCCAAGACGCTGACGCTGGATACGAAGACCCACCACATTCTGACAATGGCCGCCGAGTATGGTCCGGCGCCGGCCGCGCGGCCCGCCGGCACGCCCCCGGGACGGGGATTCGGACGCGGCCCGGCACGCGGTCCCATGTTGGCCGATTCGTTCTCGATTCTGGTCGTCGGAAAGTAGGGAGCATGGTTTTTTTCAGTCGAGCCTGAGAAACTCTCGCATCCTCTCCAACTCCTCGTCCAACGCCTTCCGGAAATCGCGCCCGCGCGGCTCCGAGGCGATATATCCAAACTCGGTGGTAAGCCGCCCGTTCCGCACCGACAGATTTCCCCACCCGATCACCCTGTCCCGCCAGAGCAATGGGAGCGCGTAGTAACCTCGTACCCGCTTCGCCACGGGAGTATAGGCTTCGAACCGGTACGCCCAGCCCCATAACAACTCGAAGCGCGCGCGATCCCACACCACCGGATCGAAAGGCGCCAGCAGCCGGACTGTGTCCCCGACCCCGCGCTTCCGCACACTTCCCTCAACCGGCCAATACCAGGTCACGCCGTCCACGTGTGCTCCGGCCAGTCGCTGTATCGCCCGATCGAACGCGCCCTTCAACTCTCCGTGCCACTGGGGTGCGGCGAATCTCAGACGCCGGATCAGATCCTTCAGGCTCGGCCCCGGCAACGGCGCATAGATACGGACCGCTACATCGACCAGCGCATCCACGCTCTCCCTGATCGGGCGAGCGCTCGCCTCGTGCGTATGGGCGGCGTAGAGGCGAATCCCCGCTTCCCGCCGCGTGACCCGCAGAAGTCCGCGGTAATGCATCGCATCAAGCAAATGCGTCGTAGCATTCGATGATCCGCCCCAATAGTTCGTGACCTTCCCATGCGAAAAATGTGCATCCACTTCACGCGGATGCACCTCATCGCGTTCGCGCACGAACTCCAGCAGCGTTGCCGCTCGTTTCTTCCGTGCGCCCGGCCAGTCATCGGATCGAGGATGCATGAGGGCCTGCAGTCCGGGCGTGACGAAACCGTAGTTGATGAAAAAGTCCTCGGCGATTCCGAGCGCCTGATACTTGAGGTCCAGATCTCCGGCCCGATAGTTCTTCACGCGATGCCGCAGGATCAGGTCCTGGGCACGCGCCGGCGCCCGAATCGGATCGGCCTGCACGAAGCCCATTGTGTCGAGCGCCCGCTTCAATGTCGTGGGAGCAAACAAACTCCGGGCGACTGCAAAAGCGCGCAGATCACCTATGTTGACGGACATAAGAGTCAGCCTGGAGCAACTCACAAATACTGTAGTGCGCTGCAGGGCGTCAGCGGTGGTTCAGATTCTTT
>DATAZF010000076.1:0-11994 GCA_036272235.1 Bryobacteraceae bacterium | reverse complement strand
GTGCTGCGGGATCGCGGGCGATGGAAACGGAGCTTGTGAGAACCTGAAGCGTGCCATCGATCTCGAGCCCCGGAACCGTATCCTGGCGCGGCAGGATCCCGAATTCTCCGCCCTTGTGGTGCAGTTTCCAGGACTTCGTGCATTGCTCTCGACGGAACCGGCGGGCGTTTACTAGCCGGCTGCCGAAAAAGGCTGCGAACCGTGCCGAACGCAGGCGGAACGGCCTGCGGCACAACTGCAAATCCCACCACTGCAAACCAATGACTCGCGAGATAAGGTGGGGCAGGCATTCAGCCTGGCAGAGCCTTTTTCACCAGCCTGCCGGCGGAGTGCTGCGGGCATCCTGGCAATGAGCGAGGCGCTCCGCGTGGTTTCGATCGGCGGTGGACATGGTTTATCCGCACTGCTCGAAGGGCTCAAGAAGTATACTCACTCGGGCAGCCATCGGATCGACATCACAGCGATTGTCACGGTTACGGACGATGGCGGCAGCTCCGGCCGTCTGCGGCGCGAGTTCGATGTCCTGCCGCCAGGGGACATCCGCAATTGCATGGTTGCTCTATCCGACGATGGCGCGCTGCTTTCGAGACTGTTCCAATACCGTTTCAAGGCAGGTCATGGATTGAAGGGCCACAGCTTCGGGAACCTGTTCCTGACGGCCCTCACGGAAATCACAGGGGATTTTTCGGACGCAGTGCGCAGTTCCGCCGAAGTTCTGAACATCGCCGGAAGAATATTTCCTTCGACCGCGGCCAACGTGGCGCTCGAAGCGGTACTCGAGGACGGCAAGGTTTTGCGTGGAGAGACCCGCATTAGCCGCAGCCGCCACCGCATCAGCCGCATCCGATTGCAGCCTGCGCGCGTGCGTCCTCTGAAAGAAGCGCTCCAGGCGATCGCGCAGGCCGACCTCATTACGCTTGGTCCCGGCTCGCTCTTCACCAGCGTGATTCCGAATCTGCTGGTTGCAGGAATCCCAAAGGCGATTCGACAATCACCCGCGCGCAAAGTCTACTTCATGAATCTGATGACACAGCCAGGAGAAACCACCAGCTTCAGCGCCTCAGATCACGTGGCCGCGGTGCATACACACGCCCGATGCAAGCTGCTGGATAGCGTGGTCGTCAGCACGTCGCGCGTTTCGCCGCGAATACGGCAGAGATACGCGGAACAGAATGCCGGGCCGATTGCAATCGACACGCATGCCCTCGAAGCGATGGGCCTTGATGTTATTGGCGCGGACCTGCTGCAGAAGGGTTTCAAGGTGCGGCACAATCCCGCCGCCATTGCTCGCGTGGCACTGGAGATGGCGATAGAAGCTGCACGGAGCCGCCTCTAAACTGGTAAGCGATGCTGGAAGCAAATCGAGCGAAAGACAAATCATGCTGAATGACGCCACCGTTGTAATCCTTGCCGCGGGGCAGGGGACGCGCATGAAATCCCGCATGGCCAAGGTGCTGCACCGCGCGGGAGGGAAGCCGCTGGTGCGGACCGCCATCGATACGGCTCTTGCAATCGCGCTGCCCGAGCGCGTGTTCGTCGTGGTGGGCTATCAGGCCGATCAGGTGCGCGCGGAAGTGGAAGCGGCGGGCGTGCAGGCGATCCATCAGAAAGAGCAGCTCGGGACCGGCCATGCCGTGATGTGCGCCGAGGAGAAGCTTGCCGGGCTGGGCGGCCGGCTCATCGTCTTCGTGGGCGATTGCCCGCTCATTCGGCCCGAGACCCTCGAGCTGTTGGCTGAAATGCAGAAGTCGAGCGGCGCCGCCTCGACGGTGATCACCACCGAAGTTCGCGACGCCACGGGATACGGCCGCATTATTCGCAACGCCGACGGCGACGTGCAGGAGATTGTCGAGCATAAAGCAGCGACGGAAGCCCAGCGCGCGGTCTGCGAGATCAATTCGGGCATACTGTGCTTCGACGCAGGGTTGCTGTGGCGCCACATTCACGAGTTGCGTCCGGACAATCCGGCGCGTGAATACTATCTGACGGATATGGTGGAGATCCTGCTTCGGGCCGGGTCGCGTGTGACGGCGCTCAGGGTTCCCGATTCGAGCGAATTGCTGGGGATCAACAACAGACTCGAACTGGCGGAAGCGGATGGCATCCTGCGCACGCGCAAAGTGCGGCAGTTGATGCTGGACGGAGTGACGATCGAAAAGCCGGAGACGGTTACGATTGACACCGATGTGAAGGTCGGCATCGATACGGTGATCGGACCGTTCGCACAGATTACCGGCCGCACGAAGATCGGGGAGAATTGCCGCATCGGAGCGGCGTCGATTGTCCACGACTCGACGGTTGGGGATGGCGTCGAGGTATTTCCGTTTTCGATGGTTTCGGAATCGACGATGGATGCCCATTCGCACGCGGGTCCATTCGCCCGGCTGCGCATGGGCGTGCATCTTGGCGAAGGCGCGCGCGTGGGAAATTTCGTCGAGTTGAAGAAGACGAAACTGGGGCCGGGCTCGAAGTCGATGCATCTGGCTTATCTCGGCGATTCCACGATCGGGAAGAAAGTGAACGTCGGGGCGGGCTCGATCACGTGCAATTACGACGGACAGAAGAAGCATCCGACGACGATCGGCGATGGTGTTTTTGTCGGCAGCAACTCGACGATCATCGCGCCGGTTGAGATTGAAGACGGAGCGTACATCGCGGCCGGAAGCGTGATCAATCAGAAGGTGCCGGCCGGGGCGCTGGCGGTGGGGCGGTCGCGGCAGGTGAATAAGGAAGGCTGGAAGCGGCGGGAATAGCCGCTACAGGCGGTTGATCAGGCTGGCCACGTAGCCCGCGCCGAAGCCATTGTCGATATTGACGACAGTCACGTTGCTCGCGCAACTGTTCAACATGCCGAGGAGCGCGGCGAGTCCGTTGAAGCTGGCGCCGTAGCCGATGCTCGTGGGTACGGCGATTACGGGGACTGAGACCATTCCGCCCACCGCGCTCGGCAGGGCTCCTTCCATTCCGGCGCAAACTATAATCACCCGCGCCGCCGCGAGACGCTCGCTGTTGCCGATCAACCGGTGGATGCCGGCGACGCCGATGTCGTGGATCGCATCCACTTCGTTGCCCATGACCTCCGCCGTGACCTGAGCTTCTTCCGCCACAGGGATGTCGCTCGTGCCCGCGCAGACGACCGCGATCTTGCCTTTGCCCTGCACCGCGCGATGGCGCCAAAACCGGATGGCGCCTGACATTGGAAAATATTCGCCGCCGGGAAGGTCCTTTTCGACCCGCTCGGCCATTGCGGGTGTAGCGCGCGTGATCAGCAGGTTGCCGGAGTGTCCAAGCAGTCTGGATGCGATGGCGACCACGTGGTCGGCGGTTTTGCCCAGGCCGAAGATCACTTCAGGAATGCCGTGGCGGAGGGCCCGATGATGGTCGATGTTGGCGAAGCCGATGTCTTCAAACGGCAGGTGCCGCATCCGGTGGAGCGCCGAGTCGATATCCGAAGCGCCGCTGCGCACGTCTTCGAGCAGCACCCGCAGTTGATCTTCTGTCATCCGTTAAAATAGTAACTTCATCCCGCCGCTATGTTTTTGAAACGCCTTCGGTTGACGCTCGACATGATCAAGTTCGAGCACTCGGTGTTCGCGCTTCCGTTTGCCCTGACGGGGGCTCTGCTGGCGTTCCGGGAAAGCGGATTCCAGACGATGGGCGCATGGCGGGTAGTGCTCTGGATTGTGGTTGCGATGGTCGGGGCGCGGTCCGCGGCGATGGCTTTCAACAGGCTCGTGGACGCCGAGATCGACGCGCGAAATCCGCGGACGAAGATCCGTCACATTCCCGCCGGACTCCTGTCACGCGGTTTCTGCTGGGGCTTCACGATCGGGGCGAGCGCGCTGTTCCTGCTCGCCGCGTGGGAATTGAACTCGCTGTGCTTCCGGCTGGCGCCGCTGGCTCTGGCGGTAGTCTTTGCGTATTCTTTCACCAAGCGGTTCACGCACCTTTCACATATCGTGCTCGGATTCGCGCTGGGCATTGCTCCGGCTGCGGCGTGGATTGCGGTACGCGGCTCGCTCGATCCGCGAATTCTCTGGCTCACCGCCGCTGTTACGTTCTGGACGGCGGGGTTCGACATAATCTATTCCTGCCAGGACTACGAGTTCGACCGCGACCTGCAGCTTTACAGCGTGCCGCGCTGGTGCGGGATATCGAAAGCGCTGATGATTGCGCGGTTGCTGCACGTCCTGATGATCGGGTCGCTCGGGATGCTGGTTTGGCAACTGCATCTGGGAGTGCTGAGCATCGTGGGGATCGCGGCGATCGCGTGCCTTCTGATTTATGAACACGGGATCGTGAAAGCCGACGATCTCTCGCGCGTCAACGCCGCGTTCTTCACCATGAACGGGTGGGTCAGCGTGTTATTCTTCGTCTTCTGGGCGGCGGATATCCTGCTGCTGCATCGAAGTATTTGACATGAAGGTCACTTTCGAAGATCGGCGTCTGGAAGGCATCCGCGAAAAGGTGGAGGCGGGGCAGAGGCTTTCTTGCGACGACGGGCTTGCGCTTTACCGTTCGAGCGATCTGCTCGCACTGGGGTACATGGCCAATGTTGTGCGCGAGCGCATGCACGGTGACGTGACCTACTTCAACGTAAACCGGCACATTAATCCGACGGACGTCTGTGTGGCGAGCTGCCGGCTGTGCGCGTTCGGCAAGCAGAAGAAAGATCCGACCTCGTACACGATGTCGCTCGAGCAGGTGTGGGACGTCGCCGGCAAGGGCTGGAGCGAAGCAATTACCGAATTCCACATTGTCGGCGGACTGCATCCGGAGCTCAATCTCGACTGGTTCTGCCAGATGCTGCGCGGGCTGAAAGAGCGCTTTCCGCAGATTCATCTGAAAGCCTTCACGATGGTCGAGATCGGGTATTTCGCGCGCCGCGAGAAAATATCCGTGCGCGAGGTGCTGGTGCGGCTGCGCGAGGCAGGGATGGATTCGATGCCCGGCGGAGGCGCGGAAGTGTTCAGCGAGCGCGTGCGGCGGATTATCTGCGACCACAAGCTGACCGGCGACGAATGGCTGGAGACCGCACGCACGGCGCACGAGCTCGGGCTGCATTCCAACTGCACGATGCTTTACGGCCACATCGAGAACGATGAGGACCGCGTGGACCATTTCATCCGGCTGCGCGAGTTGCAGGATCAGACGAACGGCTTCGTTACGTTTATCCCGCTGGCGTTCCACCCGGATAATACGGCGCTTTCGCATATTCCGAAGACCACCGGATTCGACGATCTGAAGAACATCGCGATCTCGCGGCTGATGCTGGACAACGTTCCGCACATCAAGGCTTACTGGATCATGATGACCCCGAAGGTGGCGCAGGTAGCGCTGCGCTTCGGAGCTAATGACATCGACGGCACGGTGGTCGAAGAGAAGATTTACCACGAGGCCGGCGCCACGACATCGCAGTCGATGCGGCGCGGGGAATTGCTGCGGTTGATCAAGCTGGCGGGGCGGACGCCGATCGAGCGGGACACCTTATACCGGCCGGTGCAGCGGACGGAAAACGCGTTTACCGTGCTGGTTTAGGCGGTTCGCGCCGTTGGCCTCGACTGGGCGCGAAAAGCCAATTTCAAACCCCAGAAAATCAGCTTTACAAGTCCAATCCCGGCACTCTCCACGACGGAGAGCCTCACGCGCCGCGCGATCGCGACATCCGCACCTCGCTCCCAGCCGAACCAGGAAGCAAAAAATCCGATATTTGCAAGCAAACTGAACCCAATGCCGAGGACATCCGAACCCTCTTGTCAGCCGCGAAAAAGGTAAATTTCGCCGTTAGATCCACAAGCAGCTGAAAACAAACGAGCGCTTCCTGGGTAATCTCAGGCGCAGCCACATAAGCCATGGCAATCCAACTCCCGCAAATCACCCCCGGGGCTCCACCTTCACATCCCCACTGCGAAATACCGTACAATGGCCTTTTTTCCTGCAACGCTGGAAGTACCGCGAGCGGACACCATGCCTGAAACGGTTACTCACACGCCGCACTTCGCCGGACTCCAGGAAATCCACGCCGATCCCAGCCTCTACAACCGCGACCTTGCGCCCGTCCCTCCCGCGCGCCGCACCTGGAAAGTCTACGATTACGCCTCCCTCTGGGTCGCCATGTCCGTCTGCATCCCCACCTACATGCTCGCTTCCGGACTGATCGCCGGCGGTATGAACTGGTGGCAAGCCGTCGGCACTATCCTCCTCGGGAACCTCATCGTCCTGGGACCGATGCTGCTCAACGCCCACGCCGGCGCCAAATACGGCATCCCGTTCCCCGTCCTTGTGCGCGCGTCATTCGGTGTGCGCGGCGCCAATCTGCCCGCCGTCCTCCGCGCCCTCGTCGCCTGCGGCTGGTTCGGCATCCAGACATGGATCGGCGGCCAGGCCATATCCTCCATGCTTAACGTCGTGTGGCCCGCGGCTGCCACGCACCCCGCCATCATCTGGCTCTGCTTCTTCGCCTTCTGGCTGCTCAACGTCTTCGTCATCTGGAAAGGCATCGACACCATCCGCGTCCTCGAAGGCATCGGCGCGCCCGTCATGTTGGCGATGGGCGTCCTGCTGCTCTGGTGGGTCACCCGCAAAGCCGGCGGCTTCGGACCCGTCCTGAGCGCGCCCTCGAAATTTCACAGCAATGCCGAGTTCTTCCGCTTCTTCGTGCCCGCGCTCACCGGCATGGTCGGCTTCTGGTCGACCGTCGCGCTCAACATTCCCGACTTCACCCGCTACGCGGTCAACCAGCGCGCCCAGGTCCTCGGCCAGACTCTCGGACTCCCCACCGCCATGACCGTCTACTCCTTCATCGGCGTCGCAGTGACTTCGGCCTCGGCCGTCATTTTCGGTGCGCCCATCTGGGATCCCGTTCAGCTCATCGGACGCTTCAACCAGCCCGTCGTTGCCCTGATCGCGCTCATCGCCATCCTCATCGCGACCCTCAATACCAACGTCGCCGCCAACGTCGTTTCGCCGTCGAACGATTTCTCGAACTTGAACCCGCGCCGCATCTCCTTCAGAACCGGCGGCATGATCACCGGCGTGATCGGCATCCTGATGATGCCGTGGAAACTCGTGGGCGACTACGGCTCATACATTACGGGATGGCTGGTCGGCTACTCCGGCCTTCTCGGACCGGTCGCCGGCGTCATGATCGCGGACTACTTTATCGTGCGCAAACGCGTCCTCGCCCTCAGCGATCTCTACCGCCGCGACGGGATCTACCAATATTCGAGCGGCGTCAACCCGCGCGCCATAGTCAGCCTCGCCGCCGGCATCTTCGTCGCGTTAATCGGTCTCGTCGTGCCGGCCCTGAGCTGGCTCTATAACTACGCCTGGTTCGCAGGCTTCGCCATCTCCGCCGCCCTCTACGTCCTCCTCATGCGCGGCACCACAATGCCTGAGAGCCGTACGATCCCCCAAATCCCCCATGCCGACTAAACCCAACCTCGCCGAACAAAACCCGCCCCTCACCCCGCACGAGGCCTTCGTGGAATCCAACCGGTGCCTCTACTGCTACGATGCGCCCTGCACGCACGCTTGCCCAACCCACATCGACATCCCGCGCTTCATCAAAAAAATCGCCACCGCCAACCTCAAGGGCTCCGCCCGCACCATCCTCGAATCGAACCTCATGGGCGCTACCTGCGCCCGCGTCTGTCCCGTCGAGGAGCTCTGCGAAGGCGCCTGCGTCCTTAACTCTGAGCACAACCCGATCATGATCGGACGCCTGCAGCGCCACGCGATGGACCACATCGCCGAGCGCCGTATTGATGTTTTCAAACCCGCCGCTCCAACCGGCCACAAAGTAGCCGTCATCGGAGCCGGACCCGCCGGCCTTTCCTGTGCAGGCGAACTCGCCCGCCGCGGTCACGATGTCACCGTCTTCGAGAAGCGCGACCTCGGCGGCGGCCTTTCGACGTACGGGATCATCGTCCTTCGCGAACCCGTACCCGTGGCCCTCGCCGAAGTTGACATGATCAAACGCCTCGGCGTGAAGTTCGCGATGGGCGCTGAATTCGCCCCGTCCCAGGTCGAGGACTACGAAGCCCTCTTCATCGCCACCGGACTCGGCGCATCTCCCACCCTCAACATTCCCGGCGAAGACCTGATCACCGACGGACTGGCCTTCATCGAGCAAAGCAAAATGGATCTCGCCAATCTCGAAGTCGGCGAAAACGTAGTAGTCATAGGGGCGGGGAACACCGCCATCGACTGCGCCACCGTCGCGAAACGTTGCGGCGCGAAGCACGTCACCATGGTCTACCGCCGCACCGAAAACGAAATGACGGCCTACCCGCACGAATACGAATTCGTGAAGCGTGAAGGCGTCGAATTCGCCTTCCTCACGCAACCCATCGCGGTTCTTTCCAAGGGGCTCGAATGCATCCGGATGGAACTCGGCGCGCCCGATTCCACTGGACGCCCCGCCCCCTCTCCACTCTTCGGCTCCAAATTCCTCATCGAAGCCGACCAGGTCATTAAAGCCATCGGTCAGGAGAAACCCTCGATCGCCGCCCAACTAGGCCTCGCCACCGACCGCGGCTACATAAAAATTGACTCGTCACTCCAAACCAGCCGCCAGGCGATCTACGCTGGAGGCGACTGCATCCGAGTGAAGGGTTCAGCGTCAACCGTAATGGCCGCGCAGGACGGCAAACAAGCCGCCGCTTGCATTCATACGCGCCTGACCCAGGAGAAGCCCAATGCGTAACGACGGTGGCATAGGCTTCAGCTTGTGGCCTTGCGGCCGCTGAACCTCGGCTTTACCGCCGCGGTGGGGGTTCTGGAGCCATGCTGCCAAGGTGCGCGTTAAACTCAGGCTGATGCGTTTCCTCACGTTATTCGCCGCCGCAACGGTTCTCTGTTTCGCGCAAACACCCGCGCCGGCCGACTTGCCCGCCGAACCGGGGCTCTACGCCATCTTCGAAACGTCCATGGGCCGGATCGTGACGCGTCTGTTCGAAGACAAGACGCCGGCGACCGTGAAGAATTTCGTCGCTCTGGCCAACGGAACCAAAGCGACACTGGACAAAAAAGGCGCCCTGACGAAGCGGCGCTACTATGACGGACTCACCTTCCACCGCGTCATCAAAGGCTTCATGATCCAGACCGGCGACGTCCACGGAACCGGCAGCAGCCCCTGCGGGATACCGAACCAGAGGGATGAAATCGATCCATCGCTCGACTTCAAAGAGCCTGGCCGCCTTGCCATGGCGAATACCGGCAGCCGTAACAGCGCCGCTTGCCAGATCTTCATTACCGTGGGGAGACCGGGCTATCTGACCGGAACCTTCACTATTTTCGGGCAGGTCGTTTCAGGGCAGGATGTGGCGGACAAAATCTCCCAGGTCCCCACGATCACAAATGACAAGCCGCTCGTTCCTGTGATCGTCAAGTCGGTAACGATTCAGCGCAAGCCATAGCGAAGAGCCGATTCACAACCGCGCGGCCCGTGGCACTTCTATAGCCAACGATATTACTGTCGTCCGTTAGATCTCCCTGGCTACTTTCTGGCGCAAAAATGAGGGCGTCAGTGTCTTTGTTTTGAGCGCCAGCTTGCGACGTTTTGAGCGCCGGCTTGCGACCGGCTCAGAAATTCCGAAAAAACAGTTCGAACATTTTCCTGACTTTTTGTGCGCGATTGCGATTCACCATTATCAGTGTATTGGGGACAGGTCAAGCGCTATCGGTTATGTGACGCCCATGGATATGCTGGCTGGCCGCCGGAAGGAGATACAGCGGCGCGCGATCGCAAGCTGGGAGAAGCGCGCCGGAAAAGCCAACTGCGCCGCCGGGCAGCGGCATAGTCAAACCTTGCGAGGAGAACCTCCGCGGCGTGTCGGGGAACCTTTCGTGCGTTGTCTTGCATCTCACCGGACAAAAAAACAGCCCGTCCCGGAGTGGACTCCGAAACGGGCTGCGGGTCTGGTAACCAAAGAACGGTTAGTGTCGTTCCTGACCGGTGATGTCCTTGGTCTCGTACACTTCGCAATTGTCGCGCTCAGGAATGACTTGTGGTGCGCCCTGACGCACCCGCAGAATCCTGTCCGGCATCACCCATGGCTCGAGGAGGTCCGGGTCGTCGATGGTCACCTGGTAAAGAATTTCGTCGCCCTTCCGAGTCAGCTTCTCAACCATGTGCATGTCGGCGGAATGAAGCAGGCCGCCGCGTCCGAACCAGGTTGAATCAACGAAGTTGGTGGAATCGATCACCAGCGTGTCGCCCTCCCATTTACCGACCGGAAGCCCGAAGTAGTAGGCTTCGACCGTGTTGGGGCGCGGGCGGCCGTTGGTCGGGACATCGCGGAATTCCCTGTTTCCACCGCCGTAATCGCTCGTTGTGTACAGAAAGAGGACGTCGGTCGCCGACTGGATAATGCGCGACGGTGTACCCTCCCGCGGCAGTCCCATCGGCTGACAGGTCATGATTGGATCGTCCTTGTTTGTCCACTGATCGAGTTCCTGAATCTTGTCCCAAAACTCGGGTTTGTAAATGGGATGACTCGGTACATCCTCGCTGCCTGTTAAACCAAACCGCGAGGGTGAGATCCACTCATAATCCAGCCAGAAGTTGTCTTGACCGGTTGTGCAGCCGGTTTCAGGGCTGATTCCCCCACCCTTCACCTGCGTTGGATCGCATCGGCGGGTCCCACTACCCGTAATTGCAAGAGGGGGGCCGCCCCAGCTTCCTGTCAGATCCGGATGTCCGTCGGCCAGCCGCGGGGTTGCGCCGGTTGCCACAGTCTGCTTCGGCGGTGCGTCGGTATTCAGGGTCCAGGCGGGAGGCTGATTCGTTGGCTTGATCGCCGCCCTGATGCTTGCCGGAACCGGCATCACGACATACATCTGTCCAGTTTCCGTCACCGTCGTCGTAATGTCGCGGACGACGGCGCCGTTCTGTTTCTCGGTCATCCTGCCCGCGTAGAACGCCTCCGCCGGATTCAGCGGATTGTTCCAGTCCTTATAGTTGCTATAGGTGAACTCGTAAGTTTTCGCTCCCTGCTTCACGACCACGCGCTCCGGCATGAATTTGTCGTTGAGAGTCGCGCTTGCGATTGCATTGGGAACGCCGGGAATCGGGAACGTCACGACGGGCTTATTGCCTTCCCATGCGACGGAGGTTTTCCCGGCCTTCGAGACGTCAGCAGGTACCCGTTGCGGCCTGGGCGCCATTTCCGGCGGATCGCTTGTCCCCGCCATCGCGCCCTTGAACGCACCCTGCGGACCTGCCCACAGGCGAATCATCCGTTCCTCTACAGTTGCGGGCATCGGCGTCGCCTTGCCCTTACCGGCGACGAGTTCGGCGCCAGGAATGTCTTCGTTCCAGGCATACGCTCCACTGAGGACTTCGACATTGGAGCACGCCTGGCCATTGGGGCGAGTGCCCGTGTACTGAATCCGTTCGCCTGACGTCTGGTAGCTGATGCTGGTTCGATATTTCGTTACATTGCAGGGCTGTCCGCCCACTTCAACGGTGCCCTTGCCCTGATATTCGAGCGACATCATCAAGTCTCGTTCTTCGCTGCTTCGGAGCATGCCCATATACCAGCCCCAGTTGAAAAGGACTGCTTTCAGGTCCTTCGCACCGGCTGCAGGGGTGTAGAGCGGTGCGCCGCCGCCACGACCTCCGCGGCCGCCGGCTCGTCCACCACCTCCTGCGCCAGCACCCCGGCCTCCCTGAGCCGGCGCTGCGGGGGCAGCGCCTTCTGCTTGTGCAAAGGCGGAGGACGGCTCGCTGACCGTCAGAGCGACTGCGATCGCGATACCTGTCACAAAGATTTTTCGTGGAAAAGCCATGAAAGTTCGCTTGGTCATTTCGATGTAACCTCCTCGGTTGCCGGTCGGCTGACGATTTTATCACGATTTGTCGATGCCTCGCTTTGAGCCTTTCTGTGCAACGCAAAATAGAAAGTTCCCAAAACAGGCAAAGCAGAAAGTTCCTGCTTCCCATCATCGTTTCATTCTCGCCGAGGGAGCCCTGGAGGGCGACGGAGGGAA
>DATAZF010000075.1:0-6961 GCA_036272235.1 Bryobacteraceae bacterium | reverse complement strand
CGTCCTCATCAGCGGACATGACGGTGGCACCGGAGCGTCACCCCTTACATCGCTCAAACATGCGGGTGCTCCCTGGGAACTCGGGCTCGCCGAAACCCAGCAGGTCCTCGTGATGAACGACTTGCGGAGCCGCATCCGCGTGCAGACCGACGGCAAACTTCAAACCGGCCGCGATGTTGCCATTGCGACTCTGCTCGGCGCGGAAGAATTCGGCTTCTCCACGATGCCCCTCGTCGCGATGGGCTGCATCATGATGCGCAAGTGCCATCTCAATACCTGCCCTGTCGGGATCGCGACGCAGGACCCCGTCCTGCGCGCCAGGTTCACAGGCCAGCCTGAGCATGTCATCAATTTCTTCTTCTTCATCGCCGAGCAACTGCGCCAAATCATGGCCCAGCTCGGATTCCGCAGGATGGACGACATGGTCGGCCGTGTCGACATGCTCGAAACGCGCCACGCCGTCGAACACTGGAAAGCCCGCGGCATCGATTTCTCTTCAGTTCTCTACAATCCGCCGATGCCTTCGCGCATCGGCCGCCATTGCACGACGAAACAGGATCACGGCCTCGATGAAGCGCTCGACTACAAACTCATCGACCACGCCCGCGAAGCGATCGATCACAAAACGCCGATTGTTATCAAGCTGCCGATCCGCAATGTGCACCGCACCGTGGGCGCGATGCTGTCGGGAGAGATCGCCCGCAAGTATGGTTCAGCCGGTCTGCCCGACGACACTATCTGTTTTGAATTCACGGGCTCGGCAGGGCAGAGCTTCGGTGCCTTCCTCGCCAGAGGCGTTACTCTTGAGCTCGAAGGCGACGCGAACGACTACGTAGGCAAGGGGCTTTCCGGCGGACGTCTGATCGTATACCCGCAAACCGCTTCCACCTTCGTCCCCGAAGAGAACATCCTCGTCGGCAATGTCGTTCTCTACGGCGCGACCAGCGGTGAGGCGTTCTTCAACGGGATGGCGGGCGAGCGCTTCGCCGTCCGCAATTCCGGTGCTACTGCCGTTGTTGAAGGCCTCGGCGATCACGGCTGCGAATATATGACCAACGGACTCGTGATCGTCCTCGGCAAGACCGGCCGCAACTTTGCCGCCGGCATGTCGGGCGGCATCGCGTATGTGCTCGACGAAAACGGTGAGTTCGTGAAATATCGCTGCAATAAAGCCTCGGTCGATCTGGAGCAGGTCTTCGATCCGGTCGACCAGCATATCCTGCAGACCACCATCTATCGCCACTTCGATGCCACGGGCAGTCCGCGCGCGAAGCGAATCCTCGAGAGCTGGAATGCGATGCTGCCCAGGTTTGTGAAAGTGTTCCCGCACGAATTCAAGAGAGTGATGAAAAAAGCCGTACACCCCGAAACCGTGACCCGCCGCATCGCCATCGCGGAGGCCCGACAGGTAGCCCATGGGTAAAGTTTCCGGCTTCCTCGAATACACCCGCGAAGTCCCCGGCCGCCGGCCCGTGGCCGAGCGCGTCAACGACTGGTTTGAGATCTATCATCCGTTCCCCGAAGAGAAAATCAAACTTCAGGGCGCACGATGCATGGACTGCGGGATTCCGTTCTGCCATACCGGCTGCCCGGTTTCGAACATCATCCCCGACTGGAACGATCTCGTGTGGCGCGGCCGCTGGCGCGAAGCCAGCCGCGTGCTGCACGCGACCAATAACTTCCCCGAGTTCACCGGACGCATCTGTCCCGCCCCCTGCGAAGCGGCCTGCGTGCTCGGCATCAACGAGCCGGCGGTCACCATCAAGAACATCGAGAAGACCATCGTCGATCGCGCCTGGGAAGAAGGCTGGATCGTCCCCGAACCTCCTTCAGCCCATACCGGCAAACGCGTCGCCGTTATCGGATCCGGGCCCGCAGGCCTCGCCGCTGCCCAGCAACTCGCGCGCGCCGGCCATGCCGTTACCGTTTTCGAAAAGGCTGATCGTATCGGCGGCCTTCTGCGTTATGGCATTCCGAATTTCAAGATGGAGAAGCAACTGATCGATCGCCGTATCGACCAGATGCGCGGTGAAGGCGTGGAGTTCGTCGTGAATGCGCATGTCGGCCAGAGCGTGCCTGTAAGTGATCTCCGCCGCGATTTCGACGCGATCGTGCTTGCCGGCGGCGCCGAACATCCCCGCGATCTCAAGGTGCCCGGGCGCGAGCTCAACGGCATTCACTTCGCAATGGATTTCCTCCCGCAGTCGAACAAAGTCTGTGAAGGCGATCAGGTGCCCGACCAGATCCTCGCCGCCGGCAAGCATGTCGTGATCATCGGTGGCGGCGACACCGGTGCCGATTGCCTCGGCACTTCCCATCGCCAGAAGGCCGCGCACATTTCGCAATTTGAGCTGCTGCCCAAGCCTCCGGACGATCGCGCGCCGCAGACTCCGTGGCCGCTCTGGCCCATGCAGCTTCGCGTCGAAAGCTCCCACGAAGAAGGCGGCCTGCGCGACTGGAGCGTCTCGACTGTTCGCTTTACCGGCGATGCCAGCGGCAACGTCACAAAGCTTCATGGAGTCCGCGTGAGTGCGCCGCCGAATTTCGAGGCCATCCCAGGCTCGGAGTTTGAGATGGATGTCGATCTCGTCCTGCTCGCCATGGGTTTCACGGGCCCTGTTCGCAATGGGTTGCTCGATGACCTCGGCGTCGCGCTCGACCCCCGCGGCAATGTCGCGACAGATCGGAACTACATGTCATCCGAACCCGGCGTCTTCGCGGCGGGCGATGCGCGTCGCGGACAATCACTCGTTGTCTGGGCGATCGCCGAGGGGCGCAAGGCCGCCCGCGGCGTCGACGAATTTCTCATGGGAAGTTCGAAGCTGCCCGGCTAACCGGCACCGGCAGTCAGTTCTCTGCGGGGACTTTCCCGGCGCGGTCAATAACAAGCATTTCTCTCGGCACCTTCGCTCGCACCAGCTTTAATCCCAGCTGGCTCTGAACGGCGTCGAGCAGATCGGGTCCGGGAGTGACAGGCTCCGCAACGCTGTCGTTGGGCGCAGCGACAGCAAGGCTCGGCTTGTATTCCAGATGGAAGTCGTAGAGCGCTGTCAGGCCGGTGCGATCTTCGACAGGCATTCCCGCCGCCGGTTCGAGAAACTTCGCAATGCCGGCCATGGACATGTTCAGGACCGTGGCCCGATACATGTCATTGACCTTGATCGTCGCGGAAAAGCCTGTTCCGGGAAGGAAAACAGAGTTGCCGGGGCGGGGCGCCGGAAACCCGTTCTCGTCCACAATCGTGAGCGAGTTAGTTAAGTTAGAGCCTGGGTTGGTGGCGCTGACGTCAGGTGGATTCGCGGGGCCCTTCGAAGGTCGCAGCCTTATCGTATTTCGCGCAGGCGTATTTGGGACAACTTCGAGTGCGTAGCCGGCGACTTCCTTCGTCTCGCGATGAGCCGCCAGTTTAAACCGTTCGGCAAGAAGGTTCTGAACCATCCGCTTGAAATCAGCCACTGATGTGCCTTTCGGCACCGTTGCCTCAACGTCATATACTTCCGACCTCAGCCACGATGGACCCGAGATCCGATCGCCCGGAAGATCGTACGCCATCATCAGGATTCTGATGAGCCGGGTATTCGTCCATCGGATCCGTTCCGGGTTGTGTTCTCCCGTATTGAACGGGCCCGCCGGCAAAGGCCCTCCATTCATTGTTCCGAATCCGCCGTCGGCTGGGGACGGCTTCACCGAGGCCACTTCGAATTGCGGTTGACCGCCTGTGGATTGCGCGAAGCTCGCGCTGACAAAGCTCGCGCCGGCAAAGAGGAACGCGAGCCCGGCCTCACCGATTTTATTCATGGGGCGCAATTGCCAGGAAGACTTCCTCCGACAGTTTAATACGCCAGCCGCGGCTACTGGCGACGGCGGTTTGCGCGGCTCTCTTTATGCCGCGCAGCTTTATCGTTCGTCCACGTGAGCAGAGCCACCACCGTCAGAATGATAATGGCAAGTTCGGGAATATCCAGCATGGCTGATCCCCTCAAATTCTGGATATAACTTACTCCTCGCGGTGTGCGGACGCAAGCCCGTCTTGCGTCAAGGCAGGGCTTGTGAGAGATTAGGGAGCGTTATGAAACGGACGATCCACGTTGCGATTTGTGCGATAGCGGTATGTGCAGCCGCGGGACTTGGCTGGGTAAGCGCGGTCCGCGCGCAGGCGCCCCCCGCACAGTCCAAAGGCAAGAGCGCTGCCGTCGCAAGGCCGATCGGCATGGAAAACGGGCTCACTTTTTTCCAGACGCGCTGTATGAGTTGTCATCGTGAGAACGATTCGACAAAAGCGCCGAGCGCGCGTCAGATCCGCCGGATGACGCCGGAGCAGATCTACGCTGTGGTGGCAAAGCCCGGCCGTCCGGAGCACGATCAGGGTTTGACCGATCCGCAGAAGCGGCGCATGGCCGAATTCATGGGAGGCTACCGGCAGATCGGCAGTGTGGAAGCCGGCAATCCGAAGAACTTTCCAAACCAATGCGCCTCGAATCCACCGCTGAGCGATCCCTCGGCGAGTGCGTCCTGGAGCGGCTGGAGCGCGGATATCCAGAACACGCGCTTCCAGAAGGCCGAGGCGGCGGGAATCACCAAAGCCGATGTGCCGAAGCTCAAGCTGAAATGGGCTTTCGGTTTTCCGCTGGGGATCAGTGCGTACAGTCCTCCAGCGATCGCCTCCGGACGTATCTTCGTCGGCACCGATATCGGTTGGGTTTACTCGATCGATGCCCGGAGCGGGTGTGTGTATTGGGGATACGAGACCGGTGTGACGGTGCGTCCGGCGATCAGCATTGGGCCTGTGAAGGGGCAGGGCAACACGAAGTACGGCGTCTTCTTCGGCGATGCCAAGGCCAATGTTTATGCGCTCGATGCGCAGACCGGCAAGCAGCTCTGGAAGCGCAAAGTGGACGAATTCTTCCTCGCGCGCATCACCGCGGCGCCGAAGTTCTACAATGGCCGCCTCTATGTGCCGGTTTCCTCATCGGAAGAATGGCAGAGCGGCAATCAGGATTATGAATGCTGCACTTCGCGGGGTAGCGTCGTCGCGCTGAATGCCAACAACGGGGAACTGGTCTGGAAACGGTTCATGATGGACGATCCGAAGCCGACGCAGAAGAACGATAATGGCGTGCAGTTGTTTGGTCCGGCGGGGGGCTCGGTCTGGAACTCGCCTACCATCGATCCGGTGCGCCATGCCGTTTACTTCGGGACCGGCGACACGGAAACGGAACCGGCGCAGCCGCTGGGAGATGCCGTCGTCGCTGTCGACATGGATTCCGGCAAGATTTTGTGGTCGTACCAGGCGCAGGCCGATGACGCGTTTATGGGAGGATGCAACGGTCCGAACAAGAGCAAGGCTTGTCCGCAAGTCATGGGGCCGGACGCCGATATCGGAAACTCGCCCATCCTGAAAACGCTGCCGGATGGAAAGCGCGTGTTGATCGCCGGCACGAAAGGCGGTGAGGTATTCGCGCTCGATCCCGATAACAAAGGCAAGCTGCTCTGGCGCGTGGCGGCCAACTCAGGCGGCGGACGCGGAGGCATTGTCTGGGGCGGCGCGGCTGACACCGAAAACGTTTATTACGGACTCGGCGCGGGCGGCATGTCCGCTCTGAAGATGGCCACGGGACAGCGCGTCTGGTTCCAGCCCATCAACGCGGCGGGCGTCCGCACGAGCAACAATGCCGCGGCGACCATGATTCCGGGCGTTGTGTTTGTCGGCGGCGCGGACGGCAAACTGCACGCTCTCAATGCGACCGACGGCAGTTCGCTGTGGGAATTCGATACCGCCCGGAAGTTCGACACGGTCAACAAGGTGGCCGACGCGCACGGCGGGGCGATCTCGTCGGTGGGTCCCGTGATCGCCGGCGGGATGATGTATATCGGTTCGGGCTATGGGGTTGGGGGCGGGCCGTTCGGAAACGTGCTTCTCGCATTCGGCCCGGAGTAGCGGCCGCTTAATTCTCGATAATTACTCCCCTCGCAAACGAAACAGCGACTGGCTGGCGAAGTCGAGGGGAGAATCGGTTTTCCGGCTTATAAACAAAAACGCCGGTGGCAAAAACCACCGGCGTCACATTCTGGAAACTCACTAATTAATTGATTCGCGGCGGCAACTTCAGCTGCGATGAGTTGGATGGTTTGAAGGGAGCCCGCGGTTTCCGCCGCGCCGCTTTCGCCTCCGCGACCGACGCTCGCGCGGAGACAAATGTCGAGAGGTGCTCGGTCGTCACCGCATACGAAGAGGGCACGACCTCGCTCTCCCCGGACGCCGACAGAGTGTCGGTCAGAATCCGAAGACAAATCGCGGGTCCTTCCTGAACGGGGACATGATGCTGAGTGAACAGCGCCATATCCGCCTTCAGGGTGAATTGAACAATCTTCGGCAGATTAGCCAAACGCGGCTGCGTTACGATCCGCTCGAAGTGAAAGCAGCGAAGATTGGCCTCCTGAGTAAAACCCATGTAAACCAACTGCATCCGTTGCCGCACCTTCGGGCGGCGATCCTACCGCAAACCTGTCGGAACTGAATCGGCCGAAGCCGGAAAATTACGCCGGAGTGACTTGTTCTGCCTGCAGACCCTTCGGTCCACGATTGACGACAAAACTGACTCTGGCGCCCTCTTCGAGCGAGCGATATCCACTCGCCTCGATCGCGGAAAAATGGACGAATACGTCTTCGCCATTTTCGCGGGAAATAAAGCCGTATCCCTTACCGGCGTTGAACCACTTTACTGTTCCTGTCTCTTTCATACTTCTCTCTTTCCAGCAATGAATTTCCCGAGACTCGAATGAGACGGTGCAGCGAGAGGCAAACGCTTATCGTGTGAGGTTCCAAACGATGTACTGGGTTTCAAAAGCTAAGCCATCATACCACGGTATTGTCTTTGTTTACAACGCTGATTAGTCAGGCCGCCGCGTCGTTCCGGTGGATCGTGACCGCCGCGCAGCGTAACTGAAAGTACGTTCGCGG
>DATAZF010000074.1:0-6469 GCA_036272235.1 Bryobacteraceae bacterium | reverse complement strand
CAACCAAATTTTCGCGTTGCTCGGCTACATCGCGCCGACCGGAGGCGCGAAGCCGGCTGCCGCATTCACGCCGACATGCAAGGGTGACGCGACGTTCCGATACTCCGCGAGTTCCTCGCAATGGAATGGTTGGAGCACGAGCCCCACAAATGCGCGATTTCAGGACGTGGCGTCGGCCGGCCTTCATGCCTCGGATATTCCCAAACTGAAACTGAAATGGGCATTCAACCTGGGTGACGGCACAGCGGCGCGCGCACAAGCCACCGTCGCCGGCGACCGCCTGTTCATTACGACTCCGTCGGGCGCGGTTTATTCGCTCAACGCCGGCACAGGCTGCAGCTACTGGAGATTCCAGGCCACCTCTGCTCGTTCCGGCGTGACGATCGGCGCCGCCGGCGATACGCCGGCCGTCTTCTTCGCGGATAGCGGAGGCACGCTTTACGCCCTGAATGCGCAGTCCGGCGCTTTGATTTGGAAGGAGCACCCGGTGGATCATTTTGCAACGCTCGCGACAGCCACCGCGCGATTCTACAAAGGAGTGATTTACCAGACGTTCGCATCGTACGAGGAGGCGCTGGCCGGCGATCCGAAGTACGAGTGCTGCACGTCCCGCGGAAGCGTGGTAGCGCTCGATGCGGCGACCGGCAAAAAGATCTGGCAGACGTACACCGTCGCGGAACCGGCGAAAGCCACGCAAAAAAGTCCGGCCGGCGTGCAGGAGCACGGCCCATCGGGCGCCGGCGTGTGGTCGACGCCGACGATCGACGAACAGCTCGGAGCTCTTTATGTCGGGACGGGCGACAACTATTCGGATCCTCCGACGAACACCAGCGATGCCATTCTCGCGATGAGCCTCAAGACGGGCGAATTACTGTGGTCCAGACAACTCACGCAAAACGACGCGTTCAACAATGGATGCGGTGCGCCGCAGTTGAAAGGGAACTGCCCGGAAGTGCACGGCTCCGATTTCGATTTCGGACAGCCGCCGATCCTGGTGAGTCTGGGCGCGGGAAAACGAGCGCTCGTGATCGGGCAAAAGTCGGGGATGGTACACGCGATCGATCCGGATCGAAAAGGAGAGATCCTGTGGCAGACTCGCGTGGGCACAGGCGGGCCGTTCGGCGGCAGCCAGTGGGGTTCAGCCTCCGACGGCAGGGACATTTATGTAGCCATCTCGGACCTCGGAATCGGCGCCGTGCGGGATCCAAAATCGCCGCAGGGTTTCCGGCTGACGCTGGATCCGAAGAAGGGCGGCGGACTCTCGGCGTTGGATCTCAAGACCGGCAAGGTCGTATGGAGCGCAAAGCCGGCGGTATGCGCGCCGACGCGGACAGATTGCTCGCCAGCGCAATCCGCTGCGGTAACCGCAATCCCGGGAGCGGTCTTTTCCGGCGCCGTCGACGGACACCTGCGCGCGTATTCGACCGAGACGGGAGCCGTCTTGTGGGACACCGATACGAACAGCGAGTTTCGAACGGTGAACGGGGAACCGGCGCATGGCGGTTCGATGGATGCTGCCGGACCAGCGGTGGTGGCTGGAACGGTCTTCGTGAACTCCGGGTACGGACAGTGGGGAGGCATGCCGGGGAACGTCATGCTCGCGTTCTCGGTGGATGGGAAGTAGCGCGATGTAGCACGGCAAATATCGAGCAAAACCTGCAAGCCTGTATCATTGCTTGCGCTTCGTTCGTCATTCCAGCTTGCTTATCCGAACTCTTGCCGGTCTGGCCCTCGCGGCGCCTGGGTTATTCGCGCAGACACGGCCGGTATTTGAAGCGGCGGAAATCCACCGGAGCGGGCCCGCGATGAATCCTTATACGTTCATCTCGGGCGGCGTGCTGCGCGGCGCACGCTACGATCTGCGGAAGGCGACGATGCTCGATATGATCCGCGTCGCCTGGGGGGTCGACCCTCAGGTGGTTTTGGGCGGTCCGAACTGGCTGGAGTTCGACCGGTTCGATATCGCGGCGAAAGCGCCTCCAGCGTCGTCACCGGAAACAGTGCGGCTCATGTTGCAGTCGCTGCTCGCCGACCGGTTTAAGCTCGTGCTCCACAAGGACACCCGCCCTCTGCCGGCTTACGCGCTGGCACTCGGAAAGAGCAAGCCGAAAATCACGCAGGCGGCGGGCGACGGCAATCCGGAATGTAAATACCAGCCGCAACCGGCTGGCTCGGCTTTCAGCACTGCCTATTCCTGCCGCAACATGACCATGGCCGCGTTCGCAGAGCGGCTGCACGGAATCGCTCGGGACTATCTGATCGATCCGGTGGTCGACACGACCGGCCTCGAGGGCGCATGGGATTTCGATCTGAGATGGAATTCCCGATCGCAGGTCTTGCCCGGCGGCGCGGAGCGCACAACAATCTTCGCCGCTATCGAGAAACAACTCGGCCTTTTATTGACGCTGCAAAAAGCCCCGGCGCCGGTTCTCGTGATCGACCGTGTGAACGAGAAGCCGACCGACAACGCGCCGGAGATCGCGCAAAAACTGCCACGCCGCGAGCTCGAATTTGAAGTAGCCGATCTCAAACCCAGCAAGCCGGGCGCGCCGGGCGGCGGCATGCAGGTCACGCCGGGAGGCGGCCTCGAAGCGATTGCGATGGATATGCGGGTGCTGCTCGCGGCGGCGTGGGACATCGACTGGGATCATCTCGACCGGTTCGCGGGGGTCCCGAAATGGGTGGAGGGGGCGAAGTTTGATATCCACGCGAAGGCTTCCACCAACACCAACTCACCGCCGGTTATGGGCGCCGGCTACATTGACGACGATGTCCGGCTGATGCTGCGCGCGCTGCTGATCGAACGCTTCCAGATGAAGGTCCACAACGAAGACCGGCCCGTCAACGCTTACGTGCTGACGGCGAAACCGAAAGAATTGAAGATGAAGAAAGCGGACCCGGCCAATCGCGCGAATTGCAAAGAGGCGCGCGCGATGGCGAACGATCCGCGCGATATCAATCCACGGCTGGCGGAACTGATCTCTTGCCAGAACACAACAATGGCGCAATTCGCGTCGCAATTGCAGCCTCTCGCCCCGGACAATTTTTCCTACCCGGTCGCGGATGCCACCGGGCTGAACGGCGGTTGGGACTTCACATTGAGTTTCACGCCGTCGTGGATGCTGGGCGCTGCGGGCCCGGCGACCGATGCTGGTCCCGGTGCGGCGGTGGCTTCAGAACCGTCCGGCGCGTTATCCCTCGCGGACGCGATCGGCAAACAACTTGGCCTGAAACTGGAAATGCGCAAGCGGATGCTTCCCGTGGTCGTGATCGACCATATGGAGGAGAAACCTCTCGGGAACTGAGGGCCGACTCTTATTGCGCGGGCGACTTGTGTCCGAGATTCCTGTCGGCCCAGGGGATGAAGTACTTCCAGTTCGGGCCGTCGGTATGCCCGCCATCATGCTGCCGCCACGCCAACTGGCCATCGAGCATGCTCACGTTTACGGCCGGCATTTTCTCAGTCCTGTAATTGTCCGACGTTCCCAAGTCCTTCGCACCGAGCAGACGGAACACCGGACCGGCGGCGACCGCAGCCATATAGCTGCCCTGATGATCCAGCCACTTCGCGTCGCCCTTCTCCGGTACGCCATAGCTGATGAAAGTTGGACGCGGCGCGCACAACGCGATCAACTCGTGCGCATCGACCGGTAAATCACCGGGTGTCTTACTGCCGAACGTCGCTTCCGATGCGCCGTACTTCAGGAAATTCCCCGCCATCCAGTGATATTCGCCGGTGCCGGTCAGGTTCTCGGCCGCCTCGCCCCAGTTGCGCCGATGCAGCTTGGCGCCACCCTCGGCCCGACGATCCGACGAGGACGACGGCGAACCGCGTATCGAAGGCCATCGTCACCGGCGCGGCTTTCCCATAACGTGAAACGCCTTCGATGCGACGTGTTTTGCATCGACGGAGGCATCCGTTTCCAGATAGTCAAGCGCCCGCGACGCACCCCACGCCCATGCGCGCAACGCACCCCAGTCATCCGGCTTGCGGGGCTGGCCTTTATTGACAAGGCCGATGATGCCTTTGGTCAGTCCCGCGCCATTGTCTGCCTGAACGCTCGTCGGGCTGATCGAAACGTAGCCCCAGCCATCCGCGATCAATTGTTGCGTTGAAGGGGGATCGTCACCCGGCGCGGGGCCGCGTCCTGCTCTGCCGGCGCCCGGCAGCAGCCCATTGCCGAACATCATCATCACAGGAACCGGCCCCTTCGTGTTCGCCGGAACGACCAAAGCCATCTGAATGTCGACATTAATATCCGGATACGCCGAGTTATCCGCATGTCCGACGATCTCCTTCGCCGTGACGCCGTAGGGTCCGACGGTTGCACTTACGGTATTCGTGACAGTCCACTTCACTCCGACTGCGTTCTTTGGAACACGCCCGAAAACTTCGCGGTCGAAGTCTTCGACGATTTCAGGACGCCGCTGGTCCCACCACATCCTTGCGGTCGTGACCTTACTGCCGTTCTTCAGCGCGAGCACTTCCGGCAGACTCGGATAAGGATTCGCCGCCGCCTCGTCGTAGTTCGCGTGGTTCGATGCGCTTTCGTTTCCGCTGGGGCCCGGACGCAATGCCTTGACTCCGAGCTGGTCCATCATGTTCCGGTGATCTTCAGCGGCCGTCCAGTTCACCGGCGCAGCGGAGGCCCCATAGAGCGTGCAAGCCAGCACCGGGATTAATAGCGCGGTAGTTTTCATGGCGCCTCTCTCGCTGCCAGCATCATACTCAAACCATCGATCAAACGGGCGCGCTCCGGCGCCGGCATCGCGCCGAGCAACTTGCGGACGACGGCAAGCCGGCCGCGCGCCACGAACCGGTTGATTTCTCGCCCGCGCCGGCTGAACTCCACTTCGACCACACGGCGATCTCCGCTGGCGCGCCGCCGTTCGACGAACCCCTTCTTCACCAGTTTGTCGGCGGTTCGGGTCGCAGTGCTCAGAGGGGCTTTCAGCGCGTCCGCGAGCTCGGTCATAGTGACCGGCTGCTTCCTGCCAAGAGCCGCGAGCATTCGCAATTCCGCGAGCGAGCATTCCGGTTCACGCGTATCCCGCGGACGCCGTTGCATCGTAAGCAGTTCGGTTATAACATCGCTGCAGGCAATGAATGCCTTTGCCTGGCGCGTCAGTGAATCCGCCGCAGCCATTCGGTTCAGTATAGCGGCCTGCGCTATGATGCAATAGTTGCAAAACGGAAGTATTCAGGAGGTTGACGCTTTCCATGATCCATCCGATTCGCGCGGCATCGATTGCCGCATTTTCCCTCATCCTTTTCGGACAGGCCGTAATGGCGCAGCGTTCGTCTGCCAGCTCCGCAGGGGACACGCACTGGGTGGCCACGTGGGCTGCGGCGGAACAGCAGCCCCGCGCCATTGGTCCAGGCCGCGGACGGGGTCCAGCCCCGGCGGCCAATGCGGCCGCAGTGCCGTCTGCGCCTTCAGCGCCCCCCGCGGCTCCACGGCCGGCGCCCCCGCCCAGCAGCTTTCAGAATCAGACCCTGCGCATGATCGTGCGCACGAGCCTTGGCGGCAACCGTTTGCGCGTCCATCTCTCGAACGTGTTTGGCGCCATGCCGCTGCAGATCGGCGCGGCGCACATCGCGCTGCGGAGTATGGATTCGGCGATCGTGCCCGGCTCCGACCGCCCCCTGACCTTTAACGGCAAGACTGCCGTGATGGTCCCGGCAGGCGCTGAGGTGCTGAGCGACACGGTCGAACTCAATGCGCCGAAGCTCACCGATCTCGCGGTCAGCGTTTTCGTTCCCGGCGAAACCGGCCTGGCGAGCGTGCACTCTCTCGGGCTCCACACGACGTACATTTCGAAAGAAGGCGATTTCACCGCTGCGCCGCAGATCGCCGACGCCACGACATCGCAGGCATGGTACTGGGTCTCCGGAATCGATGTGACGGCCCCGGCCGATGCAGCCGCCATCGTCACCTTCGGAGATTCGATTACGGACGGAGCGACTTCCACGGCCAACACCGATCGCAGCTGGCCCAGCGTTCTCGCGGCGCGTTTGCAGGCCAATCCGGCGACGGCGAAGATCGCAGTCATCAATGAAGGCATCTCGGGAAATCGCGTCCTCGGCGACGGCGCCGGGGTCAGCGCTCTGGCTCGTTTCGACCGTGACGTGATCGCGCAGGCAGGCGTGAAGTGGGTCATGATCATGGAAGGCATCAACGACATCGGCCTCGGCGCCCGCAACGGCACCATCAGCTCGGATGCTCTGATCGGCGCCATGCGCCAGATGATCGAACGCGCGCACACCCACGGCATTAAGGTGATCGGCTGCACGCTGACACCGTATAGCGGCGCCAGCTATTCGAGCGAGGAAGGCGAAGTCATGCGGACCGCGCTGAATACGTTCATCCGCACGCCCGGCAATTTCGACGCCTTCGTCGATTTCGAGCAGGTCACACGCGACCCGGCCAATCCGAAACAGTTTGCGCCTGGTTTCAACAACACGGAT
>DATAZF010000073.1:0-14945 GCA_036272235.1 Bryobacteraceae bacterium | reverse complement strand
GGGCAGGCGGTTTCCGACACAGCCACCAGTTTGCGGACACTCATGCGCCGCTTCGTCAATCGCCTCGATCAGGCGGAATTTGTCCGGCTTCTCAACCGGCAGTTCACCGAGTTGTCGGAGGAAGGCGCTTTCGCCACCGCGATCGTAGCGACATTCTTCGCGCCCACGCGCCGGCTTACGGTCTGCAACGCGGGGCATCCCCGGCCCCTGATCTATCGCGCATCCGAACGCCAATGGAGTCTGCTAAGCAAGGGGGCGGGTCCGCCGGTTCGTAATCTCCCGCTGGGCTGGGTGGCGCTCGCGGAGTATGAGAATTTCGACGTCGAGCTTGATCCCGGCGACTGCCTGCTTTCCTATACCGACGCTCTGATTGAAGCCCGTGACGCCGAGGGGATGGTCCTGGGCGAAGCGGGACTGCTGGAGCTTGTCCAGCAGCTCGGAGCACCGGGGATGCGCGGTCCGATAGACGGGCTGCTGAAAGAAATTTCGGCCACACATCCCGCAAACCTTTCAGAGGACGACGTGACGGTACTTGTCGTCAGAGCCAATGGCCGGACGGCCCGTCATCCCTTCAGTGCGCAAATCCGGGCGGCGGGCCGTTTCGTCGTGGCGCTGGTCCGGGCACTCGACCGGCGAGCGGAACGTCCACCGTTCCCGGATGCGACGATTGCGAACATCGGGGGCGCGATTGTTCCGGCTCTCTCGCAGCGCTGGCGCGCATAGGCGCGGAGGGCGTTTTATATACTTGACGGCAAAGAGAGAGAAAAGATAATGAGAATTTCTGACCAGTTTTATCCCACGCGCCGCGTCGCTATTTGCGCCCTTGTCTGCGCTGCCGCTTTGGCAATTCCGGCAGGCGCCCAGGATAACGACCCCGACCGCGCCGTTGCCGGCGGTAAGTTTCCCGCAGGCTGGAGTGTTCGTCCGGACCGAGGCGGGCCAGAGCAGATCAAGTTCAGCCAGACCGGGGATGTTGACCATTTTGTAATGGGTCCGGCGGGGACGTTCTATAACGGTGCGTGGACGAAGACGGGCAACTACACCTTTTCGGCTCGGTTGAAACAGCTCGCGGCGCCTTCCCATCCGATTTCCTATGGCTTGATGATCGGCGGCAGCGATCTCGGCGGCGACAAGCAGACTTACAGCTATTTTCTGGTCCGGAACCAGGGCGAATACTTCGTGGCGAATCGGGAAGGCAACGCGCGGCCCACGACGGTTGTGAACTGGACCGCGAATCCAGTGATCGTCAAGCAGGGGAACGACGGAAAGCAGACCAATACGCTTGGGATTCAGGTGCAGGGCGATAACGTGATTTTCACGGTCAACGGGACCGAGGTTACGCGACTGCCGAAGAGCAAGGTCCACACGGATGGCTTGTATGGCTTCCGGATCGGGCATAATCTTGACGTGGATGTGGATCAGGTAAAGCGGTAGACAATTATTTTCAGGTAGCTTAGCGCCAGAGTTGCCCTACGGTCGGAGGGCAGTAGAGCTGAATGTGACGGGTCAGGTCGTCGAAAGCGATAACTTCTTCGATCGCAAGACAGAGGCCGCCCGTTTCTGGCGAAGTCTTGAGACCGCGGCGACGAATTGAGGTTCGTCGAGCGGCTTTATTCAGCAATCCTTGAGCATCTCCGGAGGCCTTCGTACGGAACTGTGCGCGCCGTTCAGGCGGGCAGTTCGAAGTATTTGCGCCGAGTTGCGCCGGAGATTCGAGCTGTCGCTGAATCGATCTTCGTCCGAATCGCACCAGGCGTTTCGGATCGACAGTGAATCAAGAGGTAACCCTCCATCTGCGTGCGCGGCGCTACCATTGAACATGCGTTTCCGCCACTTGCTGTGGATTCTTCTGTTTGCAGCCGCACTTTCGGGCCAGAATACCGCTCCGCGAAGCGGCATTCACCCCGAAGATATGGATACGACGTGCAAACCCTGCACGGATTTCTGGCGGTACGTAAATGGCACGTGGCTGGACAAGAATCCGATACCCGGGGATAAGGCGAGCTGGGGCACGTTCGGCGTCTTATCCGATGCCAACCGCGAGCGCATCCGGACCATCCTCGAAGCCGCGAAGGACGAATCGGCCGCGAAGGCCGGCACCGACCGGCGCAAGATGGGCGATTTCTATGCGAGCTGCATGGATACCGCCGCAATCGATGCGCGGGGGCTTCAGCCATTGCAGCCGGATCTCGACCGCATTGCGGCGATCCAATCCGTAAAGGATCTGAACGCCGCGCTGGAATACTTTCAGCACACACCGCGGCCTGGTCTCAGCACCAGCGCGGCGGCGGTGGTGGGGCCATTCCGGCTGACCTCGACGCAGGACAGGAAGAATCCCGACCGGGTGATTGCCGGAATCGGGGGCGGCGCGCCGGCGCTCTCGCTACCCGATCGCGATTATTATTTTCGCGATGACGAGAAGTCGCGGCAGATTCGAGCGGCATTCCTCGAACACGTCGGGGCCACGCTGGAACTGGCGGGTACTCCGCAGGCCGCAGCAGCTGACGAGGCGAAGGTCGTGCTTGGTTTTGAAACCGCGCTGGCCGAACCGCAGATGACTATCGCGGAACGGCGCGATCCGGAGAAGACTTATCACCCGATGGATCTGGCGGGTCTGCGCGCGCTGGCGCCGGATTTCGACTGGGTGCACTTGTTCCATGACACGGGTCTGCCGGAAGCCACCGCCATCAACGTTTCGGAACCGGAAGCGGTTCGAAAGTTCAACCAGCAGCTGACGGCGGCTCCGCTCGATACGTGGAAGGTCTGGCTGCGGTGGCGCACAATTGCTGTCTGGGCGCCTTACCTTTCCAGGGCTTTCGTGGACGAGTCTTTTCATTTCAGCGGCACGGTCCTTGCCGGAACGCAACAGCAGCAGCCGCGCTGGGAAACGTGCGCGAACCTCGTAGACCTGGATATTACCGATGCACTGGGAAAAGCCTACGTCGACAAATACTTCCCGCCGCAGGCGAAACACCGGATGAGCGTGCTGGTCGAGAATCTGCGCGCCGCGCTGCGCGAGCAACTGGAGCAATCCGACTGGATGCAGCCCGAAACGAAGAAGAGCGCCATCCGGAAACTCAATGCGCTACAGATCAAGATCGGCTACCCCGACTCGTGGCGCAGTTATGCCTCAATGAAGATCGACCGCAAGACGTTTTTCGAAAACGTGCGGGCCGCGTGGATCTACAGCCAGCGGGGGGAAATCGCGGAGATCGGCAAGCCGGTGGATCGCGGAAAGTGGAATATGACCGCGCCGACTGTAAACGCCTATTCGAGCCAGGCGGAAGTCAAAGTCGTTTTTCCCGCGGGGATACTGCAGCCGCCGTTCTTCGACATGCAGGGGGACGACGCGGCAAATTACGGCGCGATCGGCGCGGTGATTGGCCACGAGATCGGCCATCAGTTCGACGATGGCGGATCGAAGTTCGACGCAACGGGAGCGATGAAGAACTGGTGGACCCAGGACGACCGCGCGAAATTCGACACACGGACCGGGTGCGTGGTCGACCAGTTCAACAAGCTCGACGTCGAAGGTGGATTGCATCACAACGGCAAGCAGGTGCTGGGTGAAGCGCTGGGCGATCTGGGCGGCATTTCGGTTGCGTATAAGGCGTACCGGAAATCACTCGAGGGCAAGCCCGAGCCGCCCGCGATGGATGGATTCACGCCGGACCAGCGCTTCTTCATTGCTTACGCACGCGTGTGGGGCACACAGTATCGCGAGGAGGCGCTGCGGCTGCAGGTGAATACGAACAACCATCCGATTTCGAAATACCGGGCAATAGCGACCTTGCAGAACATGCCGGAGTTTCATCGGGCGTTTCAATGCAAGCCGGGCGACCCCATGGTGCGGCCGGCAGCGCAGCAGTGCAAGTTGTGGTAGAAGACATCGGGGCGGGCGCTTGCCAATCGCCCGCAGGACGCGATCCTGGATGCCATCTGCCCTACATTCTGCAGTTGCTTACTCGGACGATATACTGAAGCCCAAAAGCAGGCACTTATGTGGATACTCCGGTTAGCTCTCAGCCGTCCCTATACATTCGTCGTGATGGCGATTCTGATCGCCATTCTCGGCGGTACGGCGATCGTGACGATGCCGGTCGACATCTTTCCTTACATCAATATCCCGATCGTCAGCGTGCTCTGGCAGTACGGCGGCCTGTCGCCGGACGAAATGGAGAAGCGCGTCGTCACGAATTTCGAGCGCGGCCTGACCTCGAACGTGAACGATATCGAGCACATCGAGTCGCAATCGTACAACAGCATTGCGGTGGTGAAGATTTACTTCCATCCGAACGTGCTGATCGATATGGCCGTCGCACAGGTGACGGCTCAGATGACCAGCGCGGTGCGGCAAATGCCGCCCGGGATGTTCCCCGGCAACGTGCTGAAATTCGACGCCGCCAGCGTTCCTGTGCTGCAACTCGGGCTCTCCAGCAAGACCCTGCGCGAGCAGGACATCTTCGATCTGGGGAACAATTTCATCCGGACACCGCTGGGCACCGTGCAGGGCGCCAACGTGTCCTATCCATTCGGAGGCAAGTCGCGCTCCGTGATGGTCGATCTGAATCTCGACGAGCTCTACGCCAAACAGCTCTCGCCGGTCGATGTGTCGAACGCTCTGACACTGCAGAACCTGATCCTTCCCACAGGCACGGCAAAGCTGGCCGAGACGGAATATCACATCAAGGTCAACAGCAGTCCGCTGGTTCTCAACGAGCTGAACAATCTTCCGATCAAGACGGTGAATGGCGCGCCGGTTTATATCAAAGATGTCGCCCAGGTGCGCGATGGCTTTTCGGTGCAGAACAACATCGTCCGCACGAACGGCAACCGGGGCGTCCTGATGACGGTGACCCGCACGGGCAAAGCCTCGACACTCGATATCGTCAACGGCGTGCAGAGCGAGCTGAAAAAGATTCTGAAAACGCTGCCGCCGGAGTTGAATGTCACGACGCTGGCCGACCAATCGATCTTTGTGCGCTCGTCGATTCAGGGCGTGGAGCGGGAAGCGCTGATTGCGGCGGGATTGACCGGCATGATGATCCTGCTCTTTCTGGGAAGCTGGCGCAGCACGCTGATCGTGTGTATTTCAATTCCGTTGTCGATTCTGGCCTCGCTCAGTATTCTGAGCCTGCTCGGAGAGACGATCAACGTCATGACGCTGGGCGGGCTCGCGCTCGCCGTCGGAATCCTGGTGGATGATGCGACGGTCGCGATCGAGAACACGCATCGCAACATCGCGATGGGCAAGCCGCTGGTGCGAGCGGTGATAGATGCCGGCGCGCAGATTGCGGTCCCGACGTTCGTGTCGACGCTGGCGATCTGCATCGTATTCGTGCCGGTGCTGCTGCTTACGGGCGCCGCACGGTATCTGTTCACGCCCCTCGCGATGGCGGTCGTTTTCGCGATGCTGGCCTCGTATCTGCTGTCGCGCACGCTGGTTCCGACGATGGCGAATTTCCTGCTGGCGAAAGAACTGGAGATGTATCGCCACGAAGGGGAGGAGATTGCCGGTAAAGGTATTTTCTGGCGTGTCCATCACCTGTTCAATCGCGCGTTCGAAGCCCTCCGGCGCCGTTATGTGGGGCTGCTCGACTGGTCGCTGACGCATCGGGCAGGCGTGCTTACGGCCTTCATGGCATTTTCGATCGCGTCCCTCGGTCTCGCGGCGCTGGTAGGTGAAGATTTTTTCCCGACGGTCGACTCCGGCCAGATCAAGCTTCACGCGCGCGCTCCCGCCGGTACCCGCATCGAAGAGACCGAGCGCCGGTTCGCGCTGATTGAGAACGAAATCCGCAACGTGATTCCAGCAAGCGAGATGGATACGATTATCGACAACATCGGCATCCCGAACAGCTGGGGCAGTCTCGCGCAGGGCGATATTCCGACGATTTCGTCCGCCGATGGCGAGATCCTGGTTTCGTTGAAGAAGGACAAACATGCGCCTACGCCGGGCTATGAAGTAAAGCTACGGCACATTCTGGGCCGAAAATTTCCCGATACGGTTTTCTTTTTTCAGCCGGCGAACATTACCAGCCAGATATTAAACTTCGGGCTGCCCGCGCCAATCGACCTGCAGGTTTCCGGGCGGGACGCGGCGGGTAACTACAAGATCGCGGAAAGCCTTGCGGCGCGGATCGCGCATATTCCGGGCGCGGTCGACGTGCATGTGCATCAGGTTGTGGACCAGCCGGAGATCCGGTTGGATGTCGATCGGGTCAAGGCCGCCGAACTGGGATTGACCGAACGCGACGTTACCGGCAACATGCTGATCTCTCTCAGCGGCAACGGTACGGTGGCGCCGAACTTCTGGGTGAACTGGTCGAATGGCGTGAACTATAACGTGGGTATCCAGACGCCCCAATATAAAGTGAACTCGCTCGATGCGCTGCTGCGGACGCCCATCTCGGTCGCAGTCGGCGGCCTCAATACGACAACGCCGGGCGGCGCCGCGATCCCGGGCAACGCTTCCGTAGGCGCGTCACCCAGCGGAACTTCGCAGGCGTACGGAAATCCGGGAGCGATCTCGGGCAACGCGCAATTGCTTTCCAACCTTGTGACGGTCAATCGCGGCTACACTCCGGTGATCGTCAACCACTACAACATCGCGCCGGTTTTCGATGTTTATGCGAATGTGGCGCGGCGCGATCTGGGAGGCGTTGGAGGGGAGGTCGAGAAGATCGTCCACGACGAAGAAGGACATCTGCCGCGCGGAGTCACGTTGAATCTGCGCGGGCAAATTGAGACCATGCGGGCGTCGTTCCTGCGCCTCGGCCTCGGCATGATTTTCGCGGTCGTGCTCGTCTACCTTCTGATGACCGTGAATTTCCAGTCGTGGGTCGATCCCTTTATTATTCTGACCGCGCTGCCAGGCGCGATGGCGGGAATCCTGTGGATGCTGTTTGTGACCGGCACCACACTCAGCGTGCCTTCCCTGATGGGCGCAATTATGTGCGTTGGCGTCGCAACCGCCAACAGCATTCTGATGGTTACGTTCGCGAACGATCAACGCAGCTTCATGCCTTCGGCGCGCGTGGCAATGCTGGCGGCGGGCGAGGCGCGCATCCGGCCCGTCCTGATGACGGCGACTGCCATGGTTCTCGGCATGCTGCCAATGTCGCTGGGTCTGGGCGAGGGTGGAGAGCAGAACGCACCGCTCGGCCGCGCCGTAATCGGAGGGCTCGCGTTCGCCACTGTGACGACCTTATTTGTTGTTCCGATAATATATAGCTACCTGCGAGTCAAGCCCCCCGTGGATTACGAAAACCAGCTCGTCGAAGCAGAGCGGGAGGGCACATCGGAGTCTGATGCGATACACGGAACACGGATCTGAAGAAGCTGAAGCCGAGGCACTGAAACTCCGCGAGGAAGTAGAATCCCTGCGGCGGCAGTTGCAGGAGCATCAGCAGCAGGCGAAAAAAAATCCGCAGCACGGCACGCCTGCCGCGAACACATGGCGTCCGTCAAGCGCGGCGATCTGGGGGCTGGGATTAGTTGTGACGGTGCTGGTCGTCGCGGCCTTTTTCGCCGGGTACGTGCCGTTGCGCGCACGGGAAACGCTGGTCCGCAGCGAAGCTTCCGAGCAGGCGCACGCCTTGACACGCGTTGAGGTCATGCGCGTGGGCCGTGCTTCGGCGATGAGTGAACTCGACCTGCCGGGGAATATTCAGGCGATCACGGAAGCTCCAATTCTGGCGCGGACCGACGGCTATCTGGCAAAACGTCTTGTCGATATCGGGGATCGCGTGCAAAACGGGCAGCCTCTGGCAGAGATCGCCGCGCCGGAACTCGACGAACAAGTGCGTCAGGTGAAGGCGGCGCTGCAACAGGCGAGGTCGGCGCTCGACCAGGCGCAGGCGAATCTCGTGCAGGGCAAATCCAACATGGAGCTGGCTCGGATCACCGCGGAGCGCTGGAGCAAAGTGGTCGCGCGCGGCGGCGTTTCGAAGCAGGAAAACGATCAGTATCAGGCGCAATATCAGGCCCAGGTGGCCGGTGTGGACTCGCTTGAAAAGGCCGTCGCGGCGCAGCGAAGCAACGTGGCGCAGGCGGAAGCCAACGTCGCGCACATCGACGAAGTGCAGGGTTATCGTATCGTGAAGGCGCCGTTCTCCGGCGTCATCACGCAGCGCAATGTGGATGTGGGGGCTCTGGTGAGCACGGGGAATACGCTGCTGTTCCGCATCGCGCAAACGGGAACGCTTCGGACCTATGTCAACGTGCCGCAGAGCAACGCCAGCTCGATCCGGATCGGTCAGGCGGCGCATCTGAAAGTATCAAACTTACCGGGCCGCGTGTTCACCGGCACGGTTTCGCGGACCGCGAATGCTCTCGATCCCGCGAGCCGCACGATGCTGGTCGAAATTCAGGTTCCGAATGCGGATGGCGCATTGCTGCCGGGGATGTATTCGCAGGTGCAGATGAGCGACGCCCGGACATCAACGCCGGTACTCGTGCCCGGCGATGCGTTGCAGGTGGAAGCGGACGGAACCAAGGTTGCCGTGCTGCAGCCGGACCAGACGGTTCACTTTCAGGCAATACAAGTGGGCCGCGACTACGGCGACAAGATAGAAGTGCTGAGCGGTCTGTCGGACGGCGAGACGATCATTCCGAGGCCGGGGGATGCGGTCCGGGAAGGCATGAAGGTCGAGGCGGTGGCTATGGCGGTGGAGAAACCCGTTGCTGCGCCGGGCAGAAAGTAGTGGACTCTTCAGAACCGCAGGCTAAGCGATCGCTCCAGTGTAATCATCCTGCACCGGGTTGGTAAAATCCGCTGGTCCGTTTTCGAAATAACGATCCAGACGGATTTACAATCGGCCAACCGGTTGCCAACCTGCCGCAGATGCTTCACTCGAAATCTTCCCAGGCTTAAAATCGGACCTGGCCTTTGATCTCCACAAAGCGCGGTGAACTGCCCGCGCCGACGAACGAACCCAACAGACTTGTCGGCGGACCAACCGCAGCAATAATCGACCCAAACTGCGGGTTCGAAATATCGGCGACGGGCTGGTCGAAGTTCGGATGGTTGAAGAGATTGTAAGCGTGCGCGCCGAAGGAGAACGTCACGTGCTCGGTGATCGCAACATCCTTCATTAGTCCGAGATCGACATCGAAGAAGTGCGGACCGCGGAATGAATTCCGGCTTCCGGTCCCGAAGCCAGTCGGCGTGCCGCTGGCCGCCGGCGCGAATTGCGACGTGCTGAGGCAGGGGGTATTCACGGCATTCGTGCAGTCGGGCGACAGTAACGATAATGGCGACGCGAAAACCGTGTTGGCGTAATTGAAGCCGGCCAACGCAGCGCCTGCGCTGTTGTCGATCACGGTGAAGGGTAGCCCGCTACGCAGGAAGAGGTTGCCAGCCAGCGTCCAACCACCGAAGACCCGGTTCGGGCCATAGTGAAATCCCGCGTGGCGGAACATATCCGTCAGGACAAAATTCGCGCTCAGGTAGTGCCGGACGTCATAGTCGGCGTTGCCGTGATTGCTCCGAATGTCGAAAGGGTTCTGGGGTGTCGTAACGCTGGGGTTCGTATCCAGAATGCCGAACGGAAGATTTTCGATCCCACCGTTGGAGACGTCGTCGAGCGCGTGGCTCCACGTGTAGTTGAGGCTGAAATTCAGCCCGGCGGTGATTCGCCGCTGGAGGCTGGCAGTCAGGCCGTTGTAGCTGGAGTTGGCCGCAGACAGGTATTGGAATACTGTCCCCAACGCGGGGTTCGGCGCCGTTGTGGGCAAGCCGGCGAAACCGCCGGGACATACGCTCGTCGGGCAATAAGCATTCAGACCCTGATCGGATATCGGAATGTGAGCGCCGTGCATGCCCGAGTAATTCAACGAGAGAACCATGTTACGCGCGAGTTGCTGCTGCACTTCGAAGTTCCACTTATAGTAAGTCGGTTGGTGGAACGTATCCGGGAAAGAGTAAAAACTCGGCGGCACGAAACCGGGAACAGTCTGCGAAATGGATTGGAAGCTGCCGCCCGACTGGAATTGCGAGAGCAGAGCCTGATTGGCCTGCGACGCCGTAGTGAACAGGCTTCCAGGGACGCCCGGCGCGATTGCACCATTTCCTAGAGTGAACGCGTTGAAGCCCGGTGAGTTGAACGCGGCATTTTCCGCAAGACCGCCGGGCAGTTCATCCGCGAAGATTCCGAAGCCGGTGCGGATCACGGTTCTGTCGTTCTGGAACGGACGCCAGGCGATCCCGACGCGCGGTTCCCAGACAACGGTCTGGGTGTTGGGGTAGGCGTTATGCTGTCCGGAAACGATCAACTGGTTGTAAGGGAGCGTCGCCGCGTTCGGGTTGGCAATGCCTGTGAAGGCGTTTGTCAGGCGCGCGAAGCAGTCGGTCTCGCAGGTGGGATTGGCATAGTTCTCCAGCCGGAGATTCAGCGAAACCGTCAACCGGTTGCTGACCTTCCAGTCGTCGGCGAGATAACCGGCAAGGGTGTTGAAGCGGAGACCCTGTTGAGGGGAGGAAGGAAACGCCTGCGTCAGCGAAGTGCTCGGGCCGCCTCCGTTGAAGAAGTCCGTGAGGGTGGTGTTGATCGATCCGTGAATCGGCCCACCGATGGCTTCAAAATCGAGATCGGTGATGTTGTCATGCAGCCAGCTCACGCCGGCGCGAAACGTGTGCTTGCCGACGACATGCGAAAAATCGTCCATCACCTGATACTGGAATGTGCGCCTTCCCTGCGGGAAGAAGAAACCGGGGGGAAAAGGTGGCTCCCCCCATGCGCCGACGGTTGAAAAAGGGGACCCCGAGAGGCCGACGAAAGTCGGCAGCGCCGCGAGGGCTCCGGCCGCATCGGTCGGCGCGAATGTTGCGGAGTAGAAGAGGGTGGATCCGCTGAACTGGTTCACAGTGTTCGGTCCAAAGGTGTGAATCTCGGATAGTTGGCCAGACATCTGCGGCTGTGTGCTTTGCTCGTTGAAGGTCGGGCCGAACGGGCTCGTAAAAGTGGGCTGGAATCCGTTGTCGCGCAGAATACGAACGTAAGCGCGGTCTTTGTCGCTGATGTTGTGATCGACGCGCGCGGACCACTGGTATTCCTTGTTCGTATTCGGAGGTGTGGTGCGAAACTGCAGGGCACACGGCACGCCCGCGGGCAGGCCGGTGAAATCCTGACAACCGCCGTTTTGGGCTACAGGCACAGCCGCGCCGACACCCGGCGCATTGTTGTAAATATTGAAAATCTGATTGTAAAAGGGAATCTCGGCGGCCCGGCCGTTTCCCGCAAGGTTCGCCAGCGTCGCGGCCTGAAATTGCGGACTTGGCACCAACGTCAGAGTACTGGCAGTCGGCAGCACATTGCGCAGGCCTTCATAATCGACATCGAAAAATGTACGGTTCTTCCAGATGGGACCCTGCACGCTCGTCGCCCACTGATTGAAATTGTTGAATGGCGTCGGCTGGCCGGCCTGATTGCTGAAGAACTGATTCGCGTTCAGAGCACGCCCGTTCCACATGTAGATGGCATTACCGTGAAAGGCATTGCTTCCCGATTTCGTGATGTAAGTGACCTGAGAGCCCGCGTATTGGCCGTACTGCGCAGAGTAAGCGCCGTTGATGACATTAGCTTCCTGAACATCGTTCGAGCCCAACAAGAGGTTGGAAGCACCGCTGCTGTTGATGCCGAAGAACGGATCGTTGGAATTCTGCCCATTGATGGTGAAGAGGTTTGAGGTGCCGGGCATCCCATCCGCGACGAAGTTGCCATAACCGGCCTGCGTATTCATAACGACGCCGGGCGCGGTCTGCGCCACATAGGTGATATCGCCGCCGGGATTGGGGAGGTTCTGGACCATCTCGCGGTTGAAGGACGTCCCCACGTCGGCGTTTTCCGTCTGCAGCGCGGAGGATGTCTCGACTACATTCACGGTCTGCTGCTCGCCGGCAAGCGAAAGTTGCACGTTGACCGGAGTCGGCTGCCCTGCAGTAACAGTCAGATTGCGTTGTTCCTGCGCACGGAAGCCGGTGGCTGTGATGTTGATCTTGTAAGTGCCGGATGGAAGAAAAGCAAAACGGTACGTTCCGTTGCCGCCCGTCGTGGTCATTTGGGAGGCATTCGTATTGATATTTGTTAAAGCCACAGAAGCGTTGGGCACGGCTGCACCCGTGGGGTCCGTGACCGTACCGGTTATATCTCCGGAAGTGATCGATTGAGCGGGCAATAAAGCACCAAACGCACACGTCAACAGAAAACCGGCGCACAAGGACGATAGATTTCGCTGCATGAAGACTGAAAACCTCTGGGTGATCCGCAGCACGAGCTATTCCATTGGCCGTGCTAATCCGCCGGCTCTATGGAGAGGCGATCGCGGCAGGGGCCGATTCGGACAGGCCAACTCACGAAGGCGGAGAGCATCGCGCGGCGCATGCCCGGAATCGTCATTGTCGAAGTAGACGTAGACGGCTGACAGCGCCCTCTGCCAGTCGCTGATCTTTCGTGCCCATTCCTGCAGCGCCGCGTTGGAATAACTTCCCTGATACTTTCCTCCCGGGCCATGCAGGCGCACGTAAGTGAAATCGGCTGTGATCTCAATCCGCGATAAATATCCGGCCAGATCGTAGATACAATACGCTGCGTGATAGCGAGTCAGGAGTTCGTAAGTCCGGGGTATATTCCACGTCGCGTTCCGGAATTCGAAAGCACAACGAACACCGCGCGGCAGAAGCGCGAGGAATGCGTCCAGGCGCTCCAGATTGATTTCCCAGTTTGGCGGCAACTGAAAAAGAATCGGCCCAAGTTTCGGTCCCAGGATGCAAGCCGCATCGAGAAACTTTTTCAGACCTGCCTCGGCATTGTTGAGCTTTTTCATATGAGTGAGAAAGCGGCTGCCTTTGACCGCGAAGTGAAATCCCTCCGGCGTCGAGTCGCGCCACGCTGACAGACTGGCTGGCGCCGGCAGCTTGTAGAACGTGTTGTTCAGCTCGACGGTGTCGAAGTAGCCGGTATAGTAACGAAGCATGCGTGGCGTGGAGAGTGCTGGCGGATAAAATGGCCCGAGCCAGTGTTTGTAGTGCCATCCTGAAGTGCCGATCCAAACCTTGCCCACATTTCGATTGTCAGCCCGGGCGATAGGAAGGTTCGACTCTTCGGCCTGGGACTGTGCGAAATCGTCTGCACTTAAGCCGCTCGATTGGATGTCATCCCACGCTTTGACAATGCGGTTACATCCCCGCAACTACATACGCCGGCGTTTCCTCTAGCCTCGGGTTGTGCGCATGCCGCATTGGAGACATAAGGCGTGATGAAGAATATCCACTCGATCACATACGGCTGTACCCTCGCTCTCATATTCAGCTCGTTGGTCGCCGCAAAGGACGACGATCAAAACAATAACAACAGAGACGGCGGGCCCCCCTGGGCCATCGCCGGCCAGAATATTCAGAACACCCGTAACGCGAATCGGACAAAAATCAATTCCGGAAATGTCAAATCGCTCAAGCCCGCATGGGTCTTTACAACAGGAAGCGATGTCTCAGCCACTCCCACCGTCGCCGGCGATGCGGTCTACTTTCCGGACTGGGCAGGTAATTTGTACGCGGTAAACCGGAAGACAGGCGCTCTCATCTGGTCGCACGAGATCAGCGACTACGATCACGTGCCGGGCGCGTTCGCGCGCGTCAGTCCCGCGATCCATGGCAACGATGTAATTATCGGCGACATTCAAAGTGGGGACGCCCCTCACGCCGGCGCCAGCATCTTGTCCATCAATCGGCATACCGGCGCGCTCCAGTGGATTACGCAGGTCGACTCACATCCCTCGGCTATTATCACCGGCTCGCCTGTATTTCTGAACGACGTGGTATATGTGGGCGTCTCTTCGAGCGAAGAGTCGCTCGCAACCGATCCCGCCTATCCATGCTGCAGCTTTCGCGGCAGCATGGTGGCGCTCGACATCAACACAGGCAAAATTCTCTGGCAGACATTCATGGTGCCGGATAACGGCGGCCGCCCCGACGGCTACAGCGGCGGCGCGATATGGCAGCCGCCGGCCATCGACGCTGCGCGCGGGTCACTCTACGTGGGCACGGGCAACAATTACGAGGTCCCGCAGGACGTGAAGAATTGCCTTGCGGCGTCGGACCCAGCCGGGCAGACAGCTTGCTTCGCGGCCGATGATCATTACGACACTGCGCTCGCCCTCGATTTGAAAACGGGTCAGATCAAATGGTCGAAACGCGTTCAGGGACTCGACGTCTGGACGGTCGCTTGCATCAGCAACCCGAACCCGGTGGCATGTCCGGAGCCAAACAGCCCCGACTACGATTTGAGCGGCTCCGGTCCCAACCTGCTGGATCACATGGTGGGCTTCGGGCAGAAGAGCGGGATCTACTGGGCCTTCAATCCGGATAACGGAGCGCTGCTCTGGAGTTCCATGGTCGGTCCCGGCGCGACGCTCGGCGGAATCGAATGGGGCACAGCGACGGATGGTCAGAGGATATACGTCGCCATTGGGAACGGCGCGCATAAACCGTATCCTTTGATCGACGGCACGAGCACGACCGGAGGTGCATGGTCTGCGCTCGACGCGAACACGGGCAAGATCCTTTGGCAAACCGCCGATCCAACAGGAGCGATCGATACGGGTTCCGTGAGCGTCGCGGCGGACGTAGTATTCGCGCCCTCCTACTCCGGAAATATGAACGCGCTCGATGCCCGCACCGGCCAGATCCTCTGGGCGTTCCCGAGCGGCGGGTCCGTGATCGATGGTCCTTCGATCGTGGATGGCACGGTGTACTGGGGTTCCGGGTACAAGAAGATCTCACCCGGCGTCACGAACAACAAAGTGTATGCGTTCGAAGTCGAGGGTGAGAGCGACGATGGAGGGAATGGCAACAATGGCGATGGCCGCCACTAACCGATCGCGCGGAAGACGTAAAGGGGCAGGCTCAAGGTCTGCCCCCACCAGGTCTGATTCCACCGAGCCGGCCT
>DATAZF010000072.1:0-3586 GCA_036272235.1 Bryobacteraceae bacterium | reverse complement strand
ATGTCGTCGCCAGACCTCTTCATCTCGAATTTCGCGCCGCTCTCGGTGGCGGAAGTGGGCGCAATCGTCGATGAAGTAGTGGAATTCGATAAGTACACGGCGCCGGTGAAGCGGTTGTTGACAGAGTTTCTGGAAAGCCCGCACCCGAGCTTCGTAGTGTCATCGGCGCATTCGAGAATCGTCGACGGAAGCCCCACGAAGAACCCCCGCTATCTGCAGAAGCGGCCTGACCTGACGAATCCGCGGAACAGCTACATCGCGGAAGCCGGGACGCGCCTCGCGCGCGAAATCCCTCCCGACCTTCCGGTGCAGTTCACGGTGAACGCCGTGCTTTCGGGACGGCGCAACAGTCCTGCCGATCATAAAGCGGGCATTCCCCCGTTGGCCGTTTACAACCCGATTCATTATCAGGAATTGCCCGAATTATTCATGGACATGATCTGCAGCCTGACCGGCAAGTCGCCCGCGACCACCGGATTCGGCAGCGAAGGCGCGCTGACGAAAGGCCCGTTCAACGCGCTGCCGGGCGTGATCGATGTGAACAACGCGATGGTATCGGCCATCCTGACGCACAATTCGGGGTTCACGACAGCGGCCGGATTCATCGGCCCGAAGTATCGGGTCGACCACGATAACAGCATGCTCGTGCCCGAGTTGTGGTGCCGGATGAGGGTCGCCGAACGCGAGCCACGATTCCTGATCGACAATGGCTATCTGGAAAAACTCGAGGACTTCAAAGTCGGCGGCACAACGGTCCTCGCCAGCCGGCTGGGGTATCGCATCACCGCCTCGTTCGTCGACCACTTCATGGGGCGAATCTTCGAAATGCCGGGGACCGTGTTTCCGGAAGAACTGCTGCGTCCCGAAAAGCAGGACATGGCCGATTTTGCGGAGGGTGTCAAAGCCATTGTGGCGGCGCAACGCGCGGTCGCGAAGGAGTATTTCGCGGACGGCAGCGCGGCCGCGGCGTGCCCTCCAGTCAAGGTGCTTCTGCACATCATGGCCTACGGGGATTATGAGGGGAAGCACGAGAGCGATCCGGAAATCAGGGCTCTCTTTACACGCGAGTCCTTACTCGCCAGCAACTGGTACCGCGAGCGGCTCGAGACTCAGCGCGCCGTCGATATTGCCCGCTGGACGAAACATCGCGACGCTTTGACATCGAGTCTGACAAACGGCCTCGACGAGTCTCAACTCGATTTGCAGTGCAGACTGGCGACAGCCGAGGAACATCTCGCGCGCGCTTCCAGCCCCGGCTATGTGGAGACGTTAGTGGGGACGATCGGGGCCGACCCTTACGTTCTTCGGAAACGCCAGGTAGAATAACTCAGGAATGCCAATAGAAGGTGTGACGATTCGCCCGAGCATGAAGACGGTCTGGCTGGTCTACGGACTGGTGATAGTCATTATCGCTGCGTGTTTCTGGGTGTACTTCGAGTACGCGGATGATAAACCCCGGTGGCTGTTGGTCATTCCGTTTGCCGCTCTGCTTACGCCGCTCAACATGCATCTGCGACGCAGGACGATCACGCTGCGTTTTCAGGACGATCATCTGATCCTCGAAACCGGATTTCTTTCGCGCACGCGGCGCACCGTTGATACCGCCAAGATTCAGGACGTCACAGTAAAGCAAACGTTGGGCCAGCGGTTGATGGGTGTTGGCGATTTGATGCTGGAGAGCGCCGGAGAGAGCGGTGGTATGGCGATCGCGAACCTGGACCGGCCGCGCGAAATCGCGGATGCGATCATCAACAGTTCGAAGCGGGCGCCGGACATCAGATCGCGCGGCGGGCTGAGATAGTTTTTCTTTCTTCGTCTGCTTCCTGGCCGATAGCATCAGCCTATTAACATGCCTCGTCGGCGGAATTTGTGGGTGACTTGAGCGGTTCAGTGTGGCTGCTGGCGAAGGAAGAGGTGAAGCTTCCGGCAGGTGGAATCGAAGGAGCGCTGTAGAGATTCTTCGGATTCGGGGGCGTAGACGAGCGGGCCGCCTTCATCGTCGATACGGTCATCCAGAATGTGTTTGATGCTTTTCTTTCTCAGAGAAGGGGTTTCATTCAGATCGCGGATGATTTCCCCGCCCAGTGTCCACAGGTTATCGACGTGTTTTTGAATGGTCTTCGGCGATAGGTCCGAAGCGACTAATGCTTGGAGGAAAGGCCGGAAGCAGGCGACTAACTTTTCGCCCGGCGGCAGATCTTTTTCCAGCCCCATCCACGAGCGTGGCCAGCCGTTCAGATCGCGGCAGTAATGTTCAAGGTCGTGACGTGGCGAGCGGGCGGCGCGGTTTATTTTGGTAGTTTCCGCCGTCGTCTGTCTCCCTGTCATGCTGCAGCTCATCACGATTCTAAATCGTTGCCATCGCTTTCCCGGATTCGTTTACCAGCAGGCCCGCTTCAGTTCCGATCACAAGAGCATCGAGATTGCCGTGCGTCCGCGAAAAGGTTCGATGGCAATTTGTTCGCATTGCCATCAGCCCGCGCCCGGGTACGATCAACTCGCCGAGCGCCGTTTCGAGTTTATTCCTTTCTGGGGGGTTCTGGTTTTTCTGCTCTACTCCATGCGGCGCGTCGCTTGCCGCCGTTGCCAGAGGGTCGTCGTCGAGGAAGTTCCGTGGGGCGACGGCAAGCGTACGCTGACCAGAGCGTACATGTTATTTCTGGCCCGCTGGGCGCGCAAACTGTCATGGAAGGAAACGGCTGAGGCGTTCCGCACTTCATGGGAAAAGGTGTTTGACGCCGTCGAACACGTCGTCACCTTTGGATTGGAACATCGAGTCCTCGGCCAGATCGATGCCATCGGAGTCGACGAAATCCAGTACGCCAAAGGCCACAAGTATCTGACACTCGTCTACCAGATCGATCTCGGCGTCACGCGCCTGCTCTGGGTGGGGAAGGAAAGAACCATCGAATCCTTCCAGGGATTCTTCACCACCATCGGTGACGAGGTGGCCTCGAAGATCGCCTTCGTCTGTTCCGACATGTGGGAGCCCTACCTCAAAGTCATCCGCGAGAAATGCTCCGAGGCGCTGCATATCCTCGATCGATTCCACATCATGGCCAAAATGAACAAGGCTCTGGACGAAGTCCGCGCCGGTGAAGCGCGCCGCATCCCCAGTGAAGGCCGCATACCCGTGCTGAAGAAATCGCGCTGGTTGCTGCTCAAACGGGAGGAAAACCTGAAAACCGAACAGCGCTTCCGCTTACGGGATCTGCTCCGCTACAACCTGAAGACCGTCCGCGCTTACCTTCTTAAGGAAGCCTTTCAGCAACTCTGGGAATACACCTCGCCGGAGTGGGCCGGGAGATTCCTCGATCAATGGTGCCGGCAGGTGATGCGCTCGCGGATCGAGCCCATGAAGAAGATCGCCCGCTCCTTGCGCGAACACCGCGAACTGATCCTCAACTATTTCCGCGCTCAGAAACTGCTTTCCAGCGGCGGCGTCGAGGGCCTCAACAACAAAGCCAAAGTCACTATGAGAAAATCCTATGGATTCCGAACGTTCCGCTGCCTCGAACTCGCACTCTATCACTCACTGGGCAAGCTGCCGGAACCGGAATCCACCCACGAATTTTTCTGACGAACC
>DATAZF010000071.1:0-4363 GCA_036272235.1 Bryobacteraceae bacterium | reverse complement strand
GAAAGGCGAAATATCGCGCTGGCGCAGCCCGATTTCAAGATCACGCAAAAACCGCACATTCTTTTCCGGCGTGGTGCGGCCAACATATCCGATACGGAGGAAACCATCGGCGGCGGTGCGCTTTCCCGGCGAGTATAGATCCGTATCGATGCCGCGCTTCATCAGGAAGACCGGTTTGCCGGTGCGCTTCCTCAGCATTTCGACCAGTTCCTCGTTAGGCGCATAGAGCACGTCGCCCATCCGGTAAAAGGCAAGGACGGCTTCGAGGATGCCGCGTTCACTCCCCCGTTCCACGGCGGCTCGCGTCTCTGAACCCATCCACGAGAGGAGTTTCGCCAACCGCATGGCGCCGAACTCGTGCAGGTTGGTGTGCCAGGAGATAGCGAGAGGCAGCTTCATTTTCTTCGCGATGTAGACGCCGACCTCGCTGACGTCGCCGGGACTTACCACATGAATGAGGTCCGGTCGAAATTCCCGGAGCCCGGCCGATATACGCCGCGCATGGCGCCAGAGGAGCGGATCGTGGTGCAGATCTTTGTCGAGACCGAAGGCAAACCGGCCGCGCTCTATTTCTATATGAGTAGTCGATCCTTCCTTGAGTTGGAGGTCTCGCGAAGCGCCCCGGATGCATACGAACGGATAGCCGCGCCGCGCGGCAAAGGCAGTGAGTTGGCGGCTGGTGAGGGCTACCCCATTGATTTCATTGTAGGTATCGGTGAAAAAGGCAACGCGGGGGATTTGCGCGGGATACTTGGACGCAGCCACTCACGGCAGAATAGCGCGGACGTCCGTTGATTTGGGTAACAGATCCGTTACGGCGCGTTTAGTATCGCAGTCGCGCGGACCGCTAACCTCTGCTATAGTTGTGCGTTAGGGTTTTCCGCCCTGAAGCTGGTAAGGACATTTGGATGTTCCAGCGTGTCCTTGACAGCGTTTGTGTGCTTTCGCTATCGTAGTAAGGTTTGGCTGTAGCTTGATAAAGCTACCGGCTACCATCTCCGGCGTCGGAGATCCGGCCGGTGCGAGGTCCCGAGGTTTGTCAGTCCGGGTTTGAAGATTTTTTTCAGGCCAAAGCGGCGAGCAAACATGGACCTGTCTGAAGCCTGAGCGGTTTAGTAGTAAATCCACCCGCTCGAATCAATCGACGCAGTAAATTTCGGGCAAAGCTTTTTCGTGCGTTAGTGGCGCGAGTGGCGAGTCCGGTCTGAGTTTTGAGGATTTTAGTGCCGACTTTTAACCAGCTAGTCCGAAAAGGGCGTAAAGCGCCCGCATGGAAAACGGCCAGCCCTGCCCTGCAGAGCTGTCCCCAGAAGCGCGGCGTATGTACGCGCGTGTACACATCGACCCCTAAGAAGCCGAATTCAGCGCTGCGCAAAGTCGCGCGCGTCCGGCTGACGAACGGGATCGAGGTCACTACTTATATCCCAGGCGTCGGACATAACCTGCAGGAGCACTCGATCGTGCTGATCCGCGGAGGCCGCGTGAAGGATCTTCCCGGCGTTCGCTATCACGTGGTACGCGGCGCGCTCGATACCGCCGGCGTTGCCAACCGCAAGCAGAGTCGCTCGAAATATGGAGCGAAACGTCCCAAAGCCGCGACGAAATAAGGACCGACGAATATGCCAAGACGCAGAGGCGCAGATAATCGCGAACCGCTCCCCGATCCGGTGTATAACTCGACGCTTGCCGAGAAATTCATCTGCTCGATGATGTGGGACGGCAAAAAATCCACCGCACAGAAGATTTTTTACTCTTCGATGCAGAAGCTCGAAGAAAAGGGCGGCGGGGAGGAAGCGATCAAGTTGTTCAAGAAAGCGGTCGAGAACGCCAAGCCGCTTCTCGAAGTGAAGACTCGTCGCGTTGGCGGCGCGAACTATCAGGTGCCGATCGAAGTGCCCCAGACCCGGCGCACGTCGCTGGCAATCCGCTGGATTCTTTCGAACGCGCGCGGCCGCGCCGAAAAGGGCATGGCCGACAAGTTGGCCAACGAACTGAACGAAGCGGCCAATCTGCGGGGCGGCGCCATCAAGAAGCGCGACGATGTGCATCGCATGGCGGAAGCCAATAAAGCTTTCGCGCACTATCGCTGGTAAACAAGGGACTTTTAAAAACAAATTTCATGGCACGTACAGTACCTCTCGAAAGGATGAGAAATATCGGCATCGCTGCTCACATTGATGCCGGTAAAACCACGACCACGGAACGAATCCTCTATTACACGGGGAGATCGCACAAGATCGGTGAAGTCCACGAAGGCACCGGCACGATGGACTGGATGGAACAGGAGCAGGAGCGTGGCATCACGATCACGTCCGCGGCGACGACCGCTTCCTGGAAGGACATGCAGATCAACATTATCGACACCCCCGGGCACGTCGACTTCACGGCTGAAGTCGAGCGCTCGCTGCGCGTGCTCGATGGTGCGGTCGCTGTGTTCGACGCTGTCGCCGGTGTGCAGCCGCAGTCGGAAACGGTCTGGCGGCAGGCAGACAAATACTCCGTTCCGCGCATCTGCTTCATCAATAAGATGGACCGCGTGGGCGCGGATTTCTATCATTCGGTCGATACGATCGTCGACCGTCTGCGGGCGCGTCCCGTGCCGATTCAGATTCCGGTAGGCGCGGAAGATCAGTTCAAGGGCGTAGTCGACCTGGTCGAGATGAAGGCCGTACTCTGGCGCGACGAAACACTGGGCGCGGAGTTCGACGTCGTGGATATTCCGGCGGATTTGCTCGAAAAAGCGAAGTCATACCGTGAGCAGATGATCGAAGCGGTTTCGGAATTCGACGACAAACTGTTTGAAAAGTTCGTCGAAGGCGCGGAGCTCTCGGTCGACGAGATCAAGGCCGGCATTCGCAAAGCCACGATCGCGATGAAGATTTTCCCGGTCATCTGCGGATCGGCATTCAAGAACAAGGGCGTGCAGACGATGCTCGACGCGGTCGTCGACTATCTGCCTTCGCCGCTCGACGTGCCCGATATTGAAGGCACTTCGGTCGAAGACAAGACTGTCAAAATGACCCGCAAGGCGTCCGACAGCGAACCCTTCTCGGCGCTGGTCTTCAAGATCATGACCGACCCGTACTCGGGTCAGCTGGCGTTCTTCCGGGTCTATTCCGGCAAGATGAACGCGGGCGAATCGATCTACAATGTCGCCAAAGGCCGGCGGGAGCGCGTCGGGCGCCTGCTGCGCATGCACGCCAACAAGCGCGAAGACATCAACGAGATCATGGCCGGCGATATCTGCGCCGCGGTGGGCTTGAAGACGGTTTCGACTGGCGACACGATCTGCGACGAAGATCATCCGATCGCGCTCGAAGCGATCGATTTCCCGACGCCGGTGATACAGCTTGCGGTCGAGCCTAAAACCAAGGCCGATCAGGAAAAGATGGGCATGGCGATCGCCAAGCTTGCCCAGGAAGATCCGACCTTCCGGGTGAATACGGATCCGGAAACCGGTCAGACCATTCTTTCGGGAATGGGTGAATTGCACCTCGAGATCATCGTGGATCGCATGATGCGCGAGTTCAACGTGGTCGCGAATGTGGGTAAACCGCAGGTGGCTTATCGCGAAACCATTCGCGGCACTGCGGAATACGATTACACGCACAAGAAGCAGACGGGTGGTTCGGGTCAGTATGCGCGCTGCAAACTGCGCGTTGAGCCCATTCCGGGCGAAGGCTTCCAGTTCGAGAACGCGATCAAGGGCGGCAACATTCCGAAGGAATTCATCCCCGCCATCGAAAAAGGCGTGGTCGAAGCGCTCGAAGGCGGCGTGCTGGCCGGTTATGCGATCGAAGACGTCAAGGTCACGGTGTTCGACGGCGCGTATCACGACGTCGACTCCTCGGAAATGGCATTCAAGATCTGCAGCTCGATCTGCGTAAAAGAAGCGCTGCGCAAAGCGAAACCGGTGATCCTCGAACCGGTAATGGCTGTTGAAGTAGTCGTGCCGGAAGAATATATGGGGCCGGTCAACGGTGACATCATTTCGCGCCGCGGCCAGCTCGAAGGCACCGAGATTCGCGGTACCACGCAGATTATCAAGGCCAGCGTGCCGCTGAGCGAAATGTTCGGTTACGTAACCGAACTGCGTTCTCGTACGCAGGGCCGGGGCAGTTCCACCATGCACTTCTCGCGGTATGAGGAAGTGCCGAAGAACATCGCGGAAGAAATCGTCACGCGGGTTCAGGGCAAGGTTACCAGGTAGTTTTCATAAGGAGATTGGTGCGATGGGAAAAGAAAAATTCGACCGCAGCAAGCCGCACGTAAACATCGGGACGATCGGGCACATCGATCACGGGAAGACGACGTTGACGGCAGCGATCACGAAGGTGCTGGCGAAGCACAATCCGAAGGTGTC
>DATAZF010000070.1:0-9493 GCA_036272235.1 Bryobacteraceae bacterium | reverse complement strand
GGCCGGACCTGTGGTCCGCGTTGGCGGCAAGCCGGACCTTTCCGGCGTCTGGCAGATCGAGGGGGGAACTCGCGGACCGGGCCTTTACGGACTCGGGGAATCGACGAACTCGCCGTTTTTCGCAAATATTCTCGCTGGCTTCAAACCCGGCGAGCAACCGTTGACTCCCGAGGGCGCCGAAAGATTCAAAAAAAACCGGGAGGGAACCGGAACCAGGAATCCGCAGTCATATTGTCTGCCGGACGGCGTGCCGCACGGCATCCTGCTGCCGGAACCTTTCAAGATCATCCAGATGCCTGGCGAAACCCTCGTTCTCTATGAGGTGGAAACCATCTTCCGGCAGATTTACACTGACGGCCGCAAGCTGCCGAATCCGGACGATGTGCGGCCCACGTGGTACGGCTACTCTGTGGGCAACTGGGATGGCGATACCTTCGTGGTCGACACGCAGGGCTTCAACGACCTCGGCTGGCTCGACGCCGGAGGCCACGGACACAGCGAGGATCTGCGGGTCCAGGAGCGCTTCACGCGCCGCGATTTCGGCCACATCGACGTGGTGGTCACGATCACCGACCCGAAGACGTTCACCAAACCCTTCACTATCACTTTCGCGGAAAGGCTGCTGCCTGATACCGACGTGTTCGAGCACATCTGCGCCGAAGACGAGAAAGACGTGGCGCACACGCCGAAATAACACGCGAGCGTGTCGTCCCACAATCGTGCTGAATCCAACATCTCGTGCCTTGCGAGGAGAATGGCACTGACATTGCCGGGCTGCACTGGTGGTGCCGCTACCTTCAGAAGGACGAACGCGCGTTGTCATAGAGGATGTCTCACCGGTGGTCGATGGCGGCCGTTTCCCCGTCAAATGCACGATCGGGGAACGTATAAGAGTGGAGGCGGCGATATTTGCCGACGGTCACGACTCGGTCTCCTGTGTCGTTCTTCACAAGTTTGCGGATGAAGCGGAATGGCATTCTTTGCCGATGACGGCTCTGGGCAACGACATTTGGCGCGCGGAATTCCAGGTTTCGCGGCTTGGCCGGTACTCCTACACAATTGAAGGCTGGGTTGATCACTTCAAGACCTGGCAAGCGGATCTCAAGAAACGAATCGCGGCCGCGCAGGATCTGAGTGCTGACCTGATCATCGGGTCACAATTCATCGCTCAGGCAGCCATTCGCGCATCGGGGAACGATGCCAAACGGCTGAAGACATGGGCCGCCGCGGTCGCATCCGGCGATACCGATACGGCCCAATCGGAGGAGTTGTTCGCGACGATGCTTGCATGGCCTGATCCGTCTCTTGCAACACGCTGCGAGCGCGAACTGACCTTGTGGGTGGAGCCCCCCAGGGCTCGATTCTCGACCTGGTACGAATTGTTTCCCCGTTCCGCATCTCCCGATCCGCGGCGCCACGGCACGTTCAAAGATTGCGTGGCCCGGCTCTCTTATATTGCGGGGATGGGTTTCGATGTGGTGTACCTGCCACCGATCCATCCGATCGGCAAGCGATTCCGCAAGGGGAAAAACAACACACCAACTGCTCACCCGGAAGATCCCGGCAGTCCCTGGGCAATTGGCGACGAAACCGGTGGGCACACTGCTCTGCATCCGGAACTGGGAACGTTCGACGATTTCCAGTTGCTTCTCGCGGAAGCACAGAGGTTGGGGCTCGACGTTGCGCTCGACATCGCGTTTCAGTGCTCACCGGATCATCCCTGGGTCCGTGAACATCCGGAATGGTTCCGCAAGCGGCCGGATGGCTCGATTCAATACGCGGAAAATCCTCCCAAAAAGTATCAGGACATTTATCCTGTCGATTTCGAAACCGGGCAGTGGAGGGAGTTGTGGGTTGCACTGAAGGCCGTCATCGAGTTCTGGGTGGGGCAGGGAATCCGGTTCTTCCGCGTCGACAATCCACACACCAAGGCTCTTCCTTTCTGGGAATGGGCAATCGAGTCCATAAAAGGAAAACACCCTGAGGTCATCTTTCTGGCGGAGGCATTCACCCGTCCGCATTTGATGCAGCGGCTGGCAAAGTTGGGTTTCACGCAGTCATATACCTATTTCACGTGGCGCAACACGAAGAGAGAACTCACCGACTATTTCAGGCAACTCAGCCAGCCGCCGCTGCGACATTACTTTCGCGGCAGTCTCTGGCCCAACACTCCGGACATCCTGTCGGAGACACTGCAGGTCGGTGGGCGCCCCGCGTTCATGATGCGTCTTTTGCTCGCCGCAACCCTTGGTGCGAATTACGGAATCTATGGACCCGTATTCGAGCTGGCAGAAAATACTCCGCGCGAGCCGGGCAGCGAAGAGTACCTCAATTCCGAGAAGTACGAGGTGAGGTACTGGGACCTCAATTCTCAGCCCAGCTTGAAAGACTTCGTCGCGCGGGTGAACCGCATCCGCCACGAAAACACGGCGCTTCAGAACGACCATAGTCTGGTATTCCATGAAACGGACAACCAGAATCTGATCTGTTATAGCAAGGCTGCGGAAGGTCTTGCGAACATGGTGATCGTGGTGGTGAATCTGGATTGGGCCCACGCGCAGGCCGGGTGGATAACGCTGGATCTGGACGCATTGGGGCTCGGGCGAAGTCACTCTTTTGAAGTCCACGACCTGCTCAGTGGCAGCCGGTTTCTGTGGCAGGGTCCGCGCAATTATGTTGAGCTGACTCCGCTCAGTCTGCCGGGACACATCCTGCGGGTACGTCGCTGGGCGAGAACGGAGCGAGACTTTGACTACTTCCTCTGACGCGATTCTTACCGATTACGACCTCCACCTGCTGGCGCAGGGAACGCATTATCGCAGTTACGAGAAAATGGGCGCTCACCTGACAGCCGACGGATCTGTTCACTTCGCCGTCTGGGCGCCTAATGCCGAGTCCGTGTCGGTGGTTGGTGACTTCAACGATTGGAAGCCTGGCGCTTCTTCCATGCAGTTGCGCGGGCAGGCTGGCGTTTGGGAAACCATCATCCCAGGGTTGGATAACGGAGCGTGCTACAAGTACCACATCGTTTCACGCTACAACACCTATGAGGTGGATAAAGCCGACCCCTACGCGTTCTATTCGCAGGTTCGCCCTGGCACCGCATCGAGAGTCTGGAACCCGGACGCATACCGATGGAACGACTCGCAGTGGATGAGCAGCCGCCCTGCAACTCCGCTTGACCGCCCCATTGCGATCTATGAAGTACATGCCGGCTCGTGGATGCGCGTTCCGGAGGAGAACAATCGGTGGCTCACCTGGAGAGAACTGGCCGTGAAACTGGCGGACTATGTCTCGGAAATGGGCTTTACGCACGTGGAGTTTATGCCCGTCGCAGAGCACCCATTCGATGGTTCATGGGGTTACCAGGTCACTGGGTACTACGCGCCTACCAGCCGGTTCGGAACACCCTCGGATTTTATGTTTCTGGTGGACCATTTACACCAGCACGGCATTGGAGTGATTCTCGATTGGGTCCCGGGGCACTTTCCAACCGACGAGCACGGGCTGGGCTATTTTGACGGCACTCATCTTTATGAGCATGCCGATGCGCGCCAGGGGAAACAGCGCGAATGGAACACACTGCTGTTCAACTTCGGGCGGACAGAGGTGCGGAACTTTCTCGTCAGCAATGCACTGTTCTGGCTGGACAAGTATCACGTGGATGGCATTCGTGCGGACGCCGTTGCTTCGATGCTCTATCTCGACTACGCGAAGAAGCCGGGCGACTGGATTCCCAATCGCCACGGCGGAAAGGAAAACATCGACGCCATCGATTTCATCCGGAACCTCAACGAACGCGTTTACGCGGACTACCCCAGTGCAATGACCATCGCCGAGGAATCAACGGCGTGGCCGATGGTATCGAAGCCCACATGGCTGGGTGGACTCGGGTTTGGCCTGAAGTGGAACATGGGCTGGATGCACGACACGCTGGATTACATGTCAAAGGATCCGCTCTACCGCAGCTATCACCACAACCAGCTTCTGTTCAGCCTCATGTACGCTTTCAGCGAAAACTTTGTCCTGCCGTTCTCACACGACGAGGTCGTCTACGGCAAGGGATCCATGATTCGCAAAATGCCAGGTGACGACTGGCAACGATTCGCCAATCTCAGGCTGCTGTATGGATACATGTTTGGGCATCCCGGAAAGAAGCTGCTGTTTATGGGAGACGAGTTCGGGCAGTGGAATGAGTGGAGCCACGATTCCAGCCTCGACTGGCACCTTACCGCCAGCCCGGCTCACAAGGGTTTGCAACGATGGGTGCGGGACCTCAATACCTTTCTTCGCGGAGAACCAGCATTGTATGAGCTCGATTGTGATTCCGCAGGCTTCGAATGGGTGGATTGCAATGACATGAACCGGAGCGTCATCAGCTTCCTGCGCAAAGGGCGGCAGGGTAGTCACACGCTCCTGTTCGTATGTAACTTCACCCCGGCGACCCATCGCAACTACCGGTTGGGCGCGCCGGAAGGTGGATTCTGGATGGAGGTATTGAACGGCGACGCCCCACTTTATGGCGGCAGCGGCCAGGGGAACCTGGGTGGCGTCGACGCCAATCCACTTCCCGTTCACGGGCGGCCGTGGTCCCTGAGTATCGTCGTTCCGCCTCTTTCGACCGTTGTCTTTAAGCGACGCACAGGTGAGCGATGAGCCGGCGTCCTGGCAGCACGTCGGATCCGCTGTGGTTCAAAGACGCCATCATTTATGAGCTCCATGTAAAGGCGTTCAACGACAGCAATGCCGACGGAATTGGCGATTTTCAGGGGCTGCTGCAGAAGCTGGACTATCTCCAGAGTCTCGGCGTCACCTGTATCTGGCTTCTGCCGTTTTTCCCCTCTCCTTTGAAGGATGACGGGTACGACATTGCCGACTACATGAATGTCCACCCGATCTACGGCACGATGGATGACTTCAAAGCGTTTCTCAGCGCCGCACACGAACGCGACCTCCAGGTAATGATCGAGCTGGTCATCAATCACACCTCCGATCAGCATCCATGGTTTCAGGCCGCGCGCAATGCGGCTGCCGATTCGCCGGAGCGCGATTACTACGTATGGAGCGAGACCGATCAGAAATACAAAGACGCGCGAATCATCTTTACCGACACCGAGAAATCGAACTGGACCTGGGACCCGGTGGCCAAGGCCTGGTTCTGGCATCGGTTCTTTTCGCATCAGCCGGACCTGAACTTCGATAACCCGCTGGTTTTCGACGAGGTGCTGAAGGTGATGCGTTTCTGGCTCGATCTCGGCGTGGATGGACTCCGCCTCGATGCCATTCCGTATCTGATTGAAAGAGACGGCACCAGTTGCGAGAACCTTCCCGATACTCACCTCCTGATCAAGAAGATCCGCGCCGCCATGGATAACGGCTATGCCAATCGAGTCATCCTTGCGGAAGCCAACCAGTGGCCGAGCGATGTACGGCCCTACTTTGGGGACGGTGACGAATGCCACATGGCCTTTCATTTCCCCGTGATGCCGCGTGTCTATATGGCTATCCGGCAGGAGGACCGGCTGCCGATCGTCGACATCATGACGCAGACACCGGATATTCCGGATACGTGTCAGTGGGCACTGTTCCTGCGGAACCACGATGAGCTGACGCTCGAGATGGTGACGAACGATGAGCGGGATTACATGTATCTCGCCTACAGTGCGGACCCCCGAACCCGCGTCAACCTCGGCATCCGCCGAAGACTCGGGCCGCTCATGGATAACAACCGGCGGAGAATTGAGCTCCTGCACAGCCTTCTCTTCTCTCTACCGGGAACTCCGATCATTTATTACGGCGATGAAATCGGCATGGGAGACAACGTTTATCTCGGCGATCGCGACGGCGTGCGTACGCCCATGCAGTGGAATCCGGATCGCAACGCCGGATTCAGCCGGGCCAATCCGGCAAGGCTCTACAGTCCGGTAATCATGGATCCCGTTTGGGGATATGAGGCCCTGAATGTGGAGGCGCAGCAGAGCGATCCTTCGTCGCTGCTGAACTGGATGCGCAATATGATTGCGCTGCGAAAGTTGTTCAGTGTGTTCGGGCGAGGCACACTGGAGTTTCTCGCCCCGCCCAATCGTAAGATTCTGGCCTACGTGCGGAGTTGGGATGAGGAGCGGATTCTCTGCGTCACCAATCTCTCGCGCTACGCGCAGCCGGTGGATCTGGATCTCGCCGAGTTTGCAGGGCGGACGCCTGTGGAGATGCTGGGTTACGTCGAGTTCCCGCGAATTACCACCGAGCCATACCGGCTCACGCTCGGTCCTTACGGATTTTTCTGGCTGGAGCTTCATGACACGCCCGAATCCGCAAAACCAACAACCGAAGTGGCGATCAAGACGGAGGCTCTGTTGGATGCGGCACATGGCTGGGCGGGCCTGATTCCCGAGCTTGAAAAGACAACCCTTCCGAAATATCTGCCGAAACAGAGATGGTTCGGCGGAAAGTCGCGGCAGATTCATAAGGTTCGGGTAATGGACTGGGCGGAGTTCGCCGGCGCCGCCATGATGTTTCTCGAGGTGAGTTACGACAACGATGGCTCGGAAGAGTATTTCGCGCCATTCCTGATGCACGACGGCGTCTTGCAGGATGCACTGCAGGACGACACATTTTGCTGGTCGCTTTTAACTCTGCACGAGCTTCCGACGCACGGCGGCATGGTCTCCGGTAAAGTCTCGGAAGCGCCCTCCCCATTGCCGATTCGCCGGGGATCGGCGGAGCAGAGCAATTCATCCATCATGTTTGGGGATCAGCTGATCCTCAAGCTCTTTCGAAGGCAGCAGGCGGGCCCAAATCCTGATATCGAGATTGGCAGGTATCTGACCGGCGTCGCCGGTTTCGACCGGGTGCCCCCCTTTGAGGGTTCGATTGAATACCTCCGCGGCACTTCGCATCAAGCCGATATCGCAATTGTTCAGGGTTTGGTCGCTAACGAAGGAGATGGCTGGACGTGGACGACTGAAGAAATCGAGCGCTATTACGAGATCTCTTCGCATACCGAACCGCCACAGACTCCTGCGGCAGCGCGGGATCATGTTGGCGCGTATGTCGACGCGGCAGGCGTCCTGGGAAGACGAACGGCGGAATTGCACCTGGCCCTCGCCTCGGCAGTCGATGACCCGGCCTTCGCGCCGGAGCAGTTCGCAGGCACTGACATCGACGCCATGACCGGCAGGATGCGGGATGAAGTCAACCGGACGTTTGCCTTGTTGAAGGCAATGCTCTCGCGCCTTCCGGATAACTTCATCGAAATGGCTGGCCTCGCATTAGGCCGGCAGAAACGCATTATCGATCGGCTCTCGCTTACGGCGGCCGGTCACGACTTCGGGAAACGGATTCGCATCCATGGGGACTATCACCTCGGCCAGGTGCTTCGCACCAGGAATGACTTCGTAATCCTCGACTTTGAAGGAGAACCGGCGCGCCCGCTCGACCAGAGGCGCGCAAAATATACACCTCTGAAAGACGTCGCAGGCATGCTGCGGTCGTTCAGCTACGCGGCGAATTCCACACTTATGACTTACACCGCTCGCCACCCGGAAGATATGGCGTCTCTCGAGCCATGGGCGCGGCTTTGGGAACAGACCGTCGGCGCGGAATTCCTCTCGGCATATCGCAATACAGTGACGTCCGGCAATATTGTGCCAACGGCGGAGGAGGACTTTCACACGCTGCTCGAAGCCAGCCTCCTGGAGAAGGCAATGTACGAGCTCACTTACGAACTCAATAACAGGCCGACCTGGATCCGCATTCCGCTTACCGGCATTCTGACGTTGGCGACGTAGCTTATGGCAGAACCGGAGGCGGAACAGATCGGCACGGCGGAACTTGTGGTAGGGCTTGTTCCGGCGGCGAATGAGGCGCCTGTGATGGCGGGCGCAATTGCCCGCATTATGGAATCGGCGCCCGGCGCTCAGGCGGTTCTGATTTATCCTCCTTACTCAGGAGACGGCATGGCGCCGCCCGCGACCAATGCTCACTGGCGGCTTGTGGCAGATCCTCGTCTTGTGCAGGACCGCGCCGCTCTGGCGCAAAGTCTGGGGGACAGTTTCCGCATCATCTTCGACGCCAGCCTTAAAGCCGGGGCCCGGACATGCGCCGTGATCGCTTCGGATCTTTCGACAGTCACAGCACGGTGGGTTGAGCTGCTCCTGCAACCGGCTGCGGAGCGGAAGTTCGACCTGGTTGCGCCCTGCTATGCACTCCACCCGTTTGAAGGGTTGATCAACCGGGCAATTGTTTACCCGCTTGTGCGCGCGCTTTATGGCAAGCGCATTCGCAATCCTTTGGGGCCGGACTTCGGGATCTCGAACGCCCTGCTCGAGCGCATGGTCGCCGGACGCACTCGGACGCACCCGCTCGCCTCGCTCGCGGCAGAGGCGGTCACTGGCAAGATGCAGGTCTGCCAGTCGCATCTAGGGCCGCGCGTGCTCCCGGGGGCGGATTCGGCCGACCTCAGTTCCATACTCGCGCAGGTACTGGGGCCACTCTTTCTGGACCTGGATCGCCACGCGCAACACTGGCAGCGGGCACGAGGGTCGGAGCCGATCGCGGAATTCGGTAAGCCGATGGATGCCGCTAGCCCGGACAGCGCGGTCGAGGTAAAGCGACTGATCGAGTCATTCGGTTTAGGCGCGCGCAATCTGCCGGAAGTATGGGGCATGATTTTGCCGCCTTCCACACTGGTGGAGTTGCGGCGGCTGGCCCGCCAGGACACAGGGGCGTTTCGAATGCCAGACGAAACCTGGGCACGAATCATCTATGATTTTGCGCTGGCGCACCGGCTCAACACCATCAGCAGGGACCAGATGCTTCGCTCGTTAACGCCGATTTACCTTGGATGGGTGGCGTCTTATGCGCTTGAGATCGAGAATGCCTCACTGGAGGCAGTGGAACAGCGGCTGGAGCGGCTGTGCCTCGCATACGAGAACACGAAATCCTATCTCGTTGCACGATGGCGCTGGCCGGATCGTTTCAATCCGTAGGAAAGAAAGGAGAGACCTTCATGTGGGATCAGGTCGAGGAAACTCTGAGACAGTCGACGGTGCGGGTCCTGAGTCAGTTTGCCAATTTACTGCCGGGAGCGCTGGCGCTCGTCGTGGCGCTGGTATTAGCCGCAGCGCTCGCCTGGCTTCTGTCGGCGGGGCTGCGGCGATTTCTTCAGAGCGTGCGTTTCGATGACCAGATGAAACGCTGGGGCTTCATGGGCATTACCGAATGGTCTCCCCACGAGAGTCCGACTTTGCTCGTCACTCGCGTGATCGCCTGGACGATCGTGCTGTTTGGGTTCGTGCTGGGTCTCGCCGCCTTCGATGCGAGCCTCACCTCGAGGCTAGCCTTCAATCTGTTCGCTTATATGCCTAACGTGATTGGCGCTGTGGTGCTGGTCATAGTAGGAAGCATTCTGGCTCGATACCTTGCGCGCAATGTGCTGATTGAGGGTGTGAATATGAACTTTCAGTACGCGCGATTGCTCAGCGTCGGGATC
>DATAZF010000069.1:0-88410 GCA_036272235.1 Bryobacteraceae bacterium | reverse complement strand
CGCCGATTCGAAGATGCCCGGCCCCAGCGTGGGGACAGGCTTCGAATCGCGCAGAATTCGGCGCAGCCCCCAGGATCCGAGCGCCATCCGCACGAACAGCAGCATCGATATCGCGAGGTATATCCCGGTAAATATCCCGCTAAGCGTGACTGCGCTCGATCGCACCGATCTCCGACCGGGCGCTGCGGCGGTGGGGCGCGCCGGTCGAGGCGTGGGTACCGCCGGGATCGAAAGCGGAGCCCTTTCAACTATCTGCTGTTGGATGGAAGCCGGCAGAACTTTCCACTGGACTGCCGGCGCCACCATCCCCAAGGGGATCTGCAGGAGCATGCCGGCGAGCGCGACGGTCCAGATGGCATGCCGCGCCGCTGAAGATCGAACACGAAACAGGAACAAGCCAACGAAGGCGATCAGGCAGAGACCGCAAGCGCGAATCGCCGCGCCCGCCAGTTGCGTTACAAGATCAATCGGCATCCTGATCCTTCCGGGAGCGATTTTTGCGGCGGGCAAGTTTTTCCGCGATGCCCGCGAGACGGCGAAGCTCGCGATCGTCGAGAAGCTCGCGATCGACCATTCCGACGATCAACTGCTCCACCGAACCGCCGCAGAGCCGATCAATGATCTGTTGAACGGCGGTGACGGCCAGGTTTCGCGGGGGCTCGGAGACCCGGTAGACGTTCGTGCGGCCTTCGACGTGATGTTTGACGTAACCCTTTTCCTCCAGGCGATTGAGGATGGTTCGCACAGTGGAGTCCTTCATCGGGTGGCGCCTCGCGAGGGCTTCGCGGACATCCTCGGCAGTGCTTTCAGGGCGAGAGGTAGCCTGCGAGCGCTTCCACAGTACATCCATCACCAGGTGTTCCAGTTCGGAAAGCGGTTTGCGAGGTCCTTTTGCGCGAAACATTGTAGCGCTACATAATGTAGCGATTCCGAGCGTGGCTGTCAAGCGGCGGATTGCTCGCTTCAGCACGGAGGCGGGCTGAATGCTACGCTCAAAAAGTTGGGCACCGAACAGCGTCCGGCCAGCCAAACGGCCATCGGCGTCGCGTTATTGCGCGCGATCCACGAAACCTGCGACAGTTTGCCGAAGCTCCACCGCGATCCCGTCGCGCCACTGCTGGTGGGCGATGAAATGATGCGGCGGGCGAAAGCCGCGCCCGAACGGATGCAAGGCGCCCTCGCAGTCTCGATCCGCTCGCACGTCGCTCTGCGCAGCCGCTATGCGGAGGATCAACTTTGTGACGCGGCATCGCAGGGCGTGCGGCAATACGTCATTCTCGGCGCCGGCTACGACACGTTCGCCTATCGGCAACCCACCTGGGCCGCTTCGTTGCGGATCTTTGAGGTCGATCATGTCGCCAGCCAGCAGGAGAAAATCGAGCGCCTGCGATCGGCGGGGATTGCCGTTCCACCAAACGTAACGTTCGTTCCAGCCGACTTCGAAAACGCAACGCTGCACGAAACGCTGACGAACGGCGGAGTGGACATTGAACTGCCCACCTTCTTCGCGTGTCTGGGCGTCATGGTTTACCTGCGGAAGGAGGCGGTGGACGCAATCTTCCGCGAGGTCGCCTCATTTCCAAAGGGTTCGCGGATAGTGTTCACGTTTTCGCAAGGCGAATCGTCTCCCGGCCTCTCTGCCCTGGCAAAGAAGGCCGCGGCGGCAGGAGAACCCTTCCGCACGTACTACGATCCGGACATCCTCCGTCGCGATTTATTGGAAACAGGGTACTCGCGGGTGGCGATTCTTGCGCCGGAAGAAGCCGCGGAGCTTTACTATTCAGGGACGGGTGTTGGCCTGCCTCCGCCCCGTCGCGCAGCCATCGCCTGTGCCTGCGTATGATCGCGGATCCAGACACGAGTCGCCGTCGGCTCGAAAGTACGAGGCCGCGCTCAGTCAGTTGCCGACGTCAAGTGATATTGGCGCCTACAGGTGACTGACTTCCGAAACGGCACACCAGGTCAGTGCGCGTGATGGTGGAGGTGGCTGTGTCCCACATCCACCGGAATCACGCAGCCCGTGCCGGAAATCGCGCAGCTCATGTGTTCGAACTGCACGGTGGTGTGGTGAACGTGAAAACGATCGCCCAACACATGCTTGACCCGATGCAGAATGTGATCGCTCTGCGAAGGCGGCATGTCGGCGATCAACACGTGGCAGCTGAGCGCGTGTGAGTTCGAGCCGAGACTCCAGATGTGAAGATCGTGAACATCGAGAACCCCGTCGACATCGCGGATCGCGGAAACGACCTGCCGGAGCTCGAGACCTTTGGGTAAGCCTTCGAGCAGAATGTTGAGAGACTCGCGCGTGATGTCCCATGCAGTCCACACGATCAACAGAGAGATAACGATGGAGAGCGCAGGGTCAACGCGTAGCCAGCCGGTAGCGCGGATCACGAGCGCTCCCACGAGAATGGCGGCCACACCGAGCAGATCGCCGAGCATGTGGAGGAAGGTCCCGCGGATGTTGATGTCGTCGCCAGCGCCGCGCGTCAGGCCCAGCATGATCCCGCCATTCAACAGAATGCCGAGCGCGGCCACCCACAGCATCACGTTCTCGTCGACCGGCGCCGGGTTCATCAGGCGCGTGACGCTCTCATAAAACATCCAGGCGGTCAGACCGATCAGCGCCACGGCATTCACGAAGGCGGCCAGGACGCCGGCGCGATGATATCCGAAAGTGCGGGATTCGTCCGCCGGCTTCGACTGCAGGTAAACGGCGAACCATGCCAGCAGGAGCGCCAGAGCGTCGGTCGCGTTGTGCCCGGCGTCGGAAAGGAGGGCGAGGCTGCCGGCCCGGAGTCCGGTGGCGAGTTCAATCAGGACAAATGCGCTGGTGGCTGCCAGGGACCAGCCAAGTATGCGGCCGGACGCTTGCCCATGGGTATGCGAATGCAATCGGCCTCCACCCCTATTGTAAGACCGGCTAATCTCATAGCAGTGCAGAAACCTGGCGGACTTATCCGGCGCTGCGCCGTATGTGCGGTTGCTGTATCCGCGCTCGTGATTGTCTGCCATCGGCTTATTCCAGTCAACGCGACGACCGTGGCGCTTCTGATGCTGCTCGTCGTGCTTCAAGTGGCTACGAAATGGGGACTGGCCGAGGCCATTTTCACTTCGGTCCTCGCCGTTCTGGCGTTCAATTTTTTCTTTTTGCCGCCCGTCGGGACATTCACGATTGCGGATCCGGAAAACTGGGCGGCTTTGTTCGCGTTTCTGGTGACCGCGGTAACCGCCAGCCGGCTCTCGACACAAGCGCGCCACCGGGCGGAGGAAGCCGTGGCGGGGCGGAACGAAATCGGCACACTCTACGAGCTCAGCCGCGCCATGCTGATGGACGAAGCGCGCGACGCGGTGCGGGTGTCGGTGATGAAGACCGGGCAGATTCTGCACCTCAGCCACATTGCATTCTTCGACGCGGCCGGCAATCAGGTTTACGGATCGATTGCGGAATCGGGTATTTCACACGCCGACCTGGTGCGGGTGGCGGAGACCGGCGAGCCGATCAGCAGCGGCAACTCCACCGTGATCCCGGTTCGGCTCGGCACGCTGATCGTCGGCAGCCTGGCGCTCGACGGCGCGAAGCTCAGCACGACGACGCAGGATTCCATCGCGAGCCTGCTGGCCATTAACTACGAACGAGTACGCGCGCTCAACCGCGCTTCGGCCGCCGAAGTGGCCAGGCGAAATGAAGAGTTCAAATCCTCTCTGCTGGACGGGCTGGCGCACGATTTGAAAACGCCGCTGACGGCGATCCGGACATGTGTGACGCGGCTGATCGACATTCCGCCGCGGACCGAAGAAGTTCGGCAGGAGCTGCTGAGCATCATAGATCAGGAATCGCTGCGGCTTCAAAGATCGATCAGCGAGGCGATTGAGTTGGCGCGGATCGAGTCGCAGGAACTGCGCCTCAATCGCGAGATGGTGCTGGTCGAGAACCTGGTTCGCGACGCAATCGAAGAAATGCGCGATGAAAATGGCGGACGTTATTCGATCGCTGTCCCGGATGGTCTGGCGCTCGAAATCGATGCCGGCCTGGGGCGCCGCGCCTTGATGCAGTTGCTGGAGAATGCGCGCAAGTACGCGCCGCCCGGCACGCCGATCCGCGTGGAGGCACGAATCCTCGATAACCAGGCGATCATCTCCGTTATGGACCGCGGCCCGGGGATCGGTGCGGATGAGGTGGAGCGGGTGTTCGAGAAATTCTACCGGGGACGTAATTCCGGCGCCGGCAAAGCAAGCGGGAACCAGGTCGAAGGGACGGGCATGGGTTTGGCAATCGCAAAAGGGATTATCGAGGCGCACGGCGGAAGAATCCGCGCGGAGAACCGCGAAGGGGGCGGGACTGCTGTTTCCGTTACCTTGCCGCTGGAAGCGATGGCCCGGTAAGCAATGAATACCGCCACGATTCTGGTCGTCGATGACGAGCCGCAGCTGCGGCGCACCATGAAGGCGACGCTGACGGACCTCGGCTATTCGGTGATCGAAGCAAGAACCGGCGAAGAGGCGCTGGAAGTGCTTCGCCGCGACTCGGCCGATTTGATTCTGCTCGACCTCAACATGCCGGGCATCGGCGGTCTTGAAACCTGCCGGGCGGTGCGTGAGAGCTCGGACCTTCCGATCATCGTGCTGTCGGTTCGCAATACGGAGCGCGACAAGGTGGATGCGCTCGATGCGGGGGCCGATGACTTTGTCACCAAGCCCTTTGGGATTCAGGAACTGCTGGCACGAATCCGCGCGGCGATCCGGCGCACGCCCGCTTCGGGAGAGGCGGGTCCGCGGAATTTCGTGGACCGCGAGCTGGAGATCGATTTCGATGCGCGCCGCGTAAGCCGCAACGGAAACGCAGTGCGGCTGACACCCAAGGAGTTCGATCTTCTGAAGATGCTGGTGGATCATCCGAACCGCCCGATTCCGCACCGGAAGCTATTGCAGACGGTTTGGGGGCCGGATTACGGCGATGAGGTGGAATATCTCCGCGTCGTCATAAATCAGTTGCGAAAGAAGATCGAGGCCGTGCCTTCGAAACCGAAGTATCTGTTGACGGAACCCTGGGTCGGGTATCGTTTCGCCACGGATCAAGAGGCTGCGAGTCAGGCGCCGCCGGCCGCGCCCATAAAGTCCTGACACGTTTCTTATGAATTTCTAACGGGTTGGCCCCTACTCTACGAGTGGATAAGGGCCAATGAGAGAACAAAAAGAATTCGCGTTCGCAGATGCCGAGACGGCGTCGAGCGAAACTACGCTGGATCTGGTTGTGCCCGTGACAACTCCGGATCTGACACGGGCGGCGCTCGATGCGGCCAATCGGATGGGGATGGGTCTCAATGCGACCCTGCGGCTGATCAAAATCCAGGTGGTTCCTTTTCCCATGGATCTCAGCCAATCGCCGGTTTACCTCGACTTTCTCAAGAGCCAGCTGCAGAGGTATGAGTCGGAGCTGCCGGTAGCGGGCGAAATCCGGCTGGCGCGCGAGCTGGAGCCGGGGCTTCTGGGCACGTTGAGCCCGAACTCCATCGTGGTGCTGGCTACGGGAAAACGATTGTGGCGTACGCGTAACGAGCGTCTGGCGGCAGCCCTGCGGCGGGCCGGGCACAAAGTAGTGCTCGTATCGCGCGACGGCGTTTCCCGTGAAGATAAAGCGGAGGCGACTCATGCCTGATATCGCCTGGTGCCTCCTGATCATCGCGTTCTTCGCAATCGCCTGGCTAATGGTGCAGGCCTGCGAGCGGCTGTAATGGAAAGCCGATAAATGAGGATCACATGGAATATCTGATCGCAGGATTTGTTTCACTGGGGCTCGGCATTTATCTGCTGTATGCGCTATTGCGGCCCGAGAGGTTTTGAGGAAGGCACATGACTACCAACGGCTGGTTACAAATCGCCATCTTCTTTCTGCTGATCGCGGCGTGCGCGAAACCCCTCGGATCGTTTATCGCGGCGATTATCGAAGGGAAGCGAAACTTTCTGACGCCGGTCTTCGGACCGGTCGAACGCCTGATCTACCGGATTTGCGGCGTGGCGCGCGACGAAAAGGGCGAGCCGGAAGAGCAGCACTGGACCCGTTATGCCGGCGCGCTGCTGGCGTTCAGCGCATTCAGCGCCGTTCTGCTATATATCATCCAGAGGCTTCAGCTCTGGTTTCCGTTCAACCCGCAGGCTTACAGCGCGGGCAACGTGAGTCCGGATCTCGGCTTTAATACGGCGGTCAGCTTCACGACGAACACCAACTGGCAGAGTTACACGCCGGAGACGACGCTCAGCTACTTCGTGCAGATGGCAGGCCTCACCGTCCATAACTTCACGTCCGCGGCTGCCGGACTGGGAATCGCGATGGCGCTGGTCCGCGGATTTGCGCGCCAGTCGGTGAAGACGATCGGCAATTTCTGGGCCGATATGACACGGGCCATTCTCTACGTCCTGCTGCCGATTTCGATTCTCGCCGCGCTCGTGCTCTGTTCACAGGGTGTGATTCAAAACCTGCATCCTTACACCGTCATCAACACGCTCGAAGGCGCGAAACAGACAATCGCGCAGGGGCCGGTCGCGTCGCAGGAAGCCATCAAGATGCTGGGGACCAATGGCGGCGGCTTCTTCAATGCGAACTCGGCGCATCCGTTCGAGAATCCAACGCCGTTCACGAACATGCTGCAGATGTTCCTGATCTTTCTGATTCCCGGCGCGCTCACTTATACGTTCGGCAAGATGGTGCGGGATACGCGCCAGGGTTGGGCGCTGTTCGCGGCGATGACAATTCTGTGGCTGGGCGGCGTCGTTACCGCTTATCACTTCGAGCAGCGCGGGACGCCAATGCTCGCCAGCGCGGGGATTCAAACAGGCGCGACCGATACGCAGCCCGGGGGCAACATGGAAGGCAAGGAGACGCGCTTCGGAATCGCCGACAGCGCGCTCTTCGCGACGGTCACGACAGACGCAAGCTGCGGCGCCGTCAACAGCATGCACGACAGCTTTACGCCGCTCGGCGGGCTGGTGCCGCTGTTCAACATTCAGTTGGGCGAAGTAGTTTTCGGAGGCGTGGGAGCGGGTCTCTACGGCATGCTGATGTTCGCGATTCTGGCTGTCTTTATCGCCGGCCTGATGGTCGGCCGCACTCCGGAATATCTCGGCAAAAAGATCGAGCAGAAGGAAGTCAAAATGGCGATGATTGCGATGCTGGTGCTCGCGGCGAGCATTCTGCTTTTCGCCGGCGCGAGCTCGGTGATTCCTTTTGCCGCGAAAGGCTACTGGAACCCGCCGGGTCCCGCCGCCGCCAATATTAATAACCCCGGCGCGCACGGACTCTCCGAGATCCTTTACGCCTATACGAGCGGCACGGGAAACAACGGCAGCGCATTCGCGGGCATCAGCGCCAATACCCCCTGGTACAACCTCACGATCGGATTCGCGATGCTGATCGGCCGCTTCATGATGCTGCTGCCGCTGCTTGCGATCGCGGGTTCTCTGGCGCAGAAGAAGCAGGTGCCCGTTTCCGCCGGAACGTTCCCGACTCACGGGCCGCTGTTCGTCGGCCTGCTGGTGGGAGTGGTGATCATCGTCGGAGCGCTGACTTACTTCCCTGCCCTGTCGCTCGGGCCAATTGTCGAGCATTTGACGCTCTAAGAGGAAAACCGCCATGGCAATTCAACTGGAACCATCCATCGAACCCCAAATTGAGCCCATTTCGCAGGACTCGACTGCAATGGGCCTTTCACGCGGCAAGCGGGCGCGGCCATTGTTCGATCCGCCGATCGTGCGGCGCGCGACGATCGACTCATTCATCAAGCTGAACCCGGTCACGCTGGCAAAGAACCCGGTGATGTTCGTGGTCGAAGTGGGCGCGGTGCTCACGACGATCCTGATGGTCAAAACGCTGGCGACGGGCGGAGCGGGCTTCGGCTTCGAGTTCCAGATCGCGGCATGGTTGTGGTTCACCGTCCTGTTCGCGAATTTCGCGGAAGCAATGGCGGAAGGGCGAGGCAAAGCGCAGGCCGACAGCCTTCGCAAAACGAAAACGAGCGCCGAGGCGAAAAAGGTCCTGAGCAATGGAAAGACGGAAGTCGTCTCAGCGGCCTCTCTCCGAAAAGGGGACGTTTGCCTCTGCGAGCCAAACGACGTAATTCCGGGCGATGGCGACGTCATCGAAGGCATCGCGAGCGTGGATGAATCCGTAATCACCGGAGAAAGCGCGCCGGTGATCCGCGAATCCGGCGGCGATCGCAGCGCGGTGACCGGCGGTACCAGGGTGCTGTCGGACTACATCAAAGTTCAGATCACGTCGAATCCCGGCGAGACGTTTCTCGACCGCATGATCGCGCTGGTGGAAGGCGCGCAGCGGCAGAAGACGCCGAACGAGATCGCATTGAACATCATGATCGCGGGCCTGACGCTGATCTTCCTGCTGGCCGTCGTCACGCTTGCACCGTTCGCGCAATACAGCGTGGATGCGGCGAAAGCGGGCACCGTCCCGTCGGTCATCGTCCTTGTCTCGCTGCTGGTCTGTCTGATCCCGACGACGATCGGCGGACTGCTTTCCGCCATCGGCATCGCCGGCATGGATCGCGTGATGCAGCACAACGTGCTCGCGATGAGCGGCAAAGCGGTCGAAGCGGCCGGCGACGTGAACACATTGCTGCTCGACAAGACCGGCACCATCACGCTCGGCAACCGGCAGGCCGTCGCCTTCATTCCGGCAGACGGCATCCATGACTCCGATCTGGCCGATGCCGCGCAGCTATCGAGCCTCGCCGACGAAACGCCCGAAGGCCGCAGCATTGTCGTGCTGGCCAAGGAACAATACGGCCTGCGCGGGCGCGAGATCGCGGAGCATCAGGCCGAATTCATTCCATTCACTGCACAGACACGCATGAGCGGGCTGAACTACGAAGGCCGGGCCATCCGCAAGGGAGCGATGGAATCGATCCGCGACCATGTCACCGCGCTCGGCGGCCTGTTCCCGCAGAAGGTCGCAGACATCGCTGACGGCATCTCGCGGACCGGCGGTACGCCTCTCGTCGTCTCGGACACCGACGTGGTAATGGGCGTGATCCATCTGAAGGACATCGTGAAAGGCGGGATGAAAGAACGCTTCGCGCAGATGCGCGTCATGGGGATTCGAACCGTGATGATCACGGGCGATAATCCGCTGACGGCCGCGGCGATCGCTTCCGAAGCCGGCGTCGACGACTTTCTCGCGCAGGCCACACCGCGCGACAAGCTGGACCTGATCAAGCGCGAGCAGGCGGGCGGACGGCTTGTCGCAATGACCGGCGACGGGACCAATGACGCGCCTGCGCTGGCCCAGGCTGATGTAGGCGTCGCCATGAACACCGGCACGATGGCGGCGAAGGAAGCGGGCAACATGGTGGATCTCGACAGCAATCCGACGAAGCTGATCGAAATCGTCGCAATCGGCAAGCAGTTGTTAATCACGCGCGGGTCGCTGACCACGTTCTCGATCGCGAACGATGTGGCGAAATACTTCGCGATCATTCCGGCGATGTTCGCCGTGACGTATCCCCCGCTGAACCGGTTGAACATCATGGGCCTGCATACGCCGGAAAGTGCGATTCTGGCGGCCGTGATATTCAATGCGCTGATCATCATCGCGCTGGTGCCGCTGGCCTTGCGCGGGGTAAAGTACCGCGCATTGTCGGCCGGAGCGTTGTTGCGCAGGAATCTGCTGGTCTATGGGCTGGGCGGGATTATCGCCCCGTTTCCCGGTATCTGGGTCATCGACCGCCTGCTCGGTTTTCTGCATCTGGCGTAAGGAGACAATATGCTGAAAGAACTAAAGCCCGCCATCCTGATTACGTTCGTGCTGACGATCCTTACAGGCATCCTGTATCCGCTGGCGGTGACGGGGATCGCACAAACCATCTTTCGCGATCGGGCGAACGGCAGCCTGGTCGAGCGCAATGGAAAGCCGGTGGGGTCCGAGATCATCGGGCAGAATTTCACGAAGCCGGAATACTTTCACCCGCGTCCGTCGCAGAATTCGTACGACGCGGCTAATTCGGGTGGAAGCAACCTTGGGCCGACTAATCCGGCGCTGGCCGATCGTCTGAAGAAGGATGCGGCTCAGTTCCGGAAAGACAATCCCAGCTACACCGGCGCGATTCCGGCAGACGCAATCACGGCATCCGCCAGCGGCCTCGACCCGGAGATCAGTCCCGCGAACGCGCTCGCGCAGGCGGACCGGGTGGCGGCTGCGCGGGGGGCGAGCAGCGATAAGGTGCGAAACCTGGTCGGAATCAACATTCATGGCCGCGAGCTGGGGGTGCTCGGCGAACCGCGGGTGAATGTTCTGAAACTGAATCTGATGCTGGATCAGGCGTATCCGATAAACCGGTAACCTCATCCAATGGCTTCGAGAGAATTCCACCGGCCCGATCCCGAGGAACTGCTGCGACAGATTGCGGCGCAGGAGGCGCACGAGTCGCGCGGCCGCCTGAAGATTTTCCTTGGGTATGCACCGCGCGTGGGCAAGTCTCTCCGCATGTTCGACGAGGGCAGGCGGCGAAAGAAGCGCGGGCAGGATGTCGTCATCGGAGTCATTCAGTCGAAAGGCTCGGAGCGAATTGCCGAACTTATCGGTGAATTCGAAATCGTGCCGCCTTTGCGGGCGGGGGGTGTCGACACGATTGATGTCGACGCGGTTCTGAAGCGCAACCCACAGGTGTGTCTGGTGGATGAATTGGCCAGGAGCAATCCGTCTGGCAGCCCCTACATGCACCGCTGGCAGGAGGTCGCGGCGATCCGCGAGCGCGGCGTGAATGTGATTGCCGCGATCAATTTGCAGCATATTTTTGAGCAGCAGGATGCCGTCGAACGAATCACTCATCGGCGTTCCGAGAACTCGGTGCCACAGGCGTTCATTCAGTCGGCCGACGAGATCGTGATCGTAGATGTCCCCGCTGAAGATCTCACGCAGCATGGTGGGCCCGGTAATCTGACGCCCGGCCAACTGACCGAACTCCGGGAACTGGCATTACTGCTGGCCGCGCAGGTCGTCGAACAACAATTGCAGCGCTATATGGATGCGCACGGAATCCTGCAAAGCTGGGGCACGCAGGAGCGGGTTCTGGTCTGCATCACGCCGCGCAGCAGCGCGCGGGCGATGCTGGCGAGCGGAGCGCGCGCAGCCCGGAGGTTTCACGGGCAACTTCTGGCGGCCTGGGTGAAGCAGACGGATATTTCACGGGCGGCCGAGGAAACTGTGGAGGAAAATCTTGCGCTGGCTCGCAAGCTTGGCGCTGAAGTGCACGTGCTGGAAGGTGGCCGGGGGGGCGCGAAAGATCCGATCGACGAGATCATCCGCTTCGCGCGGGAGCAACGCATCACGCAACTGTTCATCGGCCATACGCAGCAGAGCGCCTGGAAATTCCGGAGCCGGAGCCCCGTGGATAAACTGATCCAGGAGGCCGACGGGATGGACGTCCGGATATTTCCAAACGCAGGCGCGCAAGCGGCCTGATGGACCCTCGCAGCAAGCGGGGGCGGCTCCGGATCTTTCTCGGCTACGCGGCCGGAGTCGGCAAGACGTGGCAGATGCTCCACGAGGCCCGGGAGCTCAGGCAACAGGGCACCGATGTGGTCGTCGGTTACTTCGAGCCGCATGGCAGGGTGGAAACAATCGCGCAAAGCGAAGGCCTGGAGTTCGTTCCCCGTCGTGTTTACGAACATCGCGGCTCGGCCTTCGAAGACATGGATACGGCGGCAGTAATCGCCAGGCATCCACAGGTCGCGGTGGTGGATGAGTTCGCGCATACCAACGTGCCAGGCACGGCGCGAGTGAAGCGCTGGGAAGACGTGATGGCGATTCTCGACGCGGGCATCGACGTCGTGACCAGCCTCAACGTGCAGCACATCGAAAGCCTGAATGACCAGGTTTGGTATGTCACCGGAATCCGCGTGCGCGAAACAGTGCCCGACTGGGTCGTGCAGGAGGCGGACGAAGTCGTGATGGTGGACGTGACGCCACGCGCGCTGCTGCATCGCCTCGAGCGCGGCGTCGTTTATTCGCCGGAGAAAGCGCAAAGCGCGCTCGAGAATTTTTTCACTGAATCGAATCTGACTGCCCTGCGCGAACTGGCATTGCGGCAGACCGCGCATCAACTGGAGGAGCGGCGTGAAGAACTGCGGCTGCCCGAGCCGGTGCAGGCTGTGGAATCCGGGCGCCCGGAGAGCATTCTGATGTGGTTAACGCCCCATCCGTCGACGGCGATGTTGATTCGCCGCGGCCGGCGGGTGGCGGATTATCTGGATTCCATCTGCACCGCCGTGTTTGTGACGCGTGACAGCGCCATGTCCGAGTTATCCGCCGACGAGAGGGCCGCGGTCGAGCGGCATATGAACTTCTGCGGAAATCTGCGGATTCAGACCGAAGTTATCGAGAGCCGGGAACCCGCAAAGGCTGTGGCGGCATGGGCTCGCGAGCACGGCATCACACAGATTTTCATAACGCGCGACGCGCCCGATGCACAGAAGCTTGTGCACCTCGTACGCAATATGCAGGTCACGATTGTGGCGGAGAGGGTGCGCGGGGTTTAGCGGGATGTTGAAAGCGGCTGCCGACGCGCGACTCATAAATGCGCATGAGCTCCTGCAACAAACCTGTGAGCCGCGATGGTGAGGGAGCGGTTATTTCCATTGCAGGCCGGCTTTACCCCAGTCATTCAACTCCGACGAGCGCCCCTGGCCGTAAGGAGCGCCCAATTCGTGTATGTGAAAAGCCACGCCCTTCGGGCCAACATCCACTTCGGCGTAGCCGAAAAACCAGCCGTCTTTGTAGCCTGATCCGCGCACTCCGGACGCGCGAAGATGGCCGCCCGCACTCGCCATCGAAATATAGTCGACGCCCTCCAGATCCGCGTGGAGCATTTCATGCAGGTGTCCGGCGATGACATAGCGCGCGCCGTATTTCTTCGCGAGCCGGTGGAGAGGAAAGTCGGGATCGCCGATAACGGCGCGGACAATCCACGAAGGCCGATGCGAAACGATGAATTTCGGTGATTGCGCCTTGTGCTGCTCGAGGTCCTGTTCCAGAAAGGCCAGCTCGCCGGCGGAGAGTTCATCCGAACGGCTATTGTCCAGAACGGTGAAATGGGCCTGGTGGTAGTCGAAACTGTAGTGCGGCGGATGTCCAGCATACTTGCGGAAGAGCTGCCCGGAGCGTTCCGACCAGATGTCGTGATTGCCCGGCGCGAGGTAAAGAGGAAAGCGTTTCCATGCCGAAAAGATCTGTCCAACTTCCTGCCATTCGGCCTCGGCGGTGGCATCGTTTAACCCCTGGATCGTGTCTCCGACAGTGAGGATGAAGGCCGGGTTTCCAGCCGCCGCTTCTTTCCAGACACGTTCGTAAACGCCTGGTTCCGTCTCGCCTGTGCGGTCACCAAGCAGCGCGAAACGGAACGATTCCGAATCAGGGGCGGCCGCAGGAAGAAGCCATGCGGTCAGGGCGACGGCTATCGTGAGCGCGGCGGGAGCAATCAAACGATACCGGCGCATACGGCGACTCAGCCGGCGTTGGCTTTAATCTTTTCGGCGAAGCGTGAGACCTGAATGACTGCTCTCTGGTGCGTGCCTTCCCCGACGATCTTTTCGCCCAGCCGGGCCACGACTCGAAACTCGGCGCGGCGGTCATTTACAGCCAATAACTCGGCAAAAAATGTGACGGAAGACCCCATCGGGGCGGCTGAGGTGTGGGACACGTTTACATGCGTGCCCACGGTATCTTCGCCGGTTTCGATCATCGGCAGGATCAGATTGCGGCACGTCCGCTCCATGAAGAGAATCATCTGCGGAGTGGACAGGACTCGGGATTCCGGCCCGAGGAACTTGATTGCATTGTCATTGTTGACTTCAACCACATCCTCGCGTTGTGCGCCTATCTGATACGTGGCCATAGTGACTCAGAACAACTCTCGCACACGATTCTCGCACGCGCGCGGGTTTAACAAGCGCGTTGAAAAAGAGATTTGGCCCTCTCATTGCTGTATTGCTGTTGACTTCTCGTCAAGGAGAGAAAAAATGTCAGGAAAAAACACCGCTGTATTCGGGATCTATCAAACTCGGGGCGCCGCCGAAGAGGCCGTAGACGCGCTCCGCCACGCGCAATTCCGGAATACGGATATATCCGCGTTGTTTCCGGACAACGCAGGCACCAAAGATTTTGCGCACGAGAAGAACACAAAGGCGCCGGAAGGAGCGACCACCGGGGCCGCGTCGGGCGCCGTGGCCGGCGGCGTACTGGGATGGCTGGCAGGCGTGGGCATGCTCGCGATTCCGGGCATCGGCCCATTGATCGCAGCCGGGCCTATTGTTGCCGCGCTGGCCGGCGCAGGCGCGTTGGGTGCGTTCGGCGGAATCGTCGGCGCGCTGGTGGGAATGGGTATTCCCGAATATGAAGCGAAGCGCTATGAGGGACGCGTCAAGCATGGCGGCATCCTGCTATCGGTCCATTGCGACGATCATGCGTGGGTGAAGCGTGCGGAAGAAATCCTGAAAAGAACGGGCGCCGAAGATGTGTCTTCAACGAGTGAAGCCTCGGCGGATTTCGCGACCTCCGACAAGCCGCTGCCGCGAACTCGCAGCTCGATTGTCGACGAGCCGATCGTAGTGGAGCACGTGAACGATATCCATACGGAACCGGATCTGGCGGGAATCGATGCGGAAGCGAGGCGCACGCGGACAGCGGGTGGAAGTCATATCGAGCCGTAGGAAGGCAGGCCAACGGGGCAGACTACGCGGCGTTCCGCCTGTCACAATGAATCGCGATGGATATTGGCAAGCTGCGGGCCGAGCCCGGTGCGAAATTCAAACTCGCGAAAGCCGCACCCGATGATACTCACGGCGTAGCGAAGAGTCACGCGGCGAAATTGCATGCGGGGCACGTCGAGAAGCTGGCCGTACTGCATGATCTTCTCTACGCTGAGCACAAACGTTCGCTGCTGATTATCCTGCAGGGAATGGATGCCTCCGGGAAGGATGGCACCATCAAGCATGTTATGTCGGGGGTGAATCCGCAGGGTTGCAGCGTCACCTCGTTCAAGCAGCCCGGCACGACGGAACTCGATCACGACTTTCTGTGGCGCATTCACGCCGCCATTCCGCCCAAAGGCAGCATAGGCATTTTCAATCGCTCGCAGTATGAGGACGTGCTGGTGACGCGCGTACATGAGCTTTTTCCGGCTGAAGTCTGGAAAAAACGCTACTCCCAGATCAACGATTTCGAGAAGATGTTGACGGAGAATAACATTCATATCCTGAAGTTCTTCCTGCATATGAGCAAGGGGAAGCAGGAGAAACGCTTCGACGAGCGGTTGCGCGATCCCCGCAAGAACTGGAAGTCTTCGCCGGCTGATTTCGCGGAGCGCAAATACTGGGAGCAATACCAGGCTGCCTATGAAGATGCAATCGCGAAGTGCAGCATGAAAGGCGCGCCGTGGTATGTGATCCCTTCGGACCACAAATGGTTCCGGAACTTCGCGGTAGCGGAGATCGTTGTCAGGACCATGGAATCGTGGAAGATGCAATATCCGAAAAAGAACACGGAACCCTCCGGCGTCAGACACGGCGGACAATCGACCCGGCAAGCAAAATGACAGGGGCTCCAAAAGGGGCGATAATAATCCGATGAGTCTCGACATCGAGCAGAGGGAAAGGGAAGGCGTCGCGCTGCTGGACCTCAGGGGCCGCATCACGATGGGCGAGGAAGTCGGCACTTTCCGCACGGCGGTCGAAAAGGTCGCGGCGCAAGCCGGCGCACGGCTCATCCTGAACATGCAGGACGTCGATTACGTCGACAGCACCGGCCTCGGCGCCATGGTCATGTGCTCGACCCGGCTCAAGAATACGGGTGGTATCGCGAAGCTCGTAAACGTCAACCGGCGCAATATCGAGCTCATCGTGATGACGAAGATCGACACCATTTTCGAGGTTTTCGAAGACGAGACGGACGCCATCAACAGCTTCTTTCCCGGCCGCGAGATCAAGCGCTTCGATATCCTTTCGTTTGTCCAGAAAATGCGGGACGAGTAGGGCCGTTTACCATATAAGAAGAGATGGCAAACATCATCGGTGAAGTAATCGGCGCGGCAGCGGCTGTAGCCAAGGGCATGGGAGTCACGATGAAGGAGATGATGTCTCCGACCGTGACGGAGAACTATCCGGACGAACCGCCAAAACTGCAGGAGCGTTTTCGCGGCGTGCATGTTCTGCAGCGTGACGAGAACGGTCTTGAGAAGTGCGTCGCCTGTTTTCTGTGCGCGGCGGCGTGCCCTTCCAACTGCATCTACATCGAGGCCGCGGAAAATACCGAGCAGACCCGCATCAGCGGCGGCGAGCGCTATGCGAAGGTCTATAACATCGATTACAACCGCTGTATTTTCTGCGGCTACTGCGTTGAAGCGTGCCCGACGGACGCCATTACACACGGACACGGTTTCGAGGTCGCCAGCTACAACACTTCCACGCTGGTCTACACGAAGGACGACATGCTGGCGCCCATCCCGCCGGGCGCGCATCCGCCGGTAATCCGCGAGACGGCTGAAGCGTCCGGGCATTAGCCCGCATCTTTAGAATCAAGACAGGAAGATCAAGACGGGCGGGAAGATCAGAACGGGCGGGTCCCGGTCGATCGGCCGCCGCTCTATCGGCTGAGATCATGTTTGCCGCGGTCCGGGAACAATTCGAAACGATCTTCCGCGAGGACCCGGCTGCCCGGAGCCGGCTTGAGATCGTCCTCTGCTACCCCGGATTTCACGCCATCCTGCTGCACCGGGTCGCGCACCGCCTCTACGAGGCGAATATTCCCATCGTGCCGCGTTTCATCTCGCAGATTTCAAGATTTTTGACCGGGATCGAAATCCACCCGGGGGCGAAGATCGGCCGCCGATTTTTCATCGATCACGGTATGGGAGTCGTGATCGGCGAGACGACTGAGATCGGCGACGATGTGCTGGTTTACCAGGGCGTCACGCTCGGCGGCACCGGCAATGAGCAAGGCAAGCGGCATCCGACGATTGGCCACAACGTGGTGATCGGCACGGGCGCGAAGGTGCTGGGCGGAATCCAGGTCGGCAGCAACGTCAAGATCGGGGCGGGATCGGTCGTCGTGCATCCGGTGCCGGATTACTCAACCGTGGTTGGCATTCCGGGGCGCATCGTCCGCATGCGATCCATTCCGGAGGGAGTGCTGGAGCATGGGCAACTGCCGGATCCGGAAGGCCAGGAGATCAACGACCTGAAAGAACGGGTGGCCGAGCTTGAGGAGACCGTGAAGTCGCTGATGGCCGCTGTTCTCCCGAATACGGCGCGGCGGCCCTGACAGGATCGGCCCTAACGCTCCAGCGATTCGCGGACGAGATAAAGAACAGCCAGACATCGCCATTCGACCGGATGGTCGATTTCCAGTAGATGATCACTTCGCGCCCGAGGTGGGACTTATACGGACTGCGCCAGGAACTCCAACGCCGGGAGTTTAACGTAGATATGCGCGCAAGGCGTCGACCAGATCGTCGGCAGCGCGTGCCTGTTCTTCGGTCTGGTGTTTCTCATCCATGAGATGAAAGCGGATGTGGCCCTCGATGACTTCGGCCATCAGGGCATCCATGGCACCGCGGCAGGCGGAAATATTGTGGAGCACAGCCGAGCACTCGGCTTCGTCATTCAACTCCCTTTCGATCGCCTCCACCTGACCCCGGATACGCCGCACGCGGTTCAGCAGTTTTCGTTTTTCTTCAGTCGTGTGGGCCATATTTTGCCTTTACAAGGATACCCCGGCGGGTATAGGCTGGTGCTTGGCGCCGCGCGGGAAATACGTGCGATTTGCGGTGCAAAAACTCATCAAATTGTCACACTCATGGCGAACTTCCGCTCCATGCCCGCGCTTCTTCTGCGTCTCTGCGCGTTGTGTATGGGCGCGACCGCATTTGCCATAGCGCAGGATTCGTCGCAGGACACCGCGCCTGCCGCAGGCAGGCCGGAACGCTGGAACCTTTCCTTTCAGGCCACATCGATCGGCCAGTATCACGGCACGTTTGCATCGCCTTACAGCGGGCAGAACAGCCTTTCCAGCCAACCGGAACGCGATGTCTCTCTGACGACGACGTTGTTCTTCGGTTTTCGGATTTCAGATAACACACAAATCTATTTCGATCCGGAGATAGCCGGGGGGCGTGGATTCAGCGGCGTCACGGGCGTGGCGAACGCTCCCAATGGCGAACTTCCGCGGGTGGCGAGCGCTACTCCGAAGCCTTATCTCGCGCGCCTCTATGTATCACACGATTTCGGCTTCGGCACGGAAAAAGAAAACGTCGAAGGCGATGAGAACCAGCTCGGAGGCGCGCGCCCGATGACGCGGTATACGATCACCGCAGGCCGGTTTACGCTCACCGATTTTTTCGATAACAATCGCTACACGCACGACCCGCGCACGCAGTTCCTGGGCTGGGGTGTGATGTACAACGGCGCATGGGATTATCCGGCCGACACGCGCGGGTACACGTGGGGATGGGTTCACGAGTTCCACACCCGCCGGTGGTCGCTTCGCTATGCCAGCGCAGCCGAGCCGAAGGTCGCCAACGGATTGCGATTCGACCGGCGTTTGTTGCGTGATCGCGGAGACGTATTCGAAGGCGAGATCCGTTACAAACCGCACGCTCATGAAGGTACGCTGCGGCTGTTGAGCTATATCAACCATGCCGACGCCGGAAATTACGGGCAGGCATTGCAACTGGCGGCGGCGACGAATACGGTGCCGGATGTGACGAAGACGCTGCGGTCCGGGACTCTGAAGTACGGGTTCGGCATCAATATGGAGCAGGAGGTCGTTAAGAATCTCGGCATCTTCGCGCGCCTCGGGTGGAATGACGGCAAGACCGAAGACTTCGCCTTCACAGCGATCGATCGTCTCGCGACCGGCGGCGTCTCCGTATCCGGCGCCGCGTGGAAGCGCGCCGAAGATACGGCAGCGAGCGAATTCACCGCCAGTGGCCTCTCTGCTGTCCACGCCCTTTATCTGAGCCGCGGCGGACTGGACTTCATCATTGGCGACGGCGGGTTGAATTACATGCCGGAATATATCTGGGAGAGCTACTACAGCGCCCGCGTGCTGAAAGGCTTCTTCCTGACGCTGGATGCCCAGCACATTGCAAATCCCGGCTATAACCACGACCGCGGACCGCTATGGGCATGCTCGCTGCGGATGCACATGGAGTACGGCAAAAAGTGAGAAAGCCCGACACCCTGCGGCGGTCGCCGGAGCGGCGCTCACCAGAGCGGCGTCCGCCGGGGAAAGGTACGCCGAGACCAGCGTTCTCGCCATTTTCCTCGTGGAAAGTGCTGCGTTATCGTTTGCTTGCGCTGTTTGCAATCATCGGTCCGGGCTTCATCACAGCGAACGTCGATAACGACCCGGGCGGGATTCTCACCTATTCGCAAGCGGGCGCGAAGTATGGATACACGCTGCTCTGGACGCTCGTCCCCACTACCGTGGCATTGATCGTGGTCCAGGAAATGGCGGCGCGCATGGGAGCGATCACCGGCAAGGGTTTGTCGGATCTGATCCGCGAAGAGTTCGGGTTGCGGATGACGTTCTTTACCATGATCGTGCTGGGTCTGGCAGACTTCGGCAATATCGCGTCAGAGTTCGCCGGCCTCGCCTCGGGGATGGGCATCTTCGGGGTCAGCAAGTACATCGCGGTGCCGATAGGGGCCGCGCTCGTGTGGACCGTGATCGTAAGGGGATCCTACAAGCCCGTCGAACGCGTGCTGCTGATTCTGTCGGTGATTTACTTCGCCTATCCTTTCTCGGCGTTCCTCGCGCATCCGGACTGGAAAGAAGCCCTCAAGAACACAATCGTTCCGCAGTTCAATTCCGACCCCGGATATCTCGTGATGATCGTTGGCCTGATCGGGACCACGATCACGCCATGGATGCAGTTTTACCTGCAGGCATCGATTGTCGAAAAGGGCATCTCAAAGCGCAACTACGGGCTGAGCCGCATCGACGTGATCTTCGGCTGCATCGTGACGGACGTGGTGGCGTTCTTTATCGTGGTGGCGTGCGCGGCCACGATCTACCATTCGCAGCATCGCGAGATCACCGATGTGGCGGATGCGGCGCGAGCGCTCGCACCGTTTGCCGGAAAGTTCGCGGCGATTCTTTTCGCCGTCGGGCTGGTGAACGCATCGCTGATGTCCGCGGCGATTCTTCCGCTGGCGACGGCGTACAACATCTGCGAGGGGCTGGGATTCGAATCCGGTATCGACCGGCGTTTCGGGCAGGCGAAAGTATTTTACGGACTCTATACGACGCTGATTGTTTGCGGCGGCGGACTTGTGTTATTTCCCGGGCTGCCATTGTTGAAGGTGATTCTGATTTCACAGGTGGCGAATGGAATACTGCTGCCGTTCGTGCTGGCATTCATGCTGATCCTGATCAATCGCGAGAGGCTGATGGGGGAATACCGGAACGGTCCGTGGGGTAATTTCATCGCGGGCGCGACCAGCGTGATCATGGTGCTGCTGACGGTTGCGCTGATCTATAACAGCGTCACCGGATAAAAGTGTGTCAATCGCGCCGGAGGGCCGCAGAGCAAGCCTCCGCTGATTGAAACATTGCCGCGCCGCACGCGAGGCGGGTTAATCAACCTGGAATTTACTTCGCTTCGCAGGCCGAGGGCATCCACTTGCCGCCATTCGGCTCGAGCTTGAAATGTGTGCTCGTGATGAAGGGCTGCTGCAGGTACATCGGGTCATCCACGATCGTGGTGATGATCAGCCAGGAATCGCCGTTGTCTTCTTTGGTGCGGCTGTAATATTCGGTGACGACCGTATTCGCACTGTAAGGTACGCCGTTCTTCCGCAGATAGCCGGGCGTCAGGTGTGTGGTGACAACTTTCAGCGAGCCGGCTCGCAGCGGCCCGCGCGCGCCGCGGCCCGGAGCGGGCCCATCCCAGGACGCTAACGAATAACCCTGCAGCGAAGGCTTCTCATCGGCTGGCGGTGGTGCATTGAAATGGAAGGTGCGAGTTTGCTTTCCGGCGTCATACTCCAACTTGATTGTGCTCTCATCCTGCCACGTAATGTGAGCCCGGCCGGGAACCCGCATCAATCCCGCCGCTCCGTAGGATTTGCACTGTTCGCCCGCCGCGATATCTTTCGCAGGATCCCACTTGTCAGCAGCCGCGCGCCCTGCCGGGTTCAACGGTACGCTCGCGTAATCGCCTTTCGCCGGCGTCACCATGCGAAAGCGCCAGTCTTCCGTTACGATCGAAACCCAGTAACCGGTGATGTCCTCCGGGGCATTGGCTTTTGGCGTGAGCGGCACCGGAGGCGGGCCGCCGCGTCCACCCTGGCCAAATATGGAGCCAGGCAGCGCGAACAAAAGCGACGCGGCGATCAAGCAGAACGGCGCGACGCGCCCCGTTGGAATCCGTGAAAGCATTTTGATTTACTCCAGAAATGCGCAGGGGCAGACCGCAACGGTCTGCCTCCGCGACATCAACCAGGACTATTCTACTGAACGGTGCCCGCCCATCCGAACCCATCGGAGGGACGCTTGATGCTGCGCATGCGGATACGGTGATCTTCCGGATTGCGGCCCGGGTTGCCGGTGATGATGACATGATCACCCGGCTTCAGGGTGTCGCGCGAAACGCCTTCGCGGCTCAGCTGGCCGCCGCCGCCCCATTCGACTGCCCAGGTTTCGACCTGACCCTTATCATCCGGCGCTTCGATGTGAACGAAGGAGTGGGGGTTCCGGAACATGAACTGCACCAGCTTCCCTTCGACGGTGATCGTCTTGTCCTCAAAGTAGGTCGCCGCAAACGAGTGGTGGGCGAAAGCCGGCACCGCCGCGATAAACGCGCCGGCAACGAGCAGGATAAACGCTGTACGCTTCATTATTTTCTCCTGTAGCCGTCACACGGTATCACGCGCTCGTATTTCATGTCAAGGCACTGTCAATACATAGGTTTGCGCCGAATGGGGCGCGCCGCCGGAATGGATTTTTCCGGCTTTGTGTTACGATCAAACCGATCGTTAGAAATCCGGGACCCACGAACATGGCAGGAACCATCGAGGCAGCGTCCACGACCGACGTCCGTGCCGAGGCTGAACGAGCAGTCGAGCGCATCCTGCAGAGCCGCATTTTCCGGACTTCTGAGGTCCTGCGGCACCTTTTCGGCTACCTCGCCGGGAAATCTCTCGACGGCACCGCCGACAGCCTGAAGGAATACACGATCGGTCTCGATGCGCTGGGAAAACCAGCTTCGTTCGACCCGCGTCAGGAATCGGTCGTGCGCATGCACACGGCGCGGCTGCGCCAGAAACTGGCCGAATACTACCGGACCGAGGGCATCGACGACCCGATCATCATAGATATGCCGAAAGGCGGCTTCCGGGTTACGTTCGAGCCGCGGCCAGTTATCGCTCCCGCTATCCCGATACCGGTTGCACTTCCACTCCCGTTGACCGCACCCATGGACAACAGGGGATGGCAAAGACGTGAAGCGGTTCTGGGGGGCGCGCTCGCGGTTGCCGTTGTGTTCGCCTTGTTCTTCATGACCCGGCTCTGGCGGGTGGAACAGAACGATGCCTCCGCTTCTTCCCCGCCTTCGGCAATTGCTTCGACCTGGACACCCGCCTTGAGGGAACTCTGGGAACCGTTGCTTTCCTCGAGCCGCCGCCTGGTGGTTTGCGTAGCCACACCTTTGTTCGTGAAACTGCCCGGCTTCGGAGTTGTCCGTGAGCCTTCGATTAACGATTGGGACGACGCTCCTGCTTCGAAGAAACTTTCTTCAATCGAGGACGCGCTGCGCGCCGGAATTTCCGAACCCTCCTACAGCTATACCGAAGCGGGGACGGCGACGGGCGCATTTCTCCTCGGGCAATTTCTGGCGCCGCGGAAACAGGCAGTGTTGATCACTCGCGCCAACGTCTTATCGTGGCCGGAAATCGCCGAAGACAACGTGATCTTTCTCGGTCCCTCGACGGGCATTCATCAGACGGAAGACCTTCCGACGAATGCACAACTGGTGCTCGACCCGAACGGGATTCGAAACCTCAGCCCGCGCCCAGGTGAAGCGGCTTTCATGCAGGACCATCCCGCCGAAAGCGGCGCCGAGAGCGGCGAGAGTTACGCGCTTATCAGCCGCGTGCCGGCGATGAACGGGCCGGGCGCCATCCTGATGCTTTCGGGCAACCAGACTTCGAGCGTAATGGGCGGGGTCCAGGCGTTCACGAATCCGGCGCTGGCGCAAATGCTGGTGTCGCGCCTGAAGACTGCGGGGGGCAGCATCCCCCGATATTTTCAGGTCGTCCTTAGCGTGAAAGCGATGGATGATGTGCCCGTCAAGATCGACTATCTGTTCCATCGAGAATTGATCGATCGCAACCAACACCCCACCTCGAAGTAGCTGACTCCAAACCCCTCCGGTACCGGTACCAATTGTAGGATTTCTCCTTTAATTTCACTTACATGTGGATTTTGTAAATGCTATACATATATGGCATCCATATAAAAAATAAGCCTTTGATAAAAGATCGAGGATCGATCGCAAACAGAGGCTAAGAGTAAACAGGGAGGAATAGTGAATCGATTTTTAGGATTAGTGGTGGCAGGTATTTTCGTAACAACGACGGCCTTCGCCGGGAACATCTATTTTCAGGGATTTGAATCGGACACAAGCGGTTGGGTACCGGACACCGGTACGACCGCAGGCAGCATTACGAACGTTTCCAGCGGCGGCGGTACGCTGCATCTTACGGCTCCCGACGGAAGCAGCTACGCCGAGGTAACGAATGCGGACGACAGTTATCAGGCGGGATACGGGACAGGGGGCTATAGTCTGCTTGGCGGAGGCGGAGCAGCGTCTTACCCCGGTTCTCCATTCACTCAGTCAATCGAGGTTTACATTGACCCGACAACCGGAGCGCCAACGAACCCGAGCGTCCCGGCATTCTGGATCGATGCGGCGCCGACTTCGACCGACGCTTTGCATCCAGACGCCGGCGAGCACAGTTTTGAGTTCCTTTACGACGGCTCGGCCGTCACGGTGAACGGCGATAACGGCGCGCAGGGCGCACTCGCCACGATTACGACCGCCGGATGGTATGACTTTCAATTTCTGTACGCACAGGGAGCGAATCCGACCGATACGTCCGACACGGTGTTGAGTGTATACACGTCGGTCGGAGATCTGGTGGGCTCGCAGGTACTCTCCGACGACGTTTCAGTCAATGGAACCCTCGAAAATGAGGACCTTGGCGGACAGGGCTATATCTGGCTTCCGGTCTGGCAGAACGGCTTTTCGAATGACACACTGGCGATCGACGATGTCAGCGCGGACACCGTGACGCCAGAGCCTTCGACGATCTTCCTGCTCGGCGCAGGGATCGGCGCGATCGGTTTGTTCGCACGCCGCCGGCGCACAGCATAACGGTTTCGACACTCCTCAGTTCACAGCCCCGATTACAACGAGGATCGGGGTACGCCTGGTGGCCGCTTGCGTAAGGAGCGGCTGCCAGGGATTATCCGCATTGGTTATCCGCGTTGATTTATCCGCACCCCCCGGCTGCACCGGCGGCCAGACCAGTTTTTCGTCCAGACCGGTTTTTCGTCCAGGCCGCGAGACATTCGGCCTCCCCATACGTCCAACTCATCGTAACCGTGCGCGCTAGTGGTACCTTAGCGTGTATTCCCTTTCCGCGGTGTGATTGAACAAGGAGTCATTTCGATGCGAATTCCCAGTATTCTTCTCCTGGCGTTTGCGATCTCAGCCTTCCCACAGACACTCCCCAGCGGCGTCGAAAAGAAAGCTACCCTTGGCGGGATCACCGAGTACGACTACCCCAACGGACTCAAGGTTCTCCTGTTCCCCGACCCTTCCAGCCCCAAAGTCACCGTCAACATGACCTATCTCGTCGGCTCCCGCCACGAAGGGTACGGCGAATCCGGCATGGCCCACCTGCTCGAGCATATGAACTTCATCAAGAGCACCCACGACCGCAACATCAAGAAAGAACTGGTCGATCACGGGGCGAACTGGAACGGCACGACGGATTTCGACCGCACGAACTACTTCGAGACCGTCACCGCTACCGACGAGAATCTGAAGTGGGCCCTCGGACTCGAAGCGGAGCGCATGGTGAACATGCGGATGGAAAAGAACCTCCTCGACACCGAGATGACCGTCGTGCGCAACGAGTTCGAGCGCGGTGAGAACAGTCCCGAGCGCATTCTCGAAGAGCGCGTCGTCGCCACCGCCTATCTCTGGCACAACTACGGCAAATCCACCATCGGGTCGCGCGCCGATATCGAAAAGGTCCCGATCGACAAGCTCGCGGCCTTTTACAAAAAGTTCTATCAGCCGGATAACGCGGTGCTGGTCATCGCCGGCCAGTTCGACCCCGCGAAGACTCTCGCTTACGTAGCCGACACCTGCGGCGCGATTCCCCGCCCGGCCCGCACGCTCGAGCAGACCTACACGGTCGAGCCAGTGCAGGATGGCGAGCGTTCCATCGAGTTGCGCCGCGTGGGCAACAATCAGGCGATCATGATGGCGTGGCATGCGCCGGCGCTTTCCAACCAGGATTCTGCCGCCCTCGAAGTGCTGAGCGGAATTATGTCGGGCGGCGGCGGACGCGGCGGTGGCGGCACGGGCCGCCTCTACAAAGCCCTCGTCGATAACAAGAAAGCGCTCTCCGCGCGTATGGGCTACGAAGAACTGCACGATCCCGGCTTCGTCCTCGTCCAGGCGACACTCAGCAAAGATCAATCGCTCGGCGACGCCCGCAAGACCATCATCGACACCCTCGCCAGCGTGGTCAACGAGCCTCCGACGAAAGACGAAGTCGCGCGCGAGAAATCCCGCATCCTGCAGAGTATGGAGCAGCGCATGACGAACTCCCAGCAGGCCGCGCTGGGTCTGTCGGAAATGATTGCGAGCGGCGACTGGCGGCTGTTTTTCCTCAACTACGATCAACTCAAGGCCGTCACTCCGGAAGATGTCGTGCGCGTGGCCAAACTCTACTTCAAGGCCTCGAACCGCACGGTCGGTGAGTTCATCCCGACATCCGATCCCGATCGGACCGAGGTGCCAGCCGGTGCGGACCTCGCCAAAACCTTCGTCAATTACAAGAGCAGCCTCGATACCACGGAAGGCGAAGCCTTCGACCCCGCGCCCGCCAACATCGAGAAGCATCTGACCCGCTCGAAGATCTCCAATGGACTCAAAGTGGTGATGCTTTCGAAATCCACGCGCGGCGGAACCGTGATGGCTTCCCTCCAGATTCGCTTCGGCGACCTGGCTTCACTTTCCGGTAAGGACGCGACCGGCAGCATGACCGGCGCGCTGCTGATGCGCGGCACAAAGACCCGCACGCGCCAGCAGATTCAGGATGAAATGGTGAAGCTCAACGCGCGCATCGGCGTGAACGGCAGCGTCGACGGCGCGACCGCGACGATCCAGACGACGGCCGCCAATCTGGTTCCCGCCCTGCAGCTGGCAGCGGATATTCTGCGCAACCCATCCTTCCCCGACTCGGATTTCGAACAGATCAAGAAGCAGCGCATCGCCGCCGTCGAGAATCGCCGCAGCGATCCGGGCTCGCTGGCGGCTCTCGCTCTGGAACGCACTCTCAACCCATATCCACGCAACGATCCACGCCACGTCGGCACGCCCGATGAGGACGTCGAGGATACCGGCAACGTCACGCTGGACGATATCAGGAAATTCCACGCGCAGTTCTACGGGGCATCGCACGGCGAGCTTGTGATCGTCGGCCAGTTCGATACCGCCGCGGCGAATAAAGCTGCTGCCGAACTCTTCGGCAACTGGAGCAACTCCGCACCTTATCAGCGGATCGTGAATACTTATCAGAAGACCGCGCCGGTGAATCTCAAGATCGAGGCCCCGGATAAACAGGACGCCACCTTCGCCGCCGGCCTGCTGATTCCCCTGCAGGACTCCGATCCCGACTACCCGGCCATGGTGCTGGCCAACTATATCTTTGGCGGCTCGATTACCTCGCGGATGGAAGACCGTATCCGCAATCGCGAAGGCCTCAGCTACGGCGCCACATCACGCTTCTCAGCGCCAGCCGAAGGAACCGCCGCAAGATTCGACGGCCGTGCCACGAGCAATCCGAAGAACACGCCCAAGGTCGAGGCCAGCTTCCGCGATGAGCTCGCGAAGACCGTAAGCGGCGGATTCACGGCGAAAGAGATCGCCGATGCACAGAAAGCGATCCGCGACCAGCGCACTGTGGGACGCTCCCAGGACGCGCAACTTCTAAGCCTGATTGGAACCCGCGAAGAATTCGGCCGCACCCTCGCTTGGGACGAACAAATGGATGCCAAACTCGCTGCCCTCACTGCCGAACAGGTAAACGCGGCACTGAAACGCCACCTCGACCCCGCGGCGATTTCCATCGTAAAAGCTGGCGACTTCAAGACGGCCGGTGCCTACACCGAGTAAGGCGATTGCGATCACGGGAACTCGCGCGCTTCGGCGAAACCTACAACGCCTGAGGCAGCGCGGCCGCGAGGGTTTTCGCGATCCAATCCGTGTGCGGGAGTCGGCTGGCGGACAGGGCCTCGAGCTCTTTGTCGACGTCATATGCAACGCGGCGAATCGACGGCGTGAGATCATCCAGCAGTAAATACCCTGCGCGCCGGTCTCCATCACAGGGGAGGCCGACACTGCCGGAGTTGGCGACTACCATTCCCGGGACCGTTCGAATGTAAGGCGTGTGGATGTGGCCGTAGACCACGAGAGACGCGCCCAGTGCGCCGTAAATCGCGTGAAGCTCCGCATCGCTCGCTGACGATACGGGTGAACGCCACGTGCTGTCCGGAGAGGCGTGCACTATGGTCATCGGGCCGTGAACCTGCACCCGCGGCAGGCTTGCAAGCCACTGCAGCCGGTCTTCTCCAAGCGCTTCGCGGCTGAACGCGGCCATCTCTTCGATCGCCGCGAAAAGGCTTGCAAGATCCGGCGAGTGCGCGGCGAAGTCCGTCAGCGATGCGGGGTGGAAAAGCATTTCGTCAGTATTGCCGACCACGCCCTGCCAACCGAGATCCTGGATGCGATCGACGATATCGAGCTGGCTCGATCCACCACCCGCGAGGTCGCCGCCGTGCAGGATCAAGTCGGGCGCAGTCTCGCGAAGATCCGCGAGGACCGCTTCAAAGGCAGTCCGGTTGCCGTGAATATCGGATACGACCGCGATACGCATGCGGGCTCAGGTCTTACTTGAGCCTCGCTGTTTGTGCTTTCGAATCGGTATTCCAGGCGATCCAGGTTTCGTTTCCAGCGCGCACGATCCGGGGATAGCCGAGGTTCTTCCGTGTTCCGGTGGCTACCTGCGTCACCGGACCCGCCACGCCCTCCGCCGAAACATGGCGGACGAGCACTTTCGCGCCATCGGCGGCATGTTCGAGCCACGAGACAAACGCGCTGCCGGCGTCATCGAGCGCTACGGAACTGTAGCCATACGCCTGGCCCGTGCTGATTACGGCGGCCTTGCTGAACGTAGCACCCGAATCGAGTGAAGTCGCGAGCTCAACGCGAGGTTTTTCGCCTGAAGCCGTGTACCAGGAGATCGCCACTTTGTCGCCCTTCGCGGCCGCCGACGCGGCGTTGACCGGGCAGGCGTCGACCTGCCATTTATCCGGGTAGACGATCTTGGGCGAAGTCCAGCGGCCGCTTTCAAGACGGGTGACGGCGATGTCGCGAATGTCATCTTTGGTGTGGTCGCGATAAGCCACCAGCACTCCGCGCGCCGTGCGTACAGCAGCGGTCGGGCAGCACTCGCAAACGTCGGCGTCGAGCGTTTCTTCCTTCACTTCGGTGCCGTCCACACCGATCACTGTGCGCATGAGCGACGTCGGCTTGTCCGGCCCGTTCAGTGCCTGCAGCCAAAACAGAGAGGCTTCCTTGTCACCATTGGCGACGATCGAAGCCAGGCCGTGCTGCACCTCGCTCTTGTCGTGGTGCCCCATGACAGGCGCTGTCCATTTGAGACCATCGCGTGAAGAGGAAATGTAAATGAATTCCGCTTCGCTGTCGGGTTTGGGGGTTTCTATCCAGTGGGCGAGGAAAGTGCCCCCCGGCAGGGTGATGACTTCGGGAAGCTCGGCCGGGTGATGGAAGAAGTGGCGCTTCGCGGCGATCGTGCGCGGCTCGGACCATTGGTTACCTTTCCGAATCGCGTACTTGAGAGTGTCGGACTCCACCCAGCTCAGGATGGCGTTGCCATCTGCCGCGGCAGTAAGATTCACCTGCGAACTGCCGGGGCCGGTTGGATTCTGAACTGCCTCCAGCTTCAAGGCTTGTCCAAATATCGTCCCTCCGGCCCCGGTCAGCGAAAGCAATAAAAACAGCGCGCCTTTTTTCATTTTCGACTCCCAATTCCATGATCCCACTGGCGGCCCAGGTCCTGCTACGAGGCGCCCGCGGAAGATCCTGCAAACACTTTACGCCCGTCAGCCAGCCTGACGTCTCGGGCATTCGCCAGATTGCTGCCGTCTTTGGCGAGAAAGCCATTCACGATCACATGGTCGCCCGGCTTCATCGAAGCACGCGTCCACCCTTCGCGCTGGAGGACGTTAGGACTGCCCAGCTCCAGCTCCCAGCTGACGACTTTTCCGCCGGCGTCTTTTACGTCGATATAGAAACGCGCATGCGGATTCATCCATTCGACCTTCGTCACAATCCCATCCAGCGTGACCGGCTTTGCCGAGTCGTACTCCGCCGCGAACGAATGGTGCGCGGACAGCCGGGCAACCGCTCCAGTGAACCCCATACTTACAGCCAGCACAAGCGATAGTCTCCTCACAGGTCTTTCCTCCTGAAGGCCGGATTTACGAGCCTTCCACTGAGTGAGACTGAGCAACTGCCGCGGGCGGTACCGAGCCGATGGTCACGATGGGTCAGTCACGCGCGCACGAACGCCGAAGTTACGTCACGGTACGCACCGATACCTGGGAAAGATCTTTACTGACAACGCGCGGCGGGTGTCGGCTTCTCGCGGTATTTGTCGTGGCAGTTCGAGCAGGCGGTCGTCATCGTGTCGGCGGCGTCGAGGATCTTATCCATATCCTTCGACTGCGCGGCTTTGTAAGCTTTCATTCCGGCGTCGCGCAGACCCTGAACCAACGGCGCCCAATCCGCGTTGCCCAGCGGGACGGCGCGTCCGTTGGAACATTTCCGCCCGGGGAGGGTAAGCAGATTTGCCGCCTCCGCGAGCGCCAGGCTGGCGTTCTCGACCGCTTCCCACTTGCCGTAACTGTTGGCCAGCGGGTCGGTCGCCGTCGACGGATCTTTCGCAGGCGGCACCTTCGCAGGATCCTGGCTCTGAGCGGCAAAAATGACGTTCGAGTTTGGGAAGAGGATGCCTTTCATCAGCTGTCCGAGAGTGGCCTCGACCTCGGTTCGGGCGGGAGCCGGCTTCGCGGCAGGTTTCACCGGAGGCGGGGGCGCCTGCGCTTGGGAGGCAGAGACGAAAACAAATACGGCGAGCACTGCGGATGATGTCGTTTTTCGCATTAGTTCATCTTCAGGATACGGGCGTTATTCCGGCAACTGCAAGATATCCGGGCCACCGGGTGGTTAGTGACGTGGTTTGTGACGCCCGCCAAACAGGATTTCCAGCCTTGATTTGTATACCAGCCGGTTACCGGCGGGGGTTGTTCCAATTCCGACGCCGGTGCTCCAGACGACGTTTTTCGAAAAACGAAAATCTCCGCCGGGCAGGACCTGATGAACCTGCGCGTCGAGCGGGGCAAATCCGGGCAGACGTCCCCAGTCGCTGTAGTACTCGATGGCTGGGGTGAACCTCTTTCTGAGATCGACGCTGGCGCGGGCGGCGAGCCCGAATGCCCAGCCCTGTGCGGTGCCCGGTCCGTGCAGGGCACGTCCGAAAGAGGGATTCAGATCGACCTGGATCCTGCCGAAGCGTTTTTCGACGATGGGGATAATCTCGATGCTTCGGGAGTCGGCCGCCCAGCGAGCGCTTTGGAAGGAGATTTCGGTGGTGACACCGGTATCGACGGGCCAGTGCCATGCGCGCGGCGTGTAGAGGTGCGGGGTAATCCGCCAGCCGGCCGATTCCAGTGGGCCGCCCGGAAGCCGCGCATTTAACTGCATCACGCCGAGCGAGACGTTCTCGGTGACACCCGCCGTCAGTTCGTATGTGAGATGCAGGGTACGGTCTCCGCCGGAGTAGTTGGTGTGGTTCTCAAATGTGAATTCCCCGGGGCCTGATTCCTCATACTCCAGGACGTGGATCTCGAACGGATCCTGCGCGTGAAGGGCTCCGATCGAAGCAGCCAGCAGACCTGGAATGACGAGGATACTTCTGACATGGCACGCCGCGGCGCACCATGATACTTTTCGTGCCATGGAATCTCCTCAGACTGAATTGCGCTTCAGGGAATGAATGCGAATTCAGACGCGAGGAGGGTGGGTGATGCCGATGTACTCCGGATCGGAGGAAGGATCCGGCCGGGAAGGCGGCACTCCGGAAGCCGCAAGGAGGATATCGAAGGAAGCGGGCTCGGAGAGAACAAGCGCAGCGTGGCAGACGCAGGTTTCGCCGCAGGGCTGGGTTCCGCCGCCGGGCGAGTTATCGTGGGGCGGAAGCAGCGCGAGCAAATCCGTCCGCCCCTCCAGCAGCACCGGATCTCGCAAACAATCGCAGAAGCCCCACCCGATGTTCAGGAGAACGAGCAGGGCCACCGCGCGAACGAAATACCGTGCCAGATTCATCGTTTAATCAGAACGTGAGCTTCAGGGCAAGCTGAACAAACCGCGGATCCGCGGCCTTGACGACAGTCCCGAACAGCGGGCTGTCGATATTACCCTGCACCGCCGCGGGACCGAAAAACTGTGCATGGTTGAAGACGTTGAACGCTTCCAGACGGAACTGAGCGCCCTTTTTCTCGCTGATTTTGAAATTCTTCAGCAATGCGAGGTCGGTATTAAACTCCCCAGGACCATAGAACGACCGGCGGGACGCGTTGCCAGCCGAACCGAGCGCACTCACGGTGAAAGCATCCGGATTGAAGTAAGGAAGCGCGTTTCGCGGATCTCCGTTCAACTGGAGCGGCTGTCCATTGTAATCGGCGGTATCCATACTGTAATTGTTGACGCCATTTGGAATACTCCCCTGCAGCGAGTTGTCGTCGAAGCTCTTGATCGTAACGGGGAACCCCGAACTCGCTCGGGTGATCCCCGAGATCGACCAGCCCTGCGTCAGCATCGGGATTCGTTTTGTCAACCGCGCAACCGGCAAATCATATTGGTAACTCGCTACGAGATTATGGCGAAGGTCCCAGGCAGAGATCGAACGATGCGATTGGTAGTCAAAAGGGTTGACGGATTCTCCCAAAGCTGAAGCTTCGTCAATCGACTTGCTGTAGGTGTAGCCTACCAGGAACGAAAATCCATTCCCCGAATGGCGTAACGTGGCCTGGAAGGAATTGTAGGAGGAGTTGCCGACCGAACTTTCGAAGTCGTCATTGCTGAGGAACGACCCGAACGGCCCGCGCGTGCCATTGTAAACCTGGCCAGCAGCGCTCACATACTGACTGTCCTCGCCAAAGGGGCCGCAGGTCGCCGAGCCGGGGGCGACAGAGGTCGCGGTGCTGAGCGAAAGGCAAAGCGCCGGGTTGCCCGGATTCACCGAATAAGTCAACAGCAGATGGTGCGCCTGTGAACCGACATAGGCCAGGCTGAGCATCGTATCCTTGCCAAGCTGGCGCTCGATCGAGAGGAAGTAGTTCTCGTTATAGGGATAGGTGTTGTTCGGATTGGGCCCCGTCGCGCCGGCAATGGGCTCGAAGACAGAAAAGTCGTAGCTGCCATTCGGATTGGACGCGCTCGTTTTCAGCGAGGGGAATACCAGCGGAAAGGGGTTTCCGGTGAACGAGCCGTTGGCCGCCGTGCGGAACGGTTCCGCAAAGAGCGGTGGTCCGGGGCTGGTGTAGCTCAAACCATAAGGGGGTTGCGGAAGATCGAAGCCGAGCACCTGCCCCTGGATCACCGAGTAAAAGATTCCATACCCGGCGCGGATACTGGTGTTCCCGGTTCCGCCAAGCAGCTTGTGCAAAAATCCGTTGGAACTGTCCGGCGACCACGCAATTCCAATGCGCGGCGAGAATTTGTTCTGCTGCGGCACCAGAGTCGACGGAATGCCTTTATCCCCAGGGTATACCAGCCCGGGAGGGGCCGTAGTGAAAACCTGCGATTGCTGCCCGAGCGCGAACGTCGGCTCCTGGTGGAATTTCTCCGACCAGTACTGCATCAGCTCCCAGCGGACGCCGTAGTTCAGCGTCAGATTGGGGCGAAGGCGCCAGCTATCCTGCCCATACGCGCCGGCATACTTGTGGCGAAGATAGAAGGTTTGCGAGTCCGCCTGATTGTAATTACTCGCAACGCCGATCAGGAAGTCCGCGAAGTCGAGACCAGTTTCCGTACCGCCGAACAGGAACGATCCGTTGTAGGTGGGATTCGAATTGACATTGACCTGTTCGTAGCTCCCCTGAAATCCAACTTTGAAGGTGTGATTGCCGAACACTTTGGAATAGTTGTCATTCAGCCCGTAGGTATTGTTTACCTGCTGCAGATTCGTGATGGGCAAACCCATGACGAAAGAATTGAAAATTACGTTCTCGACACCTTCGATGCTCGGATCGAGCGGCACGATACCAGAGGTGCCGACACCGGTCTGAAAACCCTGCGAAGCCAGGCTCGGCCCCACGCCTCCATGCGGCTGACCCACTGTGTTGTTGCTGCGCATGAAGCTCAGGCGAAGGTCATTGACCGCCGTGGCGCCGAAGGTTTTCGTGTAACCAACCGTATAGAGTTGCCCGCGGCCGAAATTCTGCGCGTCGAATCCCGGCACACTTGCGCCTCCCTGGCTGGTGGGATATGGTTCATCGAGATTGTAATCGTCGATGAAGTAATAGGCGGAAAACGTGCCCCAGCGATCGCTGTTATTGTCGATGCGGCCGCTGCCTTTGTTGTCGCGGACCACTTCGGCCTGCGTGCCGGTCGAAAATGTGGCAGGGCCAAGATTGGGTGCGGGGATGTACTGCAGCAGATGCTGGGCCGGCGCGGACCAGGCACGCTGCGGAATCACGGCATTGGGAAATACGCACTGCGATGAGCTCGTGCAGTTCGAAGTGTAGTAGGGCTCATCGGTCGTCACGCCGTAGCCGAGTTTCTGTGTCAGCTGATCGGCGAGATAAGGACCGCTGACATTTCCAGTCAATGACGACGCCTGATCGATCAGATTGCCGGAACGGTCCGATAGAGTCGGAACCGCGAGCAAACCGGAGTCGTGCCCATGGGTGGTCCGCGTTCCTTGAAAATCCGCGAAAAAGAACGTCTTGTTCTTGCGGATCGGTCCACCCACCGTGCCACCGTACTGATTCTGGCGGAAGAAGGCGCGATCAGGCGAAAAGAAGTTGCGCGCGTCGAGCGACGTATTCCGCAGGAACTCAAAACCCGTGCCGTGAAATTCGTTGCCGCCGGATTTGGTAACCGCGTTCACAATCCCGCCGCTGTAGTTGCCGTACTGCGCGTCGAAGTTGTTGGTCAGGACACGGAACTCGGCCAACGAGTCGAGATCGGGGACAATCAGCGTCCCTCCATTCATCAGTTCTTTAACATCGGCACCGTTGACCATGAAACCGTTTGCATCCTCGCGCTGGCCGGAGATGGACTGGTTGCCTGGATTGGTCGTGCCGGAGGGATTAATGGCGACGGTCGCGCCGGCCATGACGACGGAATCCGGCTGCTGGGTCGACACGGGCACGATTCCGGGCTGAAGCGCGAGAAGATCTGTGTAACTGCGTCCGTTCAGCGCCACCGCCGTGATTTCCTGACTACTGACGACCTGGCCAACCTGGGTGCTCTCCGTCTCTATCTGGACGCTGTTTTCAACAACATTCACTTCCGTGGCTTTTTCCGCCAGTTCCAGAGTCAGGTCTATGTGGACGACGGCGTCGAGGTCAACGGCGATATCCGTCCGGGTCTGCGGTTTAAAACCGGCCGACTCCGTTTTCAAGTCGTAATGCGCAACCGGCAGGCTGGGAAAAGTATAGACACCCCTTGCATCGGTCATGGCATTTGTCTGGACTCCCTGCGCCTTGTTGGTGACGGTCACCTTGACGTTGGGAATAACACCACCGCTCGGGTCCTTCAGCGTGCCGTCAATACTGCCGGTGACGGCCGCCCAGGCCGAAAGTGCGGGCGTGAGGAAAAGAACAAGACGGGCAAAGGTGAGGCTGCGAGTTCGGATGCCCTTCTGAACCGGGCCAAAGAATGGTCGGTTCAATCAATATCCCCTGGATGGCTGGCTGCGAGAATTTTCATTTGTACTCTACAATCGACGCTACCAGCGATTTCGGGCAATCCCGGAGCCTCACTGGGTCACGGCTGGTTTGTGACGCGTCAGTGACCCATGAACAGTTATTGATTTCAACGACTTAAGTGCCAGTTCGGAGTCTGTAACTCACTGTAACCGCGTGCGTCGGTTACCGCGATTCTGTGGCATATCACGCCGGGTGCGTGATAGAGTGCAAATGCATCGCGCGAAGCCTATCGCCCAATCTCTGGAAAATGTTGATCGAAAACCCACTTAATGAATCTGCACTGTCGTTTCCGATCCTCGAGTGTATCCATATCGTCAGCTTTGCTTTTTCAGTGGGAACGATCGCGTTGATCGATTTCCGGCTGCTGGGATTCGGGATGCGGCGGGAGTTGCCATCCCAGTTACTGAAGGACACGTTTTACTGGACCCTGGGCGGCCTGATTTCAATGGTTTTCTCCGGCTTGCTGCTGTTTTCGTCGGACCCGGACATGTACTACATGAACTGGGCTTTCGATCTCAAAATGGTCTTTCTGCTGCTGGCGGTCTTGTTCAACTACACGATCCACCGGAAGACAGCAATGTCGGATCCGCCCGGCGCCAAAGTGGTCGCCTGCGTATCTCTCGGGTTATGGACGTGCGTACTGTTCGGCGGGATTTTCATCGGTTTTCTGAATTCGACGCTTGATTTCGGGCAGATTTGACCTATGCTTCTCTCACTCGCCCTCTGGATTCAGGCCACCGACTTCTTCACTTATCTGCGCGGGTCGGGATACGTTTATCCAGTTGTGCTCTCGATGCATATGGTCGGGATCGCGATGTTCGGGGGCATGATTCTCATGACCGACATGCGGATCCTCGGTTTCGCGATGCGCAAATATCCGGTCGCCGACCTGATCGACCAGCTGCGCGTGCCCAAGCGGTATGGCTTTCTGCTGGCCGCCACCTGCGGCGTCCTTCTGTTCTGCTGCAAGGCTGAGGAGTATTACTACAACGCTTTTTTCCGAGCCAAACTAACGCTGTTTTTTCTGGTCGCGATCCATGCTTTTGTGTTCCGCGGAAGCGTCTACGCCAAAGCGGCGGAGTTCGACGGCGCCGGCGTTGTTCCGGGCCGGGCAAAACTGGCAGCGGGCCTTTCACTGTTTTTGTGGGCGAGCATTGCGTGTATGGGGCGCGGAATCGGCTACATCGAACCGCCATTTGGAATCCACGCCCAGTTATTCGATTTCCTCCACCTATGAAACGCTCCCTGGCCCATTACGCCGCGGTAGCCCTCGCGCTCCTTGCGTTGATCGTGATCGCGGCAGGTGCGCTTTGGACGAGTGAAACGCGTCCGCTGCCAGGGGCGACCGATTCGGCGGTGGCAAGCACGACAAGCGCGCCGGGAATCGAAGGGGCGCACCGGATCGCGGGCTACGCGATCGTCATCCTCACGCTCGCGGCCGCCATTCTCGCTTCGAACATTGCCGGGTGGCTCGCCCTGGGCGCCGCAATCATCGAAAGCCTCCTCGGCGGCATGCCAGTCATTCATGCCTTGGTATCGCCGATTTACTTTTCGCTGATTATCGCGACCGCGGTTCTGACTTCGTCGAGCTGGCAAGCACCGCCCCAGCCGGTGGAGAGCCCGTGGAAGCCTCTCCGCCCGCTCGCCGTTTACGCGGTACCAATCCTGCTCGTCATGCAGATCGGGCTGGGCGCCGCCTTCCGGCACAATGCGATGGGGGTGTTGTCCCACATTCTGAATGCACTGATCGTGTTGGTGGTCGTGCTCATTGCCGGAGTGTTTATGCTGCGCCAATTTCCCGAACACCCGGCTCTTCGTCCAGCAGCCCTGGCGTTGCTGATCATCACTGGCGTACAGGTTTTGCTGGGCTTCTCTGTCTACCTGGTCTTACTGATGTCGTCGGAAAATAATATGGGACTGATCATCACTGGCGTGCTCCATGTGGCGAATGGAGCGTTAACGCTGGGGGCTGGGCTTGCGTTTGCGATGCAGGTCAGCCGAAATCTCAGGTCACAAACCGGTATGTGACCGCGACCTGACCGTTCAGAGTTGGATTCCGCGCCTGTTTGTGCGCTTGAGTCTAATACAATTGTCGGGGGCTAAAGGATGTAACAGGCAGGCTGAAGTCTGCTTTGCCTGAAAGAGGTGATGCCAGAAGAATGCTGATATACGACTTGAACGCGAATCCGCTCAACTCCAACGAGTGGGCTTTCCCGCTGACGGAGTGTTTTCACATCACCTCCTTTGCGCTTTCGATCGGAACGATCGTTCTGGTGGATCTGAAGCTGCTCGGGCTGGCGATGAAACGCCAGACGTCGGCGCAATTGCTCAAGGACACCAGCCTGTGGACGCTGGCGGGCCTGATCATCGTGATTGTCTCCGGCCTGATGATCTTCTCGTCGGACCCCGTCCACTACTACTACAACTATGCCTTCCGGTTCAAAGTTTTCATGCTTCTGGCCGCGATTATCTTTAACTACACGATTCACCGGAAGGTGGCAATGTCCGGATCGCCGGGCGCCGGGAAGGTAGTCGGCGCGGCCTCGCTGTTGATGTGGATTTCCGTGGTATACGGCGGTCTCTGGATCGCGTTCATATAGAGGAAGATTAGATGACCGCTGCACAGATCAGCCAGGCTATTCAGGACGTCGGCTTTCTTACCTACATCCGCGAGTCGGGTTATACGTATCCGATTATCATGGCGACGCATCTGGCGTCGATTGCCGCGTTCGGCGGCCTCATCCTTCTCACGGATCTGCGGCTGCTGGGCTGGGCGCTGACGGATTGCTCGATCACCGACGTGGTAAAGGGCCTGCGGCCGTGGAAATGGCTCGGCTTCTGCATTATGGTGACCTGCGGCTTGCTGCTGGGCCTGTCGGAATCGAACAAGTATTACGGGAACCCTTATTTTCAGCTTAAGATGTTCCTGCTATTGATGGTCGCGGTGCATGCGATCGTGTTTCGCCCCACCGTTTACAAGAACACCGAGGCGCTCGATCGCGCGGGGGCCGCAATCCCTTCCGTCGCCAAGGCAGCGGCTACTCTCTCGCTCGTAATCTGGATCGGCATCGCCTGCTGCGGGCGATGGATTGCTTACTACGAGCCGCCCCGTGCCGGAAAGAACGGCGAGCCGGTGACGATGAGAGTTCCGGCGCCGGATACTTCAGCGCCGCTGACCGCGAAGTTGCGGCGTTAGAGTAGTTCCACCACAAGCCTGGCGCGGATTCGCCTGGCAACTACCGCACATACGCCACTGAAATTGCTCCAGCCTGGGACCGCGCGCGGTAATCTGGTCCACTGGGAGAGAGAACAACCACGTGGAAGTAAACCTTGACGATTTCCGCCGCCACTTCGAACTGCTTTCCGACGAGACGCTCCTGTCAACCAGCCGGGACGAACTGGTGGAAGGCGCACGCGTCTGTTACGACGAAGAAGTCGAGCGGCGCGGACTGAACGCTACCGAGACCAGCGAAGCGGTCGAAGAGACACCGGTCGCGGAGCCCGTTTCCGTCGAAGAGCTCGTTGCCATCGCTACTTACAATATTCCCGAAGAAGCGAGTCTGGCGCGGGGTCTGCTCGAAAGCGCGGGAATCCCGTATAGGCTGAACAACGAATATAGTCCGCTGGGAGGCATTGAGCTGCGCCTTATGGTGCCGAAGGTGTACCAGGACGAAGCAGTGGAAATTCTGGAAACGGAGCTTTCCGAGGAAGAACTGGCCGCGCAAGCCGAAGCTGCCGGGCTGTTTGAGGAGGAAGCGGCGGAATCGGAGCAAGAGTAGAATTTTTCACAGTTTTCCACAGGCTGCCATTGTGCCCCCAGGCCACTACCTGGTATGCTCGGAAGCACACGATGTCTATGAAAAGCTGCTGAAAACCGTACGGCGATTCACTGGGACCAGTGACACTCTGCCTGCGCGTTGCGGCCTGGATTGGAGTTCGTGGCGAATAAGGTTGCCGCGATGCCGGATCGAGATCAGGTTCTGCAGGTTCTACATGCCCGGGTCGAAGATGCAAAGACCAGACATGAACTCGCGCAGGCGGCTTTTTGGTCTGTCGCCGCTGATCCACGGCAACTTCCGAGGTTTCCGACTGGACGTCTGCAACTCGACGGGAGCGACAAGATCCGGGAGGCTTTCCGGATTGAAACGGAAGCCCGGGAAGAATTTCTCGAGGCGTTGCGCTGCTTCAGCGACTTCCTCGCCGAGGAAACCGGGCCGGTCGATCACGAAGAAACTCTGTTTCACGAAAAGGCTGAGGCAGGCCATCACAGCTGACGGCCTGCCTTTGCCTCGCGCCAGGAATAAAGGCAGGCGAAACCGCCTGCCCCGCCCCTTCCTACCCTTTGAGCGACCCTTCTTTGACGACCTGATCGATCGCCATATTGAACTTCGTCATCTCGTCGAACGTGCCGACCGTGACCCGGATATGCTGCGGCCACTGCGGCCAGCGATTGCCGGCGAGCATGACTTTCTTCGCGGCCATCGCCTTGCCCACGTCTTCGCCCTTCATCCCCTTCACGGACATCATGAAGAAGTTCGAAGTCGAGGGTATGTATGCCACGCCGATTTTGTCAAGGTGCTCGAAGGCAAGATCGCGATTCTTCTTGTTGATCGCCATGCGTTCCTTCATGAGGGTGGGACGTACTTTCATGCTCGCCGCCGCGCACGCCGTCGCGGTCACGGGCAGGTGGCCGGCCTTGCCGAATTCCGAAACTTTGGCCAGAAGATCCGGACGTCCGTAGAGGGCGCCAGCGCGAAGCCCGGCCATACCGTAGATCTTCGAGAAAGTACGAAGCACGACGACGTCTTTATCCTGCCGGACGAGTTCCGTCGACATGAGTTCCTCGCCACCGAAATGAACGTACGCCTCATCGATCACGAGAACCGCATCTTTCTTCTTGTTGGCCAGGATGTATTCGAAGTCCTTCCGGGATGTCAGGGTGCCGGTGGGGTTGTTCGGGTTGCAGATGTAGTAGACGCCCGCATTGGGATCCGCCTTGATCATGGCTTCCACGTCGTGTGAATAATCGGGACGGAGCGGCACTTCGACCACTTTGTTGCCGGTCCATCTGCCGGCGCCATTGCCATAGCCGGGGCTTCCCATCACCCAGCTTCTGGTGGGCGAGCAAAAGGCGGGAGATAACTGCGCGAGAGGCTGGCTCGAACCGGGATATCCGTCGACGTAGCCGGGCTTCACGTTCTCAGTGCTTTCGAGAAGGCCCTGAAATTCGAGATTCTCGGCCCTCGGATTGTAGCGCCAGCCGAGCGGGCCAACAGCCGCCATGGCCTCGATGCCTTCTTTCGACGGGCCCATCGGATTCTCGTTCGAAGTGATGATTACAACATCCGGATCGAAATCCTGCCGGGCTCGGTTGCCGCGCGTGCGGCCATTGGTCGCTGCCATGGCGATCTGCGTCTGCTGCGCCTGAGCAAATTCACTGAAGAAGGGGATCGCCGCCGCGGCCCCCATAGCAATCCGGCCGATCTGGCGGCGCGAGTAGCCTCTTTCGAGCAGCGATTCTTCTGTCTTGCGTGAAAGCATACGTATAAGTCTCCTGGAGCGTGCACGCTCCGATGGATGGAAGGGTTGGATTGGAATGCGCCGGTGAACTTGCAGCGCAGAAACCGAAAGGCTGCTTACCGGGAGCCTGGAGGAGAACGGACCTGCTACCGCGCGGTCCGTTGAAATCAATTGCCTGCTTGGGATGATAGCGGCTGCAAGGGCGGCTAGTCAAGAGCAAGTTGCCGGTTGGGTTTGGCATTCTGAACGAGATCGCTGCATGAGATCCTGAAAAATCCGTGCATGAGATTCTGAAAAACCTGCCCTGCGGGTCTCGCGTCCTTGACCTCGGCTGCAATGCGGGAAGTTTCGCATCCAGCGCGACGCAGGCCGAGGTCGTGAGGATCGACCGGGAGCCTGCGGGCCCCGGCGCGAAAAGAACGAATTTCGTCCAGACCGACTCGGCGCGCTTGCCTTTCGCGGATCAGAGTTTCGACGCCGTGATCTCAAACCACAGCCTGGAGCATTTCGACGATCTGAACGGGGCACTTCAGGAAATTCGCCGGGTCATCACTCGCGACGGTTCTCTATTCGTCGCCGTGCCGGATGCATCGACTCTGACGGACAAGGTATACCGGTGGCTGGCGCGAGGCGGCGGCCACGTCAATGCGTTCACGTCGGCGACGGAAACCGCGACGGCGATCGCGGATGCCACCGCGCTCACCCATGTCGCGACCCGGCCGCTTTACTCGTCGCTTTCGTTCCTGAATCGCCGCAACTCTCCGCGCCCGCGGCCGAGACGTCTGCTGTTGCTGGGGGCCGGGTACGAATGGTCGCTGTTCCTGTATGTCTGGTTGTCCCGAAGGCTGGATCGGTTCTTCGGGACGCGCACGGGCGTCTACGGATGGGCGTTCTACTTCGGCAAGGTTGCGCAGCCGATCGACGCAGGGGCATGGGTGAATGTCTGCATTCGGTGCGGCAGGGGGCATTCCGCCGGTTCATTGAAAAAGCACTTCGGGATCTGGAGGTGTTCGGAATGCGGCGCGGCCAACCCTTTCGCGGAGGATCCGGTGACAGCGGGTCCGGGCGACCGCGGTGTGGCTCGCTGATGCAGGGCCGATTGGTAATCGGCCGGGACCGTCATTTCGAAACCATTAATGCGCCGCGGGGCTCAACTCGGCCTGGCAGGGCAACGTAAACAGGAAGGTCGCGCCCTCGCCCTCAACCGATTCGAGCCAGATTCGGCCGCCGTGGTTCGAGACGATCTTGCGGCAGATCGCGAGCCCCATTCCGGTTCCGGGATTGTCGCGGCCGTGCAGCCGCTTGAAGATTCCGAAAACACGTTCCGCATACTGGGGATCGATCCCGATGCCGTTATCTTTGACGGAAAACAGCCATTCGCGATCGGTGCGGGTGGCCGAAACGGAAACCGCAGGAGCGCGATCGGCGTGCCTGTACTTGATCGAATTTCCCACCAGGTTCTGGAACAACCGGGTCAGCTGCACAAGGTCGCCCGAAACCGACGGCAGAGGATGGCACTCGATTGCCGCGCCGCTCTCCGCCACGCGCGCGTCAAGGTTTGCCAGCGCCAGGTCCATGGCATCAACGCAACTCACGAGCGCCATTTTCGAGGCGTGCCCGGCGTCGAGACTCGAATATTCGAGCAGATCGCGGATGAGATTTTCCATGCGCGACGCGTTATCCACGATGAAGTTGATGAAGGTGAGGCCTTCACCATTCAAAGAACTTTTGCAACGATCCGAAAGGGCCTGCGTATAGAGGGAAACCGTCCGCAGCGGCTCCTGGAGATCGTGCGAGGCGACGTAGGCGAACTGGGCGAGTTCATCGTTCGACTTCACGAGAGCCTCGGTCCTTTCCCGGACCCGTTCCTCGAGATGAGCGTTGAGTTGTTCGAGATGCGAATTCAGATTGCGCACCTGCTCCTCGGCAGCGGCCCGTTCGCGCTCGATGCGTTTACGGACGGAAATATCGCGAATGGCCGTTGTGATCAGCAATTCACCTTCGACCTGAAGGGGGCTGCGGCTGATCTCAATCGGAATGGTGGTCCCATCGCGCCGGAGACCGTCCAGTTCGAGAGGCGGACCCGCCTGCTGGATCACTCCGTCGAGGGAGTTCTCGTCCGGTGACGAAGAAGGGCTGGTAAAGCTCCAGGCCGGCACCAGCATGTGAATATGGCGGTCCAGCAACTCTTCGCGCGAGTATCCAAAAAGGCTTTCCGTGCACGAGTTCACCAGCGCGATGTGCCCAGTCGCCTGGCAGATGATCATGGAATCCGGCGCTGCTTCCAGCAGAGAGCGGAACTGCTGTTCGGCCTTCTGCAAAGTTGCCGCCTGCGCGCGTAACACCGCGGCCTGTTGTTCGAGCAGCTCGGCTTTGCGGCTGAGTTCGACGAAAACCGCAACTTTGCTGCGCAGCACTTCGGGCACGATCGGTTTGAAAAGGAAATCGACCGCGCCGAGATCGTAGCCGCGGAAAAGGTGCTCGTCGCTCTTATAGCCCGTCAGGAAGAGAATCGGCGTATTGCGCGAGCTGGGACGGCTGCGAATGAGTTCGGCCGTCTCGAAGCCATCCATGTCGGGCATCTTGACGTCGAGAAGGACGGCTCCGAAATTGTCATCGAGAAGGTAGCGCAGCGCTTCCCTGCCCGAGCGCGCGAAAACCAGCTCTTCGTCGAGCGAGTCGAGCGCCGCTTCGAGCGACACGAGGTTTTCGGGAGTGTCATCGACCAGCAGGATCTTGACTTTTCTATGGCCCACCGAAGAAGGCGCGATCGCCGCAGACGCACTCATGGTTCTATTCTGATGCACCGCGGGTCCGCTCTCCGCCATCTTGCCCTGAATTCATTACCATTAGCCACGCCGTTCTACTGTACGCTCGTGCTCATCGAAGCGGCTTGAACGGCGCCCGATGTCTCGTGCCCCCGCGCGATCCACACTCGCAGAACCGAAAAGAGCTGATCCAGATCGACGGGTTTGGTCACATAATCCGACGCTCCCGCCTGCAGACATTTTTCGCGATCGCCCTTCATCGCCTTCGCCGTAAGCGCGATGATCGGCAGCGAACGGAACTCGCTCAACTGCCGCACCGCGCGCGTGGTTTCGTAGCCATCCATTTCCGGCATCATGATATCCATCAGGACGGCGTCAATGTCCCGCGCCTTGCGCAGGATCTCGATGCCGGCGCGCCCGTTCTCCGCGTGCATGACCTGCAGACCGTGCTGCTCAAGGACGCTGGTGAGCGCGAAGATGTTGCGCAGATCGTCGTCGATGACGAGAATCTTCTTTCCCACCAGACGGTCATCTCTTTTGCGAATGTTCGCCAGCGTCTCCCGTTGCTGCTCGGAGAGCGCCGACTCCGGCCGGTGGAGCAGCAGCACCGTATTGTCGAGCAACTGGTCGGGCGAGTGCGCATGCATCACCACCCCGGCACGCCCCAGGTGGGTAATCTCATCTTCTTCCTCAGCGGTCGCCGCCCGCTTGCTGTAAAGGATTACCGGCGGCGGCTCAAGCACGCCGTGTTCCTGAATCTGACGGATCAGCTCCGTGGCCGGCATATCGGGCAGGCGGAGGTCGACGATAATGCCGTCGACATACTGATTCGAGATATTACGCAGGACTTCCGTGCCCGAGGTGAAGTGCAGGATCTCAAGATCCTGACCGGAGAGCAGTTGCTCCACGTTCACGCGGCGCGCTTCGTCGGCGGTGACGAGCAGCAGTGTTCTGGTTCGGGGCTGCGCCGATTTTTCAATGTTGGTGAACGCCTGCTGCAGCGACTCGCGGGTGATCGATTTCTCGAGGTAGGTCATGGCGCCCAGCGCGAGTCCGGTCCGGCGATTTTCATCTCCCGAAATGATGTGCACGGGAATATGACGGGTCGCCGGATCGTGTTTCAGGCGATCGAGAATTGTCCAGCCCGCCATATCGGGGAGGTTGAGGTCGAGTGTGATGGCGCCGGGTTTGAACTGGCGCGCCAGCGAGAGAGCCGTGCCGCCGCGCAGCGCAACGAGCGCCTTCAAGCCTCTCTCACGGGCCAGGTCGAGAAGAATTCTGGCGAAGGTGACGTCGTCCTCAATGATGAGGATCAGGGCCTCGCCTTCCTTGATGAAGTTACGATCGTCGTCGATTACCAGATCTTCCGCCATGTTGGTCAGCGGCGCCGGGAGGATCATGTCCACGCCTGGATCGGCGCCGGCGCTGGTTTCCGACAGCAGATCGGTCTGCCCGCGGGTATGACCCAGTACTTCGCCGAGCAGCGAGGGGGCCGGGACCTCGGCGAAGTCCGCCGATTCCTTCTGGCGGAAGGAATCAGCCTTAAAGGCCTGCGGAAGCGCGTAATAAACCTGGGGCAGATACAGCGTGAACGTGCTGCCCACACCGGGCGAGCTTTGCAGCCGGATTTCGCCGCCCAGCAGACGCGCAAGCTCGCGGCTGATGGAGAGGCCGAGCCCGGTTCCGCCGTACTTGCGGCTGGTGGTGCCATCCGCCTGCTGAAAGGCCTCGAAGATGATGCGCTGCTTGTCCTGCGGGATGCCGATGCCGGTATCGGTGACAGAGAACGCGATTACGTTCTTCGCCCGGCTCAGCACGGGGTGGCTCGAGCTCCATCCGATGGAGGCGCGCTCGATGTGCAGGCGCACGGAGCCGCGCTCAGTGAACTTGAGCGCGTTCGAAAGCAGGTTCTTGAGGACCTGCTGCAGCCGTTTCGCATCCGTGTGGATTGTTTCCGGCGGCAGATTCTCGTCGAGGTCGATGGCGAATTCGAGGCTCTTGCCGTCCGCGACGTGGCGGAAAGTTCGCGAGCAGTAATCGCGCAGATCGACAAAGCGTACGCTGCCGACTTCGACATCCATCTTGCCAGATTCGATCTTCGACAGATCGAGAATGTCGTTAATGAGCGCCAGCAGATCGGTGCCGGAACTGTGGATCGTCTCGGCGTATTTCACCTGCTTCGGCACCAGGTTCTTTTCCGCATTCTCCGCCAGCATCTGGGCCAGGATCAGCAGATTATTGAGAGGAGTGCGAAGCTCGTGGCTCATGTTGGCCAGAAATTCGCTCTTGTACTTCGACGTGAGAGCGAGCTGCTCGGCTTTCTCTTCGAGCGCGGCTTTGGCCTGCTCGACTTCGCGGTTCTTGGTTTCGACTTCGGTCTTCTGCTCGGCGAGCAGCTGCGCTTTTTCCTCGAGCTCGGCGTTGGTGTTCTGGAGCTGCTGAGCGAGCGCCTGGCTTTGCTTGAGAAGCTCTTCGGTCCGCATGGTGGCGGCGATGGTATTGAGCACGATCCCGAGACTTTGCGTCATCTGGTCGAGGAACGCGAGGTGGATTTCGCTGAACTGGTCGAACGATGCAAGCTCGATAACCGCCTTGGCCTCACCTTCGAACAGCACGGGCAGCACGACAATGCTGGTCGGCGTGGAGCGCCCAAGGCTGGACGTGATGCGGATGTAATCGCCGGGCACGCTCTTGACGAGGATGCGCCGCTTTTCCTGCGCGCACTGGCCGATGAGTCCCTGGCCCATCTTGAACTGCGGCGGGATTCCATGGTCGCCATACGCGTATCCGGCGAGCATCTTGAGGGTTGGATCGTCCTCGGCTGAATCCGCCAGATAGAACGTTCCGTGCTGCGCGTCGAGCAGAGGCGCCAACTCGGAAAGCAGCAGCTTCGAAACGGTCACCAGGTCGCGCTGACCCTGCAGCATGCCGGTGAAGCGCGCGATGTTGGTCTTGAGCCAGTCCTGATCTTTGTTCTGGCGTGTGGTCGCAGCCAGCGTGCCAATCATTTCGTTGATGTTGTCTTTGAGCGCCGCGACTTCGCCCTGCGCTTCGACCGAGATCGTTCGCGTCAGGTCGCCCGAGGTCACGGCGTTCGCCACGTCGGCTATGGCGCGGACCTGCGTTGTGAGATTCGCCGCGAGCTGGTTTACGTTGTCGGTAAGATCGCGCCAGATGCCGGCCGCGCCGGGCACGCGGGCCTGCCCGCCGAGTTTACCTTCGACGCCGACTTCGCGGGCGACGGTGGTCACCTGATCGGCGAAGGTGGCGAGGGTGTCGATCATGCCGTTGATGGTGTCGGCGAGCTCCGCGATTTCGCCCTTGGTTTCGAGGACGAGTTTCCGTTTGAGATCGCCCATCGCGACAGCGGTCACGACTTTGGCGATGCCGCGGACCTGCGTGGTCAGGTTCGCAGCCATGAAGTTGACGTTGTCGGTGAGATCCTTCCAGGTGCCGGCGACGCCTTTTACTTCGGCCTGTCCGCCGAGTTTGCCGTCGGTGCCGACTTCGCGGGCCACGCGCGTCACCTCCGACGCGAACGAATTGAGCTGGTCGACCATCGTATTGATGGTGTTCTTCAGCTCCAGGATTTCGCCCTGCACGTCGACAGTGATTTTGCGTGAAAGATCGCCGTTGGCGACGGCGGTGGTGACCTGCGCGATGTTGCGGACCTGCGCGGTGAGATTCCCGGCCATCGAGTTGACGGACTCGGTGAGATCTTTCCAGGTTCCGGCGACGCCGAACACGTCCGCCTGGCCGCCGAGTTTGCCTTCCGTGCCGACTTCGCGCGCTACGCGCGTCACTTCCGAGGCGAACGAGCTGAGCTGATCGACCATCGTGTTGATGGTGTTCTTCAGCTCCAGAATTTCGCCGCGCGCGTCGACGGTGATCTTGCGCGACAGATCGCCCCTCGCCACGGCAGTCGTCACCTCGGCGATGTTTCGGACCTGATTGGTCAGGTTTCCGGCCATCCAGTTGACGCTTTCGGTGAGATCCTTCCAGGTTCCGGCGATGCCGCGTACTTCCGCCTGGCCGCCCAGTTTGCCTTCCGTACCGACTTCCTTGGCAACGCGGGTGACTTCGGATGCAAACGAGCTGAGCTGATCCACCATCGTGTTGATGGTGTTTTTCAGCTCCAGAATTTCGCCACGCGCGTCGACGGTGATCTTGGTCGTCAAATCGCCCTTCGCGACGGCGGTGGTAACGCCCGCAATGTTTCGGACCTGGTTGGTCAGGTTGGATGCCATCGAGTTGACGGAATCGGTAAGATCTTTCCACGTGCCAGCCACGCCGCGCACATCGGCCTGGCCGCCGAGTTTACCTTCGGTGCCGACTTCGCGGGCCACGCGGGTGACTTCCGAGGCGAACGAGCTGAGCTGGTCGACCATCGTGTTGATGGTGTTTTTGAGTTCCAGAATTTCGCCGCGCGCGTCGACTGTAATTTTGCGGCCGAGATCGCCCTTCGCCACCGCAGTGGTAACTTCGGCAATGTTACGAACCTGGTTGGTGAGGTTGGACGCCATCGAGTTAACGGATTCCGTAAGATCGCGCCACGTGCCTCCGACGCCCTTCACATCCGCCTGACCGCCGAGCTTGCCTTCGGTACCAACCTCGCGGGCCACACGGGTGACTTCCGAGGCGAAAGCATTGAGCTGATCCACCATGACGTTGATGGTGTTTTTGAGCTCCAGAATTTCGCCGCGCACTTCGACTGTAATCTTGCGGGAAAGATCGCCTTTCGCAACCGCAGTTGTGACGTCGGCAATATTGCGAACCTGGGCAGTCAGGTTGCCCGCCATTGAGTTGACGGATTCCGTAAGATCTCGCCATGTGCCGGCGACGCCTTTCACATCCGCCTGGCCGCCGAGCTTGCCCTCGGTGCCGACTTCGCGCGCCACACGAGTGACTTCCGATGCGAACGAGCTGAGCTGATCGACCATCGTATTGATGGTGTCTTTGAGTTCGAGAATTTCTCCGAACACCTGCACGGTAATCTTGCGCGACAAGTCGCCGCGCGCCACCGCGGTAGTGACTTCGGCGATGTTACGTACCTGGTTTGTCAGGTTCGAAGCCATCGAGTTGACGGAATCGGTAAGGTCCTTCCAAACGCCGCCAACGCCCTTCACGACCGCCTGGCCGCCGAGTTTGCCTTCGGTGCCGACTTCGCGCGCCACACGCGTCACTTCGCCCGCGAACGCGTTGAGCTGGTCCACCATGATGTTGATGGTGTTCTTGAGCTCCAGAATTTCGCCGCGCACGTCGACGGTGATTTTGCGCGAAAGGTCGCCATTCGCGACGGCGGTTGTAACTTCCGCGATATTTCGGACCTGCGCCGTCAGGTTGCCGGCCATCGAGTTGACGGAATCAGTGAGATCTTTCCAGACGCCACCGACGCCGCGCACTTCGGCCTGGCCGCCGAGCTCGCCCTCCGTGCCGACTTCGCGCGCCACGCGTGTGACTTCGCCCGCGAATGCGTTGAGTTGATCGACCATCGTGTTGATGGTGTTCTTCAGCTCGAGAATTTCGCCCAGCACATCGACGGTGATTTTGCGCGAAAGGTCACCGTTCGCGACGGCGGTTGTAACTTCGGCAATGTTGCGGACCTGCGCCGTCAGGTTGCCGGCCATCGAGTTCACAGACTCGGTGAGATCTTTCCAGACGCCGCCGACGCCCTTCACTTCGGCCTGGCCGCCGAGCTTGCCTTCCGTACCAACCTCGCGCGCCACGCGTGTCACTTCGGATGCGAATGAATTGAGCTGGTCGACCATCGTGTTGATGGTGTTCTTGAGCTCGAGAATTTCGCCGCGCGCATCGACGGTGATCTTGGTGGAAAGATCGCCTTTTGCGACGGCGGTGGTTACGCCTGCGATATTGCGGACCTGATTCGTCAGGTTGCCCGCCATGCCGTTGACGGATTCGGTGAGATCCTTCCAGACGCCGGCGACGCCTTTCACGTCAGCCTGACCGCCGAGTTTGCCCTCAGTGCCGACTTCGCGCGCGACGCGCGTCACTTCCGACGCGAACGAGCTGAGCTGGTCGACCATCGTGTTGATGGTGTCTTTGAGCTCGAGAATTTCCCCGCGCACCGGCACCGTGATCTTGCGCGAAAGGTCGCCGTTCGCCACCGCGGTGGTGACTTCGGCGATGTTTCGGACCTGGCCCGTCAGGTTACCGGCCATGGAGTTGACCGAATCGGTGAGATCTTTCCAGACGCCGCCGACGCCGCGCACATCGGCCTGGCCGCCGAGGATGCCTTCGGTGCCGACTTCGCGCGCCACGCGCGTCACTTCCGACGCGAACGCGTTCAACTGGTCGACCATCGTGTTGATGGTGTTCTTGAGCTCGAGAATTTCGCCCTGTACATCGACAGTGATTTTGCGGGAAAGGTCGCCGTTCGCGACAGCGGTTGTAACTTCCGCGATATTGCGGACCTGCGCCGTCAGATTGCCGGCCATCGAGTTGACCGAGTCGGTAAGATCCTTCCAGACGCCGGCGACGCCCTTCACTTCCGCCTGGCCGCCGAGTTTGCCTTCCGTGCCGACTTCGCGCGCCACACGCGTGACTTCCGATGCGAAAGAGCTGAGCTGATCGACCATCGTGTTGATGGTGTTCTTGAGCTCGAGAATTTCGCCGCGCGCATCGACCGTAATCTTCGTAGTCAAGTCACCGCGCGCCACGGCAGTGGTGACGCCGGCGATGTTCCGGACCTGGTTGGTCAGGTTCGACGCCATCGAGTTGACGGATTCCGTCAGATCCTTCCAGGTGCCGGAGACGCCTTTCACATCGGCCTGGCCTCCGAGCCGTCCGTCGGTACCGACTTCGCGGGCCACGCGCGTGACCTCTGAAGCAAATGAATTCAACTGCACGACCATCGTGTTCACGACGCGGGCCGTATGCAGGAACTCGCCTTTGAGCTGGCGTCCATCCACTTCAAGGGCCATCGTTTGCGAAAGATCGCCCTTCGCCACGGCGCCGATGACGCGTGCAACCTCGGTCGACGGCTGCACCAGATCGCCGATCAGGCTGTTAACGGATTCGATCCAGCCCGCCCAGCCGCCGGAGACCGCGCCGATCGAGGCCCGCTGCGTAATCTTGCCTTCTTTTCCGACGGAATTGCTGATGCGCGCGAACTCACTGGCGGCGCGGGCGTTCAGCCGGAAAATCTCGTTCAGCGTGTCGTTAACTTTCCCGGCGATTCCGGTGCGATCGACCGGCAACCGCACAGCGAAATCTCCTTCCTTGAACGCAATGAGCGTGTTGAGAAGCAGGCTGGCGTCGATTCCGGACGAGTCAGGGGAGTGAGAGTGGCCGTTGGAATGAGCCACCGCCGCGGCAGCCGCAGTCCCGCTGCTCTTGCTCTTACCGGCTGCGGAATCCGAACTTCTTTTCATGACGGGTTTCTCCAGGTAAACAGGTAGAGGTCAGAGACCAGTAATCCGTGGTGTTCGAATGCTTGCAACCCAACCAGCGCTTCGCATATTACGAGATGGCATCGGTCTGAACTTCGCCCTCGATCATGTCTTTGAGCGTGGTGCCGATCGCCATGTATTCCCGCAGCACGGAGGGCTTCCGGATGAACCGGTTCGCGCCCTCGCGCATGGCGTTCTGGCGATCCCTGGGCGAGTCGGATGAGGTGAAGAGAACTGTAGGGACCCCACAGAGCCGGGGCTCGCGGCGCACATAACGGAGGATATCCGTTCCGTCGTGGTGCGGCAGGTTGAGATCCAGAAGAATCAGCGCCAGGGGCGGCTTACCGGAATCCTTTTCCTTCTCGAGGAACGCCAGGGCTTCCTTCCCCGTGTATGCCACCTCAAGTTCGAAATCGGCGCCGCTCTCGCGGAGCGCGAGATCCAGCATGTAGACGTCAGCGGGATTGTCCTCGGCCATAAAAATTCGGCGCATATCTCTCGTTTCGAAGGGTGTCGCTCCGCACGGGTAGTGCCAAACGGCTGAATAGCACTGACGTAGGCTAGGGTACGTTATCAGCGCGTGTGAAGCACTATTTCGGCCGGCGAATTAGTAATAAAAGATACGAATTTCCGTTTCGCTGCGAAGGCTAACTTTCGGCAATCATAGGCCGCGAAGAATGGAGGCAATTTCTGCGTGGCCGGCGGCCTCGGCAGCTTCCACCGGCGTCAATCCGCCAGCGCGGCGCGCGAAGGGATCACCGCCGAATTCCAGCAGCGCGGCGATGACCTGGGGATTTCCCTGCAAGGCCGCGGCAAGCATGGCATCCGTCCCCTGCGAGTCGAGGCTGCCAACATGGGCTCCATGAGAAAGGAGCAACCGGACAACGCGCGGATTGCTGGAGACAGCGGCCATCAGTGGAGTAACGCCTGTGTCGGTCGCCCCGTTGACGTCAGCCCCATGAAACACAAGAAATTCCGCGACTGCATCGTGTCCGCGTATAATCGCCGCAGTCAGGGCGGAAACGCCCCGCTCACCTCGCGTTTTCGGATCGGCGCCACGATCGAGAAGTTCCTTCGCAATTTCAAGGTTTCCGTGCAGACCCGCGGCGATCAGAGGGGTCGTGCCGTCGGCGGCCGGAAGGTTCACATCAGCGCCGTGGCGGAGCAGGTTGGCCAGCCAGTCGAGATCGCCGGCAGCCGCCGCAGCCACAAGAAGCGGCAGGCCACCCGGACTGGTCGCATTCGGATCGGCGCCGCGTTCCAACAGGAGCCATGCAACCGCGCGCTGATCGGATGCAGCGGCCAGTGCGGTCACGCCTGAATTATTCCTGACGTCGAGAACGGCGCCGTGTGCGAGCAGCGCGCACACGACTTCCATATGCCCGTTCGTCGACGCGCCGATAAGAGGTGTTGCGCCGCTGTTGTCAGCCAGATCGGGGTCCGCGCCTCCCGCGAGAAGCGCTTCCACCACGTCGGCGTGACCTCCCATCGAGGCTGCAAGCAGGGCTGAGGAACCGCCCTGCGCGCGATCGTTCGGATTGGCTCCCTGTTGCAGAAGGAAGCTCACCACCGCGCCGTGCCCCTGCGTGGCCGCGAGAATCAGCAGAGTTGCGTTGTTGGCGTAGCGACGATTGAGGTCGGCGCCCCGCTCGGCGAGAAGCCGTACGATCTCGACGCGGCCTTTGAGCGTTGCCGCCAGAGTTGCGGTGATTCCGCCGGGAAGACCGGCATTAACATCGACGCCTTCGAGCGCGAGGACGCGGACGCGATTGGAATCTCCCTCCGCCGCCGCCTGGATCAGCTCGATTTCGGGGCCGGAAGACATCTGGCCTCCATCATAAACGGGATCGATCGCTTTCGAATACTCAGATGCGCCTCAGCGACAAGACTGACCAATACAGGCTGGTCCGCGGGCAAGAGCGCCAACGCCACAATCCCGCGTGCGGTTTTCGAAAACCAGGTGACATGGGGCGAGATGGCTGCCTCACCAACCACTACGGGATGCCGTAGAGCTCCAGATCCGTCTGCGGATTTGTGCTCGATTCGATCCGCAACGACAGCGCCCCCGCGGCGTCGAAAGCTCCGGAATCGGGAGTCGCGTATTCGTAGGTCGATAGCACGCGGTAGTCTCCCGGTGCAAGATTGTCAAACCGGTAGTTGCCTCTCATGTCGGTCCGGGTTTCGCGCAGATCGAGCAGCCGCCGACGGGTGATCGGATCCCACGTTTCGAGAAAGACCGGTGCGGCCGCGGCCGGCGCATTCGAGCTCTTTACTGTGCCGTGAAGCCCGCCGGGGCCATTTGAGACCGTGATCGTGAAACGGCTGAAATTACTTATGAGGATCTCGTTCCAGCCATCGGGCCGCGCGTCGTTATTTCGCGACCCGCTGAAGCCGGATATATAGTAACCGTCCGGCGGTGTAGCCAGAAATTCCCAGCGGCCCGGAAAGAGTGCGACACGGCCGGCGCCCAGGGTGACCGGCTCGCTCGCTCCAACGCCGGCCAGATCTTTTCTGCGCACAAAGGCCGGCGTAGTGCTCTCGGACGGCGCGCCTTCCAGAATGAACCGGGTTTCGCGGACCTCACTCATGGGCAGAGCGTACTTCGTCAGATTTCGCTCGATCAGGATTTCGGTGTAGCCGCCGAAAGCTCTCATCCCCGGCGGCGTTTCGCGCGCTTCCGCATAAATTTCGTAGCGGCCGGGCGCAAGAGCCGGAAAGCTGAATGCCGGACCATTGCTTGTGACTCTGCCCAGGTCCGAAGCGAGTGTCACAGTGACGGTGAGAGGAGGCTGGCTGGGCAGCGAGACGGAGCCGCTGAGGTCAAAGAGCCTTCCCGCGATCGGCCGCACATCGCCGTCACTCGAATCTTCATCCGGATAGACGACGACCGGGCCAGCCTCGTCCACACGGAGCGTCTGCCGGGAGAACGTCGGAAGATACGACAGGTCGGCGTCATTGTTGCCGGTGGTGCCGACAAGATAGGTGCCTGGTTCGAGTCCTCCGATGCGGAAGATACCGCGATCGTCGCTCTTCGCGCGAGTGACGAACCGGGGCGGCTGGGAGTTGGTATAGGCCGCAACATCCTGATCGGGTATACCGACTTCGTTGGAATCGCGCACCGTACCGGTAATGGCTCCGTAGCGAGCGAGCGGCAAGTGCAAGGTCGCTATTCCGTCACTGTCGAGAACGATGGCGGTGCCTGCCGAATTCCACCGCTTCTGGCCGTACTCCATCGGCATGAACCCGCGTCGCGAGGCCTTGATCAGATAAGCCCCGGGGCCGAGGTTGTCAAACTCGAACCTGCCCGAATCGGTGGTGCGGACGCTGCGAACCGCCTGGCCCGCGGAAGGAACGGGCTGAAGCGTCACCGTCGCGCGGGATAACGAGTAGCCGGATCGCTTTTCGACGACGGTTCCCCGAATGACGGCGCCTTGCAGCAAGGCAGAGAAGCCGAAGAGAAGAATCGGGACGGCGGGCTTGGCCACAGTATTTACGTGTATGACGACACGAGCTGCGGTTGCGTGCAGGGCGACGGAAAAAACAAAAGCCACGGAATTGCCCCGCGGCTGCGGCGATCACCATGCTGAAAACCTCACCAGGCAGAGCGCCGGCATTTTCCAAAGGGTGTTTGTTGATGTAATCTGGGAAGTCCCGCAAACACGTCAGGAGAAGCACCATGAACCGTCCGCCAGAAAAGATCGCGTTTTTCGCACTGATCGCCGCGGTCGGCGCCGTGAGCCTTTCGGGCCAGTTGCCGATCCCGGTACCTGGACAAACCCCAGCGGTGGGCGGCGGGCAAGGCGGTGGCGCGCAGGCTGGAGCAGCAGCGGCCGGCCGCGGTGGGCGCGGCGGCGGACGCAGCGGACGCGGCGGACGCGGCACACAGGCGGCTGCCGAACCCGTGAAGCAGGTCGTCGCTCCAGTCCCCTCGGCCACCGAAGTCGACGGTCCCGGCGAGTTCTACGAGACTTTCATGGATGACCATGACGACGCCACGAAGGCCGACATCCCGGCGAAAGACACTTACGCGAAGTTCAACTACGAGGCGAAGGAATACTTCATCTTCGGAACGACAGCCAGTGGCGCGGTGTACAAGACGCGCATCGTCATCCGCAAGCCCAAAGACAGCGCAAAGTTCAACGGCCTGATCCTTGCCGAATCGATGCATCCGAGCGGCAACCCCTGGGTGTTCCATTTCACTCAGACCTACGCGATGACGACCGGAGTCATCGGGCTGGAGATCCTGACCTCAACTCCGGCCGGACTCGCCGCCGCCAACGAGGCGCGATACAAAGATCTGGCCGTTCCCAACGGAGCCGCCAACGACATCCTCGCTCAGGTCGGCGCGCTCATCAAGTCGGACCACAAAGATAATCCCCTGAGCGGGCTCGCCGTCCGGAAGATGATTCTCGCCGGCTCCTCCGCCTCGGCGGGCGTGGCGCAGAACTACCTCACGAACGCTCACATGGCGCAGAGGCTCGCGGGCATGAAACCGATTTACGACGGCTTCATGCCGACCAGCGCCAACGGTCAGATTCCGATTCTCGATGTCCCGACGATTCTCGTGCCCACCATGCGCGAAACGTTCACAGGCAACGGAACGACGCAGCCGGACAACGACAAACTGCGTGTTTACGAATTCGCCGGCATGGCCCATATCGATTCGCGCGTGGCGGGCGGCTATTACCCCGATCCCTGCAAGTATCCGATCAGCCGGTATCCGATGGGAGCCGAGATGTCGATCGCGCTCGACAAACTTTTCGCATGGGTGGACAATGGCGTTGCGCCGCCTCATGCCGACCGGTTTTACGTCGATTTCAATCCGGACAACAAACCAAAGCTGGATCGCGATAAAGGGTCTCTGCTCGCGCTCGATGAGTTTGGAAACGTCAAAGGCGGCATCCGCAACACTTACGTGGATGTACCCGTGAAAAGCTTTCACGTTCCGAACGAAGGGGCGGAGCCGAGGATTTCGAATCCCAATCACTTCATCGCGGCACGCCGAATCGGCGGCGCCGATCCGGACGCTCAACTGTGCGGCCTAGGCAACCTCGAAACCGCGCTGCCGAACGACCAGCTGAAGAAGCTCTACAAGAATCCAAAGGCTTACTACAACAAGGTCGCGCAGAGATACGACGAACTGGTGAAAGAGGGCTGGGCGCTACCCGTTTACAGGGCGATGGTTCTCGCCGAAGCGGCGCGTGTTACGTTCTGAGGCAGGCACAGACCGGCAAGGTGGAATCCGGGCGATTCCACCAGCAGCGCCACGTGACCCGGCGGGAGCGCAGAAACCGCCTTCCCCGGCATCCCGAATCTCGAAAATCAGCTCAGTGACTTCAGCTTAGCCAGGGTGACGGTCGAAAGCATCGCCGTGCCTGGGACAGCAGTCTCTGCAGACGACGATGCTCATGGTATCGTTCGTTCCGGGAGCCCATGGTCGGTCGCATTGTTCGCCAGTATCAGCTCGTCGAAAAACTCGGCGCCGGCGGAATGGGCGAGGTCTACAAAGCACGGGACACACACCTGAACCGGGCCGTCGCTATAAAAGTGCTGATTCCCGGCACGTCCGCCGACGAGGAGCTGCGCCGACGTTTCCTCCAGGAGGCACAAGCGGCGTCGGCGCTGAACCACCCGAACATCATCACTATCTATGACATCTTTACCGATGACGACATCCAGTTCATGGTGTCTGAATACGTCGACGGAAAGACGCTGCTGGAACTGATTGCCACAGGCAGTCTGAGCGTGCCGCTGGCGATCGAGTATGCGATTCAGATGGCGGACGCTCTCAGCGCTGCGCACTCCGCCGGAACAATTCATCGCGATATCAAACCGGCCAATGTAATGGTCACGACCGGTGGCCTGGTGAAGGTGCTTGACTTCGGCCTTGCCAAATTCAGCTACGGACTGGGCGAGAATACCGGAACAACCGCCACGGTGATCAACGCGCCGCTTACCGTCCACGGCGCCATCATGGGCACCGTGAACTACATGTCCCCCGAACAGGCCGAGGGCAAGACAATCACCACGCGCTCGGACATCTTCTCATTCGGCGCCGTTCTTTACGAGATGTTGACCGGCCGATCCGCCTTTCGGGGCAGTTCCACTCTCTCGACGCTCTCGGCGCTGCTGCGGGACGACGTCCAGCCCTTGATCGAACTTGCGCCGGGCGTACCGTACGAACTCGAGGCGATTGTCACGCGGTGCCTGAAGAAGAGCCCCGATGAGCGCTTCCAGTCGATGCGCGAAGTATACGCGGCGCTGGTTCCTTTCAAGCGCGGCTACGATTCCGGCATATTCAACGAAGGGAAGACGATAAGAACGATGGCGCCGCCACCGCCGGCAGCGCCGCGTGCATCGAAGCTGGGGATTGGCGCCGCGATTGCCGTGCTCGCGATAGGCGCGGCCGCCGGCGGCTATTGGTGGGTCACGCATTCCCAATCCGCGCCGCCAACCCAAAGCCCGAAACGAGCGGTGGTAGCGACTCCGGCCGGGACACTTACGAACGACAGTATCGTAGAAATGGCGCAGGCGAAGATTGAGCCCGACGTAATCATCGGCCAGATCCGAGCCGCCAAAACGAATTTCAATCTCTCGACCCCGGAAATCATCCGGCTCAGCAAAGCGGGCGTGCCATCTGAAGTCCTTGAGGCGATGCGCGACCCTCATGCGGCGCCGGCCCCTGCCGCCACGCCCGTAATGCTGGCCGATGGTTCGCCGATACAACTGGTTCTGACAAGTACTGTCCCGGACGACGCCCAGCCGGGCGATGTCCTCCGTTTTCGAGTGGCCGAGGATGTGGTGGCCGGCGGGCTCGTCGCGATCGCCAAAGGCGCGGTAGCGACTGGCTCGATTGTCGATGGAGCAAGGAAGAAGCTCCTGATCATCCGGGGCAAAATGACTTTTCGTCTCGACCGGGTGGAGGCTGTCGACGGTCAAACAGTGCCTGTCCGCGCCACACCGGAGCGCCATCGCGACGGGTCATCCAAGCGGACGCTGAGCACCGAAGGCGGGAAGCCTGAACCCGCAGGCGCCGAATACACGGGTTACGTCGATGGCACGACCACGGTGATGGTGAAAAAGTAGACGCCGCTCGTCAATACCTGTTCCAAATACCGGGTCGTCCCTGCCCATTCGGGTGATGCGGGGGCGGTTCGTATTCCACCATCATCGAGTTATGGAAAACCTGAGTAACTTCTCCACAAATCTCGCCGACCTTGTGGAGCGGGCCAGCCAGTCGGCCGTTGCAATCGAGGCGCGTCATCGTATGGGTTCGAGCGGCTTCCTGTGGAAACCCGGTTTCATCGTCACCGCCGACCACGCGATCCGAAGAGAGGAAGACATCCCGGTCATTCTTCCCGGCGGCAACAGGGTTTCCGCCGCAATCGCCGGCCGCGACCCGGATACCGACATCGCCGTTCTTCGCATCGACGGAAGCATTCCCGTGCCTGCGCTCGCCACGTCCGGTTCGTTGCGAACGGGCGAAATCGTCGTCGCGATCGGCCGCCACGAACCGGGCCCGCTGGCTGCCATGGGAATAGTCAGCACGGCCTCGGGACCCTGGAAAACCTGGCGTGGCGGTCACCTCGATTCGCTTCTCCGGCTGGACCTCGGGGCCTGGCCGCGTTCCTCGGGCAGCGTAGTTGTCGACGTCCAGGGCCGGTTTGCCGGCATGCTCACGACGGGCTTGACCCGCACCGCCCCCGTGGCGATTCCGGCCGCAACCATCGCCCGTGTCGCAACGGAATTAGCCGAACGGGGACACGTCGCGCGGGGTTATCTCGGGATCAGTTTGCAGCCAATTCCACTTCCTGCCGCTTACGAGAAGACGCTCAACCGGAGCCAGCGCTCCGGCGTCATGGTGCTGACCACCGAGCCCGAAGGTCCGGCGGAAACCGGAGGCATCCTCGTGGGCGACATCGTGGTCGAAATCGGCGGCCAGCCCGTCACCGATACAGACGATATGCAGACCAGCCTGCGCGGCGCCATCGGCAAGGAGCTCCCGGTTATCGTTCTGCGCGGTGGCCAGCGCATGGAACTGCGCGTTAAAGTCGGCGAACGGAAGAAGTAAAACTCTACTTCTTATTGCGCGCGGCAGCGTCTTTAAGCGCCTTCAGCCGAGGGAGGTCGCGATCTTCTTCGTGACACGCGGTCTCGAATATCTCGGCCTTCTTGCGGCTGACAGTAAAGGCGACCGTCCACGGCTGCGTGTAGACGACCGGATCGTTGATGGTCGCCTCGTAGCTCAGAGTGTCGGGACCGGATGGCGTAAATCGCTCCACCACGTGCTCAGCATGGCTGACAATCTCGCCGCCCTCATCCAGCCAGGTCTTGCCGTTAAGGTCGGTCGTATCGACTACCAGCGTGTCGCCCTCCCAATGGCCGACCGAATCGCCCTGCCACAGCCGCATCGTGTTGGGAAGGTGCTGCCGGCCATCGGTTGGAATGATGCGCCATGCCATGCGCTCGTGCAGGAACACGACGTAACCCGGTGTCTGAATGATGTTCATCGCCGCCGGGACCCACATCGCCCGCGGCACTCCCGGGGGGAAACAATGCGCGGTCGGATCGTCGTAGCCGCGCTCGGTCAGGTTGCGGCTGACTCTTTCTTCGACAGCCCATGGCTGCATCGGAAGCTTTCCATCCGGTGGATCGACGATGAGCTGCCGGCCACCTCTGCCTCCTCTGCCGCCTCCGCGAACCTCGAGGCCCTGGTTGGCGCCGGGGGTGTTGGATTCCCAAAAACCCTGCAGGTCAGGTTTGCCGTCAGCCATCCGGCGGAGATTTGCGACTTTGGCCGGAGCCGGCGGCACCGTCGCGCCGACCGGAGCGGGCGCCGCGGGAGCGCTGCTCCCGGCGCCGGGATACCACGTCTTCGCCTCAGGTGTAAACGCGCCATTCGCCTCTTCGACTTCCGCCTGGCAAACGTATTCGAAAAGCCTGTCGCGATCGGTTCGCCGCGTCAAAGGAAGACTGATAGTCCATGGCTTCGTGAAGACTTTTGAATCCTCGATGGTCGCGTCGTATTGAATCGTGTCGGCATCGGTCATGTGGTATCGCTCGACAACGTGGAGCGCGTCACTGTGGAAATCGCCCGCCATGTCGAACCATGTTTTGCCGTTGTATTTGCTGACGTCGACGACGAGCGTGTCTCCATCCCAATGACCCCGCGAATCGCCCATCCATGTATCGATGTCGGCAGGATGCTGGCTGCCATCCGTATAGATCAGGCGGAAAACCAGCGACCACTCGAACGTCATAGCGACGGACTGGGGCGTCTGGAAAATCTGGAACGGATAGTCCATGTACATGATGCGGGGGACACCGGGCAGGTAGCACTGGTTGAGCGGATCCTCTTTGGCGCGCGTCTGGAAGTTTTCAGTCTTCTTCGCGGCAGCCCACTGCTGATAAGGGATCTGGCTGTTGGTTTGCGCGGTGACGACCGACCGGCCGGCAAGCATGTTGAGCCGCGCAGCGTGATCCTCAAGATCGGCTGCAGCTGTGCTCGATGCCTGCCAGATGCCGGCGAGGTTCGGCTTGCCGTCGGCCGTTCGCGGCACGGGTTGCCGGGCAGCGGAGGTCGGAGCAGCGGCTAACGCGCTCGTCAGGAGTATCCCGGAGATTGTGGCGAGATGGATAGTGTGCATGATGAGAGCTTTCCTCGAATGATCGCTTCGCGAAATTGAATTCACTTGCCCATGAAGGGCGCTCCGACGAGGAGTATATCCATTATCAAACAACTATCAAACAACAAAAGGGTTTTGGATCGCGGGTCCGCGGCGCACTGCCACCCCACCCCAGAAAATCAGTCACCGATGCCGAACTCCGGCGGCACAAGTTCTTCAAACGGCTGAAACAGAGTGGATCGCACCGGGGCCCGCCAGGCGCGGCAGCCAGAACGATCAGGCCAGCTCATCCCTGAGCTACGGCCGTTTCAGGAAAGGTGGCGAGGTAGTTGTACTCCCCCGCCGGAACTTGTTCGGGATGGGGCAATCGATCCAGTTTTGTCAACCCGGCAGGTGTAACGCTGTAGATGGTATATCCAATGCCGCGGAGCAGCGCCTCGATTTGGTCGGAGTTTGAATTCGGCAGACATTCGAAAATGATCTTTGGGCGCCAGCGATCGAGAATTGCGCGCCCGCCAGCCAGTGCCTCGAATTCGTAACCTTCGACGTCAATCTTGATGAGATCCACCGGAAAGTCGCCGGGAAGCGCACGATCAAGACATTCGAGGCTTACCTTCACGCTGGTTGTGTTGTGTCCATGCAGGGACGCGTTGCTGCTCGACAGGCTTGACATCGTGGAGTCATCCGAAATGTAGAAGTCGGCTTCCCCTTCGGCGCCGGACACTGCGCACTGGCGAACCTCGCACCGTGACCCAAAATTGTTAATGGAAATATTGCGCCGGACCTTATCCGCCAGCGCCCGAATCGGCTCCCAGGCGATCACCCTGGCCGAGGGATTGGCTGCACATGCCAAAACCGAATACAAGCCGCTGTTGGCCCCGATATCGAGGATGTATCGCGACTTCCGCGCGAGCTCGATAAATTGCGGAACCGTTTGCGGCTCAAACTCGCGCAGGCCGCGCCAGTAAATGATCTCTCCGATCGTGTCCCCGGGGCCCAGTTCATAGTCGGCCTCAACACCATAACCGGAAAATCCAAAAACACCGCGAAAGGATTCAGCGACGTGTTCAATGCCTGCAAGGTGCATGCGGACGATCCTCCGCGCGATCGCCCGCGAAACAGGATTTGCCAGCAAACGCCGCCGGCCGCCAAGCCTTTTCAGTATTCCCATTTACTTGATCGGTGAATCAGGAGTAAACAGACAGGTTACCGTAACGGGAAGATTCCGCGCCCCGGCGCATCGAACCGGGCTGAATCTGTGCGAGCCGGAACACAACCGGCTGCGGCGGGAGAACATTTGAGCAGAATTCCGCATGCAGGCAAGACGCCTGACGTATAGCATCGAACATGCAAGCGTCATGGCATCAATCGTACGGGGGAAAAGCCCGTTCCAGAGCCCCGATTTGCCTGGATTTTGCCCTCCACCGGACCCCATTGCTGCTCATATCTAATTAAGATAGAATCCGGTAGGCCGAAACGCGCCCACATGGGTCGTTCACGGCAACTCCATGGAAGCGCGGCGCTTCTTCCGGCCGCGCGAGAGGTGGTTTACAGGATGACGGACGCGCGGGTCAAGCTCACGGGTTTCGCCGGTACAATCCTGTGCGCGCTGGCGCTGAACGCCGCTCCCGCGCAACCATCCGCCGATTTCAATCCTCGCGCTCTGCTCGACAAGTACTGCGTCACCTGCCACAGCGAGCGCCTCAAAACCGGCGGACTCGTTCTCGAAAAACTCGACACTACACGGCTCGGCGACCATCCCGAGCTTTGGGAGAAAGTGGCTGAAAAACTTCACGGCGGCATGATGCCTCCGGCGGGGATGCCCCGCCCCGACAAGACCGCGCTCGACAACCTCGCCATGTGGACCGAGAACGAGCTCGACAAAGCAGCCGCCGGACACACCAATCCCGGCCGCGTTGGCCTGCATCGCCTGAACCGCGCCGAGTACGGCAACGCTGTCCGCGATCTTCTCTCTCTGGATGTCGACCCCACCGAACTGCTGCCCGCCGACGACACGAGCGCCGGTTTCGACAACATCGCCGACGCGCTCACTGTCTCACCCGTTCTCCTCGAACGCTATCTCGCGGCAGCCTGGAAAATCAGCTCGGTCGCGGTCGGCGACCCCGGCATCACGCCAGTGACCGAGACCTTCCGCGTCCGTTCCGATGCCTCGCAGGACCAGCACATCGAAGGTCTTCCCATCGGCACGCGCGGCGGCATTCTCGTGAAATACAATTTCCCGCTCGATGCCGAGTATCTATTTAAAGTCCGCTTCTGGGCCAACACCGTCAACACTGTCCGGGGACTCGAATTCCCCACGCGCGTCGAGATCACACTCGATGGCGCGCGCGTCAAGCTCGTAACCATCGGCGGGCAGGAAGACGCCGACCTCGGCAACACCAATCCGCGGGCCTCCGCCGAGCAGATCTCGAAGCGCGTGGAGCTGCAGATCCCCGTGAAAGCCGGGCCGCACGAAGTTACGCTGGCCTTCCTCGAGAAGGGCACGGCGCCAACCGTCGACATCCTGCAGCCATTCGCACGCGAGAAGCTCGACCCGGTCAACACCGCGGGTATTCCCGAAGTCGACTGGCTGTCCATCACCGGACCGATCAAGCCCGCGGGTCCGGGCAACACGCCGAGCCGCCGCGCGATCTTCACCTGCCGTCCGCAAACCAATGCGGATGCGCTGCCGTGCGCCCGCAGGATTCTCACTGGTCTCGCGCGCAAGGCCTATCGCCGCCCGATAACCGATAGCGAGACCGAGCGCCTGCTTACTTACTACCAGCGCGGCCGCAACAATAATGGGACCTTTGATGCGGGGATAGAAAATGCGCTGGCCTTCCTGCTGGTTAATCCGCAGTTTCTATTTCGTTCGGAAGTCGATCCGCCGGGAACAGCGGCCGGCACCGCGTACCGCATCAGCGATTACGAGCTCGCCTCGCGCCTGTCTTTTTTCCTGTGGAGCAGCATCCCCGATGAACCGCTTCTGACTCTCGCCTCGCAGGGCAAACTCAAGGACCCCGCCGTTCTCGATGCGCAGGTCAAGCGCATGCTGGCGGATAAACGCGCTGACGCGCTGATCGGCAACTTCCTCGGCCAGTGGCTCTACCTGCGGAACCTCAAAGGCACGGCGCCCGACCAACAGATTTTCCCGGACTTCGACGACAACCTCCGCAAGGCTTTCCAGCGCGAGACCGAGTTGTTTGTGGGCAGCGTCATGCGCGAAGACCGCAGCGTCACCGATCTGCTCAACGCGGATTATACTTTCGTCAACGATCGCCTCGCCCGGCACTATGGGATTCCGAACATCTACGGCGACCAGTTCCGGAAGGTGACTGTGACCGATCCGGCGCGCCGCGGACTCCTCGGACAAGGCAGCGTCCTCACTGTCTCGTCTTACCCGAACCGCACGTCGCCGGTGCTGCGAGGCAAGTGGGTGATGACGAACATTATGGGGACGCCGCCTCCGCCGCCGCCGCCGAACGTTCCGCCTTTCAAGGAAACCGCGTCGGGAACCGTGCGCCAGCGGATGGAAGAGCATCGCTCGAACCCCGCGTGCGCTTCGTGTCACAAGGTCATGGACCCGATCGGCTTCGCGCTCGAAAACTTCGATGCCATCGGCGCCTGGCGCACCGCGGATCAGGGCGGCCCGGTCGATGCCACCGGCGTGCTGTCGGATGGCTCCACAGTCAACGGCCCGGCAGCTCTGGAGCAGGTTCTCTCAGCGCATCCGGAACAATTCGTTCGCACCATGACCCGGATGCTGATGACCTACGCACTGGGCCGTGAGACCGCCTACTACGACATGCCCGTTATCCGAAGCATCGAGCGGGACGCCGAAAAACAAAACTACCGCTTCTCCTCGCTGGTGCTGGGTATCGTGAACAGTCCGCCCTTCCAGATGAAGATGACGCGCCAGCTTGAAAGCACCGCGAGATAGAGGAGATCACATGTTCCTGACCAAAAAACACCTGCACCGTCGCACTTTCCTTCGCGGCGCGGGAGCCGCCATCGCGCTCCCTCTGCTCGACTCCATGATCCCGGCCCGCACCGCTCTTGCCGCCACGGCGGCCGCCCCGGCACTCCGGGCCGGTTTCATCTATATCCCCATGGGCGCGCAGATGCCGCAATGGACCCCCATCGGCGACAAGCCCGGCTTCAAATACTCGCGCATTCTGAAACCCATCGAGCAGTTCCGCGATCGCGTCACCGTCGTCTCGGGCACTTCACTGATCGCCGAAAACGGCCATACGCTCAGCAACGCCATGTGGCTCAATGGCACGAAACCCGCCCACGGCACGGAAATCCTGAGCGGCACAACCATCGACCAGATCATCGCGCAGAAGATCGGTCAGGAGACTTCCTTTCCCTCGCTCGAAATCGCGACCGAAGACCACTCCTCCGAGCTTGGCAGCTGCGGCGGCGATTACGAGTGTTCCTACATGAACACCATCTCGTGGCGCACGCCGACGACGCCCAATCCGATGGAGCTCAATCCGCGCGTTCTCTTTGAACGCATGTTCGGCGGCGACGGATCGACGTCGGCGCAGCGCGTTCAACGCCTGCGCGATGACCTCAGCATTCTCGACGGGGTCACCGAAAGTGTCCGCGATCTTTCGAAGGGCCTCGACACGAAGGACAAGTCCCGCCTCGACGACTATATGGAAAATCTGCGCGAAATTGAGCGCCGCATCGCGCGGGTCGAAAAGCAAAACAGTGAATCCACCAGCCTCGGCGCGCCGGACGCTCCCGTCGGCATTCCCGATTCATTCGAGGAACATGCCACTCTGCTCTACGATCTCTGGGCCATTGCGTTCCAGGCCGACATCACGCGAGTGGTCAGCTTCATGCTGGCCCGTGAGCTCAGTACCCGGACATATCCGCAGATCGGCGTGACCGACGGACACCATCCCGTCTCGCACCACCAGAACGACCCGGCGAAGAAGGAGCAACAGGCGAAGATCAACGTCTACCACATGGAAATGTTCGCCCGCTTCCTTACAAAGCTCGACAAGATGCAGGTTGGCGACGGCAACATGCTCGATAATTCCATGATTCTGTATGGCAGCGGCATGAGCAACAGCAACGTCCACGCGCATGACAACCTGCCCATCCTCGTCGCGGGCGGCGCGGCCGGGCGGCTGAAAGGCAACCGCCACATCAAGGTCCGGAACGACACGCCGCTCTCGAACCTCCTCGTCGGCCTGCTGGCTGTCGCCGATGTGCACACCAATCGTGTGGGCGACAGCTCCGGCCGGATCGAGGTCTGACATGAAGACTCTCACGGTATTACTCTTTTTCGCCGCCCTCGCAACTGCCGCGCCCAACGCCGACTTCCGCCTCGTCGACGCCGCGAAGAATCAGGATGCCGCCACTCTGCGCTCGCTTCTCAAACAGAAAGTCGACGTCAACACTCCCGATGTCACTGGCATGACTCCGCTGCTATGGGCCGCCCACCACGACGATCTCGACGCGGTGAAGCTTCTCCTCGCCGCCGGGGCCGACGCGAAAGCCGCCAACCGCTACGACATCACCGCGCTTACGGAAGCCGCAAACTCCGGCGACGGAGCCATGGTTGAAGCCCTCGTAAAGGCGGGAGCCGATGTCAATGCCGCCTTCGGAGAAGGGGAAACCCCGCTGATGACGGCCTCTCGCACCGGGAGCGCCGCGGGCGTCAAAGCCCTGCTGTCCGCGGGTGCGAAGGTCAATGCCACCGATAAATACCGCGGAGAAACAGCCCTGATGTCCGCCGTCTCCGAGAACCACGCGGAGGTCGCAAAGCTCCTCGTTGCGGCCGGTGCCGACGTCAACCTTCGTTCCACTCTCTTCGATTTCAATTTTCGTAAAGTCGCCGCCGGGGGTACGCAGGCGGTTTACTCCCGCGGAGGTCTGACAGCGCTGCTTATCGCGGCTCGCCAGGGCGCGATTGAAAGCGCGCAGATCCTGCTCGATGCCGGAGCCGATATCAACAAGCCGGAAGAGGATTACGGCTTCACACCGCTGCTCGAAGCCATTTTCAACGATCATTACGACTTCGCCGCTTTCCTCGTCGACCACAAAGCCAGCCTGAAAGAAGGCGCTCTCTATCTGACCGTCGAAATGCACAATCTCGATTACCAGGGGAACCGTCCGCGAAAGGCCGTCACCGGCAAGCTCGACGAGCTCGGTTTCATCAACTATCTGCTTTCGCATGGGGCCGACCCCAACGGCGTCATGACGGTGAAGATTCCGCCGCGCGCCGCGCAGAATGCCGCAGTGGTTCCCCACGGCTACACGCCGTTTGCGCGGGCCGCCCGCTCCGCCGACGTCGAAACCATGAAGCTTCTGATCGCCCATGGCGCGGATCCGAATAAAGCCGCCGACGACCGCAATACTCCCCTCATCATGGCGGGCGCGGGTATGGGCGCACGCTTTCAGGGCGGCGAGGACAAACCTGAAGCGGACTTCGTCGAATGCATGAAGCTTCTGGTCGCGAGCGGCGCGGACGTCAACGCCGTCAACGACCGCGGCGATACCGCCCTGCACGGCGCCGCAGCGCGCGGCGCGGACCAGATCATCCAGTTCCTGGCCGACCACGGGGCGAAGCTGAATATCCGCAACAAGCAGGAGAGGACGCCGCTCGATGTCGCCATGGGAGTCGGCGGAGTCGCCAACACCGGGGGCATCGCACACCCCACCACAGTCGCACTAATCCAGCGCCTCAGCGGCTCTGCGAACGCCGGCAACTAGAGAGACGAACGCGCCGCTCCGTGGCCGCCGCGGCGACGAAAATAGTTCGCCACCCTGCCCTGGAACTGCTATCTTTTTAACAACATTCGATGCGGCCCTTTGTCCTGGAACTCGACGAACTGCAAAACAAGATTCTTGAAATGGGCGGGCTCGTCGAGACGTCGATTCACAACAGCATCCGTTCGCTGGCGGAGCGGAGCGACGCTCTCATGGCCAACATCTGGGAAGCCGAAGAGCGCATCAATAAACTCGACATCGAGATCGACGAATTTGCCACCCGGCTGCTTGCACTGCACCAGCCGGTGGCCCGCGATTTACGCTTCCTCACCGCGGCGATCAAGATCAACAGCGATCTGGAACGAATGGGCGACCTGGCCGTCAATATCGCGCAGCGTTCCATCTCGCTCCTCGGGCGCCCTCAACTGAAGCCGCTGGTCGACGTGCCTCACATGTCGAAAACGGTGGAGTCGATGGTGCGCAAGAGTCTGGACGCATTCGTACAGCGCGACGAAGCCCTGGCCCGAAGCGTGCTTCTATCGGATGACGAAGTCGACGATCTCAAGAACTCTGTCTATCGCGAGCTCCTTGGCATGCTGGAATCCGGCACCGCCCCCGCCGGAACGGCCTTCGACCTCATCTTCATCGCGCATAATCTGGAACGCGTCGCCGATCACGCAACCAACATCGCCGAGGACGTTCTGTTCCTGATCAAAGGCATCGACGTCCGCCACCATCACCTCGGCTGAATAACAGCCCGCGATCTATTAGTACTGCTGTGTCCGCAGCACTCCTCTGTAACAGTTTCTTCACACCATAGTCATCCAGTTGGCAGGAACCGCTCCTAGACTGGGAACTCGCGGTGCGTCCCGGAAAAGTCATGCAAACTGCCTATACGGTAGTTTCGCGTCTACATCCGGCGTAGCCCGCCCAGCTTCGCCCGGAAGCATTTTCCGGGACTTCTTACGGGAGAATTGAATGAATCGACGCACGATAAACGGTCGCCGGTGGGTAAATATTGCTGGCCGGCTTCTTCCGGCATCTTTGCTGATGCTGGTGGGAACGGGTATCCTGGGAGCGGCGGATGATGCAACGACGACGGCATCGCAATCCAATTCCGCGGAGGCCGCTACCGCAAACCAGTCGCAAAACGACGAGATTTCGCGCCTCAAAGCTACGCTCGCGGAACAGCAGAAGCAGCTTCAGCTGCTGCAGCAGACGCTCCAGAGCCAGCAGACGCTTTTAGAGAAAGCGCTGGGGGCGGCACCCCCGGCACGAAGCGGGACGTTCGCCGGTATCGGTCAGGTTGCGTCCACGACGCCGATTGTGCCTATTGCACCGATCCCGGCGGTAGCGTTCCCAAGCCCGATTGCGAGGGCGCAGGCCGCGCCGGCAGGCGCACCGAAGAACCCCTGTGAAGCAGCGCCGGATGCGAATTCAGTGCCACCGTATCTGCGGCTCGGGAACGTCTGCATCACTCCGGTCGGCTTCATGGATTTGACGCCGTTCTGGCGCGACAAGAATGCGGGTTCCAGCATGGGCTCAAATTTCGGGAGCATTCCTTTTAACAACGCAGTCAACGGCAACCTGTCCGAATATCACTTCAGCGTGCAGAATTCCCGCATCGGCTTCCGGATCGACGGTGACTGGAAAGGCGCGCACTTCATTGGCTACAACGAGTTCGATTTCAATGGAACGGGCGGTTCGACGAACTATGCGACGTCGAACGGCGCCATCGTCCCGCGGCTTCGGCTGTTCTGGGTGGATGTTCGCAAAGGCAAGCTCGAATTCCTCGCCGGTCAAAGCTGGAGCATGCTCGTGCCGAACCGCAAGGGCATCTCGGCGCTGCCAGGCGACCTGTTCTACACGCAGGTCATCGACATCAATTACATGGCGGGTCTGACGTGGACGCGCCAGCCCGGTATCCGGGTGCTTTACCATCCGAACAGCAAGGTGACTTTCGGTCTTTCAGCCGAGCAGGGCGATCAGTATATCGGCGGCTCGGCCGGCGGCTCGCCAATTACGCTTCCCACCGCTTTCTCCGGCTTGATCAGCACGCAGCTCGACGGCAGCCAGAACATCACACTGGCAGGCTATCTGGGACAGCCAGTGTTAACCCCGGACTTCATCGCAAAGGTCGCCTTCGACCCCAACTCGCGCCTGCACTTCGAAGTTACCGGACTTAACAGCAACTTCAAGACCGTGAATCCTACCAATCTCGGACAGCATTTCACCAAATCCGGCGGTGGCGTTCAGGTTGGTGTGAATGCCGAGGTGGTTAAGAACCTCCGCGTTATCTCGACCAATTACTGGAGCGATGGCGGCGGCCGTTACCTCTTCGGCCAGGCGCCGGACATGATTGTCCGCGCAGATGGCTCGCTCAGCCTCGTCCATGCCGGCGGCACCATCGACGGCGTGGAAGCGCGGGTGAAGCCGAACACGCTGCTCTACGCTTACTACGGCGGTATCTACATTGGCCGGAATACGGCGATCGATTCGAACGGGTCAAAGGTCGGCTACGGATATTCGGGCGCCCCGAACAGCATGAACCGTGCCATCAACGAACTCACGTTCGGATTCAACCAGACCATGTGGAGCAACCCCCGCTACGGCGCCGTCAACGTGATGGGCCAGTACGAGTGGCTTCAGCGCGATCCGTGGTTCGTGGCTCTCGGCTCACCGAAGGCGACGCACGACAACACTATTTACTTCAACATTCGCTATACGCTGCCCGGCTCCATGCCGACCTTCTAGGCGATTTCGCCTGCCGGCCGGGCACGGCACATCATCGTGCACGGCATTTAAACAGTTTGTAACGTAATTGAAACCCTGGGGTGGGAGACTTTTAGTGCCCATCCCTTTTGCTGACTTCCAAAAGAGGGGATAAACCTATGAAAAAACTCATCGTAATGGGACTTACCGTACTTCCCGCCGTGTTCGCGGTTTCGGTGATGGGTGCGGAAACGATCAACGCAGCCGGAGCCACATTTCCGGCGCCGATTTACCAGCAGTGGTTTTCCGAATATAAAAACGCGCACTCGGATGTTCAGATCAATTACCAGCCGATCGGTTCGAGCGGCGGCATCCGCCAGTTGACCGAGGGCACGGTGGATTTCGGCGCTTCCGACATGCCTATGACGGACGAGCAGTTGAAGGATATGAAGATCAAGCCCCTGCACTTTCCTACAGTGATGGGTGCGATTGTTTTGACCTACAATCTGCAGGGAGTCAGCGCGCCGCTCAAGCTGACGCCTGAAATCGTCTCCGGCATTTACCTCGGAACGGTCAAGAACTGGGATGACGCGGCCATCAAGGCGGCGAACCCGGGCGTGAAGCTGCCGAGCAAACCCGTGGAAGTGATTCACCGCTCCGACGGCAGCGGAACGACTTTCGTCTTTACGGACTATCTCTCCAAGGTCAGCAACGACTGGAAGACAAAGGTTGGTACGAATGCCTCTCCGAGCTGGCCGCTCGGCCTCGGCGGTAAAGGCAACGATGGCGTCGCGGGACTGGTGAAACAGACTCCGAATTCGATCGGCTACGTGGAGCTTTTCTATGCGATGCAAAACAAGATGGCATTTGCCGATCTGAAGAACGCTGCCGGCAAGTTCATCAAACCGAGCTTCGAAGGCATCACGGCCGCGGCGGCCGGTTCGAAGGACCTGCCGGCCGACTTCCGCGGCTCCATCAACAACGCGCCGGGTGCGGCTTCGTATCCGATCTCGACCTTCACCTATCTGCTGATTCCGACCGAGATCAAGGACGCGACGAAGAAAGCGGCCATCAAGGGCTTCCTCGCCTGGATGCTGACGACGGGCCAGAAGGACGCGCAGGGATTGAGCTATGCGCCGCTCCCGAAGGCTCTCGTCTCCAAGGTTCAGAAGCAGATCGACCTAGTGAAGTAACTCCGTCACGCCATGGCCACCTCAGCCGCTGCACCGCACGCGAATGCGATTCCGAAACGCCGGTTCGGCGGCGATGAGGTGGCCTATGGCGTCACGCTTCTTTTTGCTCTCGCGATTCTGGCGGTAACCGCCCTGCTCGTCGTGGAGTTGTGGCAGCACAGTTCCCTGACGCGACACAAATTCGGGTTCAGCTTTATCGGCTCCAAACTCTGGAACCCGGTGACAAGTGAGTTCGGCGCGCTGCCGTTCATCTACGGCACTGTGGTCACGTCGCTTCTCGCTCTGCTGATCTCGGTGCCGCTGGGCGTCGGCGCCGCCATCTATCTCTCGGAGCTCGCGACCTCGAAAGTTTCCAACACACTCACGTTTCTGGTGGAGCTGCTGGCGGCCGTTCCCAGCGTCATTTTCGGCCTGCTCGCCATCTTCACTCTGATTCCGCTCATGCGGGATTACATTTCGCCGGCCATCCAGAGCGTCGCAGGGTTTCTTCCAATCTTCGAGGGCCACATATACGGCGTGGGCTATTTAACGGCGGGACTGATCCTGGCCATCATGGCATTCCCGTATATCATCTCGGTGTCGCGCGAAGCTCTCATGGCTGTGCCGCGGGAGCAGCGCGAAGCGGCACTGGCGCTTGGCGCAACGAAATGGGAAGCGACCTGGGATGCTGTTCTCCCATTCGCGCGACTCGGAATCATGGGTTCGGTCTTTCTGGCGCTGGCGCGCGCGCTCGGCGAAACCATGGCGGTAACCATGGTGATCGGCAACGATCGCGTAATACACGAATCCCTGTTCGCGCCGGGCTATACCATCGCGGCCGTCATCGCCAACGAATTCGCCGAAGCCGAAGGCAACATGCACCTCTCGGCGCTGATCGAGCTGGGGCTGGTGCTATTCGCCCTGACGATGGTGATCAACGGCCTCGCGCAGGTTCTAATCGTCGTGACCACAAAGAAGGGTTCGGCCAAAGGATGACTTCGCGCAACGCCCGCAGGAACGCGGTCAACAACGTCATGCTGACGCTGTGCGGCCTTTGCGCCGCCCTGACCGTGTCGACATTGTTCGTGATTCTGGCCTACCTGGTCTATAACGGCGGTAAATCCGTCAATGTCGCTTTCTTCACCAAGCTGCCCCTGCCTCCCGGACAATTAGGCGGCGGCATGGCCAACGCGATTGTCGGCAGCGCCGAGATTGTCCTGCTGGCCACCATTATCGGGCTGCCCGTCGGGTTTTTCTCCGGTATTTACCTGGCCGAGTTCGGAAACAAAACGATGCAGTTCCTCGTTCGTTACACGGCCGACTTGCTGAACGGCATACCGTCAATCGTGATCGGCATCTTTGCGTGGACGGTCGTGGTGGTTCGGATGCATCACTTCTCCGCCCTGGCCGGCGGACTGGCGCTGAGTCTCATGCTGATTCCGATCACGGCGCGCAGCACCGAGCAGTTTCTTCTGGAAGTACCGCGCGCCATGCGCGAGGGCGCTCTGGCACTCGGCGCGAACAAGTGGCGCACCATCGCCACCGTGATCGTACCCGCGGCGCGCAAAGGCATTATGACGGGCATGATTCTCGGTATCGCCCGGATCTCCGGGGAAACCGCCCCTCTGCTGTTCACAAGTCTGAATAACCAGTACTGGAGCACGGGATTCTCCGAACCCACGGCTTCGCTGCCCATCATGATCTATAACAACGCCATCGCTCCGTACGAGGATCTGCACAGGCAAGCCTGGGCGGCGGGCCTGGTGCTGCTGGGGCTGGTGTTGCTGGCCAATATTACAGCGCGGATGGTGATTTCGCGCGGACCTTCACTCCCGAGATAAGGACTAAATGGGGCTTTCGTCACAACCCAGATCGACTGAAATGAGCTCACCCCGTATGGCTTTCAACCAGCCGCAAACACCAATGACTTCCATCACACCTGAGCCAGCCGGCTCCGTGCAAACCGCGACGCCGAAGATGCGCGCTTCCCAGGTGAATTTCTTTTACGGAAAATTCCAGGCGCTGCACGACATTTCACTCGAGTTCGCCGCCCACAGGGTAACGGCTCTCATTGGCCCGTCGGGCTGCGGGAAATCCACCTTCCTGAGAAATCTGAACCGCATCAACGAGACGCTGCGCGACACGCGGATTGAGGGCGAGATCACACTCGATGGCGAGAACATTCTCAACAAAGACGTAACGGAAATCCGCCGCCGCATCGGAATGGTGTTCCAGCGGCCGAATCCATTTCCCAAGTCAATTTTCGAAAATATCATCTACGGCCCCCGCATCAACGGCATGCTTCGGAAGATTTCGGCGGCCGAGATTGTCGAGAAGAGCCTGCGCCGCGCGGCTTTATGGGATGAGGTAAAGAACAAGCTGCACGAATCTGCTTATGCCCTTTCCGGCGGCCAGCAGCAGCGCCTCTGCATCGCCCGGGCGCTGGCGGTGGATCCGGAAGTCCTGCTGCTCGATGAGCCCTGTTCCGCGCTCGATCCGATTGCCACCGCCAAGATCGAGGACCTGCTCGTCACTTTGAAGGAACAATGCACGATCGTTATTGTTACCCATAACATGCAGCAGGCCGCCCGTGTCGCAGACACAACCGGCTTTTTCCTGCTCGGGAAACTGATCGAGCACGACAAGACGGATGTGATCTTCAAGAACCCTTCAAAGAAAGAAACGGAAGACTACATCACGGGCCGTTTCGGTTAGAATTCCGGCGAGGAGCCATTCATTGCGTCCATTCGAAGAAGATTTCAAGTCCCTGAACGACACACTGCTGACGATGGGCGCGCTGGTGGCGCATTCCGTCCAGCGCAGCGTTCTGTCGTTTGTGGAGAAGAACGAGGATTACGCGCATCAGGTAATCCGCGACGAGTCGCGTGTCGACCAGATGGAGATCAAAGTCGACGACATGGTGACCAGTCTGATCGTGCGGGAACAGCCGGTTGCGCGCGATATGCGGCTTGTCGTAGCCGCAATCAAGATTACGACGGATCTCGAGCGTATGGGAGATCTGGCGGTCCATATCGCGGAGCGCGCGCTGTCGCTTATGGCGCAGCCGCCCCTGCCGGAATCCATCAACTTTGGCGATCTGGCGAACCTCGTGGAATCGATGGTGCTCGGCAGTCTCGACAGCTTCGTGAAGCGGGATGCCGAAACGGCGCGTGGAATTCTGGCGGCCGACGACGCTGTCGACAGAGCCCGGAATCAGATCCAGCACCAGCTTTTGGATTTAATGCAGAGAGACTCCACCACGATCCCGCGCGCACTGGAGTACATCATCGTGGCGCGCAAGCTCGAGCGCATCGGCGATCACGCGACGAATGTGGCGGAAGATGTGATCTTCCTGGCGCAGGGAGTTGATGTGCGGCATCGCGTAGCCGAAGTCGCCTGAGAGGTCCTCCTGCTGTGAAGAAGGCTCGACGCCTCAGGCCGTTTGGCCGCGATGGCGGATGAACCATTCCTGGCTGTCCAGCACGCGCCCCGAACCGGCCGGCGCCAGTTCATAGGTTCCGTCCGGCTTGCCGATGCGCGCCTTGCGATTGTCCTCGAGGCCCTTTTCCAGCACTGTATGGCGGAGCCGCCGGATGATTGCCGGGTCGAGGACCGGAAACAGGATTTCCACGCGCCGGTCCAGATTGCGCGGCATTAAATCCGCGCTGCCGACATAAACTTCTTCGCTGCCGCCGTTTTCGAAGTAATACATGCGGCTGTGTTCGAGGAAGCGGCCCACGATGCTTCGCACCGTGATGTTGTCGCTGACTCCGGGAATACCGGGCCGCAGTGAGCATAGTCCCCGAACGATCAAATCCACCCGCACGCCCGCGCATGATGCCTCATAGAGGAGTTGAATCATGGCGCGGTCCTCAAGCGCATTCATTTTGAAGATCAACCGTCCGCGGCTGCCATGTTCCATTTCACGGCGAATGAGCGACGCCATGCGCTTTCGCAGCGTCATGGGGGCCACAATCAATCTGCGGAAATCGGATTTGTGCGAGTATCCCGTGAGGTAATTGAACAGGTCCGTGGCGTCGACACCGAAGTCCGGATCGCAGGTGAAGAGACTGAAGTCCGTGTAGAGCCGGGCGGTGACGGCGTTGTAATTGCCGGTTCCCAGATGAACGTAGCGGCGAATTCCGTCGTGCTCGCGGCGCACGATCAGCGCGATCTTGCAATGCACCTTCAGGCCGACAAGACCATAGACGACATGGACGCCTTCACGTTCCAGCGCCCGCGCCCACTCGATGTTACTCTCCTCGTCGAAACGGGCCTTCAGCTCGACAAGCACCGCCACCTGCTTGCCGTTTTCGATGGCATCGAGCAGAGCCTGGACAATGGGCGAGTTGCGCCCGACCCGGTAGAGCGTCATCTTGATCGCCAGCACGTCGGGGTCGCGCGCGGCTTTTTGCAGGACGTCGATCACCGGCTGAAACGATTCGTAGGGATGATGCAGCAAACGGTCTCCGGCGCGGATTACCGTGAACATGTCTTCATCCGCATGCGTGGAGAAATCGGCCGGTACCGACGGTTCGAACGGGTCGTCGCGCAGTTCCGGGCGGTCGAGCTGCGGGAGTTGGCGAAGGCGCGCCAGATCGAGCGGCCCGGGCACACGGGAGACTTCCTTTCGCGTGATCTCCAGATTCTCAATCAGGATTTCGAGTACGTTATCGGAAATGGTCGAATCGGTCTGCAGCCGGACCGCCTGGCGGAAGCGCCGCCGCCATACCGCTTCTTCGACGGATTCCAGCAGGTCGTCGCTTTCGAGTTCCTGAATCGCCACCTCCGCATCGCGTGTGACATGGAACGGATGGGATTCCACAATTTCGAGACCGGGGAAAAGCGACTTGAGATTCGCCGCAATCACCTGTTCGATCCAGACAAACTTCAGCGGCTGATTCGTTTTCGCGCCGCGCCGCGGCGGAGGAGCCGGCACCGTAACCAGTTGCGGCAGAGCTTCGGGAACTTTCACGCGGGCAAAATGGCGGCGGCCTTCGCCAGTCAGAGACAAGCCGGCGGTGGATGAAGGATCGTGCAGCACAATCGCGAGGTTCAGGCTGAGATTGGAGATATGTGGGAACGGGCGGCCGGGATCGAACGCCAGCGGCGTCAGAACCGGAAAGATGGTTTCACTGTAGTAGCGGTCCACGGCAGCGCGCTCGCGATCGTCGAGCGTGGCGTAGTCCGCGATGATGATGCCGTTTTCCACCAGCCGCGGTAAAAGGTCATTCTGAAACCAGTCGTAAATCTGGCCCACGAGCTGGCTTACGCTTTTGCGCACGGCCGCCAGCTGCTCGGTTATAGTCTTGCCATCGATGCTGAGGTCAGGGCTGCCTTTCTCAAGTTTTTGTTTCATGGCGGCGACGCGCACCATGAAGAACTCATCGAGATTCGAGCTGACAATGGAAACGAACTTCACGCGTTCGAGCAGCCGGTTGCGCGGATCGCGGGCTTCTTCGAGCACGCGGCGCTGGAATTCGAGCAGGCTGAGCTCGCGGTTCATGTAGAGACCCGGGTCGTCGAGCGGTACGGCGCAAGGCGCGTTCTGAGTTGCCGCGACCGGTGCAACCGTCGTGATCCGCCGGGTCTTTGCGGCCTGTTTGCGTGGTTTGGTGTTTTCCAAAATCGTGTGCGGGTGAGCTCTAAGCGGCGAGCGAACTCGAAGCCGGCGGAAGAAGAATCGTGAATGTGGAACCTCTGCCGAGCCGGCTCTCCACTTTGATCGTGCCATCCATGCGCTCAACGACGTGCTTCACGATCGAAAGACCAAGACCGGTGCCCCCGACTTCGCGGGAGCGCGCCCGATCGACGCGATAGAACCGCTCGAAAATGCGCGGCAGATCGTCGGACGGCATGCCGCTCCCCGTATCCGAAACGGAGATGTAGACCGCGCCTTCCGGATTGATCCCCGCGTCGATTCTGGCTTCCCCGCCCGCCTGGTTGAATTTTACAGCGTTATCGAGCAGGTTGACCAGCGCCTGCTCCAGCCGGATCGCGTGCCCCGTAATGAGGGCATCGCGCACCGATCCGCGCTTCAGGTGTACACCGCGAACCCGGGCTTCCGGTTCGACCGTGAGCAGGGCCGTGTTCACTGCCTCTTCGACCGAAATCGGCCCGGGCTCCACGTCGCGCCGTCCGGATTCGAGATCGGAGAGTGTCAACAGATCGGCCGCAATGTTGTTCAGCCGGATAGCGTGTGCCTGGATGATTTCGATGAAGCGGCGATTATGGTCCGTGTCGGAAAGGGCTCCGGAAAGCAGCGTCTCGGCATAGCCGCGGATGGCCGTCAGGGGAGTCCTCAGCTCGTGAGAAACGTTGGCGACGAAGTCCCGGCGGATTCGCTCCAGCCGCTCGAGGCCTGTAATGTCGTGCAGGATCACGAGCGCGCCACGATGCGGCGGAACGGCAAGGGGAGCGGCGTAAGCTTCGAACATCGAGGCTTCGTCGGCCGTGAATTGCAACTTGCTCTTGACTGTTTCGCCCGACGCGAGCACGCCGGAAATCAGGCTCAGGAACTTCGGATCGCGCACGAGGCCGAGCAGTGGCGTATTCTCTTCAACCGGCTGTTTGAGTCCAAGGGCGTTGGAAAGCGCCTGGTTACAGAAGAGCACGCGCATCTGGTGATCCACGGCGAGAACGCCTTCGACCATGCTCTTCAAAATGACATCGCGCCGCGCCGATTCGAGGCTCAAGCGGTCAACCAGTTCGCGGATCCGTGAAGCCATGCGGCGCAGGGATTGATTGAGGAGCGCCGCTTCCTCGCTCTCTTCGGGCAGCGGTTCATCCAGATTCGAAGCGTCCAGGACGTGTTCGGCGAAGACTTTGAGACGCTGGATCCGCCAGTCAATGGCGCGAGAGAAGATCCACGACAACACGATAGCGCCGGCGACTCCCAGCCCGAGTTCCAGCAGTGTGCGCGTGAGGCGGCTCTGTGGTGCGCTGAGATCGATCAGGAGGGCGATCGACACGATCAGCAGGAAGCAACTCAGGAACAGCCGGAAACGGATTGAAGCTCCCATTTTTATTGCCCGAAAGCGGGCTTTGGGTCCAGTTTACACTCTGATTGTGACGATTGGGTCAACAGGCCGTGGGGTTCTTCCCGTCACGGGCAGCGTGGCGTTTTCCTCCGTCGAGGGTCGCCCGCTGGCACCTCGTGCGCGTGGAAACCTCGTAGCCGGCTCCGCGAAAGCCGGATCTGGTAGCGGCGGCAATCTGGTCAGCTACAAGCCCGATCCGCGCCTTTTGGGTCATACCATACCGGCAGCCGCTTTCTTCCAAATGGCGAACCATGCATGAAGACCCGCCACTGGCGGTTTCCGGGCGGCGCGGGGACAGCACCCAGACGGCTGATAAATAATACGTTAAGACCATCCATGGAGAAGAATCGAATTTTCTTCCCAACCCACTGATCCGGCGTAACTTCCCCGAGATTTTCGTCGCCAGTTCAAGTGGCTAAAAAAATTGAACAGCAACAGACTGATATTGCAAGTTTGTTGGTAAACTTGAAACGGTCCCTCCCATGAAGAAAAATCTTCTTGCTCTCGGCTGTGCGGCGCTTGTGCCCTTGATTTCACTGGTTTTATCTCAGAAAGCGCCCGCCCAATCGCCATCTGGCCCAGCTGCAGCGACCGCTGTGACCCCTCCGACGGCCGTCACCGAACGCGCCTTTTTCAACCAATATTGTGTCGTTTGCCACAACGAGAAAGCGAAAAAAGCCGGCCAGCCTGCCGCGCTTGCGCTCACGATTGATGGGCTTGATGTGACGCACGTTGAAAAGGATCCGCAGGATTGGGAACGGGTTATCCGCATGGTGCGCGCCGGCATGATGCCGCCATCCGGAATGCCTCGTCCGAAGCCCGCGCAATTCGAAGCGAATATCAGCTGGGTGGAGAACGAGGTCGACAAGCACGCTGTCGTGAACCTGCCGCCGCCAGGACTGCACCGCTTGAACCGGACCGAGTACAAGAACGCGATCCGGGACTTGATCGCGGTGGATATCGATCCCGGCAAGTATCTGCCTTCTGACGATTCGACGCGCGGTTTCGATAACATCGCCGGCGCTCTTTCGATTTCTCCCGCCCTGCTTGAAGGCTATACTTCGGCAGCCGGCAAAATCAGCCGCCTCGCGATCGGCGACGTAACCACGGCTTCGCAGACTCCCTATCACGTTCCGGAAGATACCTCGCAGGATTACCACATCGAAGGCATGCCGTTCGGAACACGCGGCGGGATGATGGTCGACCATGAATTCCCGGCCGACGGCGAGTACTCGATCAAAGTCACTCCCATCAGCAAAGGCAATATGGGCGACACCAGCCCCTTCGGCGAAATCACTGGCGAGAAACTCGAATTCCTCCTCGACGGTCAGCGCGTCAAGCTGTTCGACTGGGATAAGGAGCGCGAACGCGGGGACGGCACTTTTGACGTCAAGTTCCAGGCCAAAGCGGGTCCTCATAAAGTGATGGTGACCTTCCTCGCCACCAACAACGCGCCGGGCAACGATCTCGACCAGCACTTCCTGCGCGACACCATCGAAACCGGTGGACTGCCGGGTTACAAATTCTTCCCCCACGTCGGAAAGATTCGCATCGACGGACCCAACAATGCGAAGGGTGCCAGCGACACGCCCAGCCGCGAAAAGATTTTTGTTTGCCACCCGGCCGCCGCGGCCAACGAGACTGCGTGCGCGAAGAAAATTGTCGCGACGCTCGCCCGCCATGCGTACCGTCGCCCGGTGACCGATCAGGATACCGAGATGCTCCTCGGCTTCTACCAGATCGGGCGGAACAACGGCGGCAGCTTCGATCAGGGGATCGAAATGGCCCTGCGCCGCGTCCTCGTCGATCCCGAGTTCTACTTCCGCAAGGAAGGCGAACCGGAAAACATCAAGGCAGGCCAGAACTATCGAATCACCGATCTCGCGTTGGCGTCGCGCCTCTCCTTTTTCCTGTGGAGCAGCATTCCGGACGACGAACTGATCAACGTTGCCGCCCAGAACCGGCTGCATGAACCCGCCGTGCTCGAACGCGAAGTCAAGCGCATGCTGGCCGATCAGAAAGCCCAGGCGCTGGTCACCAATTTCGCCGGGCAGTGGCTCGGCTTGCGCGCGCTGCAGACACAGGTTCCGACAACGTCGGAATTTCCGGATTTCGATGACAATCTGCGCGCCGCGATGGGCAAGGAACTCGAGCTTTTCGTCGGCAGCATTATTCATGAAGACCGGCCCATCACCGATCTGATCGATGCGAATTACACGTTCGTCAACGAGCGCCTTGCCAGACACTACGGGATTCCGAATATCTACGGCAGCGCGTTCCGCCGCATCACACTCGGACCCGACTTCGACATGCGCCGCGGTCTTCTCGGCAAAGGACTCGTCGAGATGGTCACCGCCTATCCGAACCGGACGGCGCCCACCGTTCGCGGCAAAATGGTCATGCAGATGTTCCTCGGCGTGGAGCCGCCCCCACCTCCGCCCGGCGTTCCGCAGTTAAAGGAAAGCGCGACCGATGTGCACGGGCAGGCCCGCCCGACGATGCGCCAGCAGATGGAAATGCATCGCTCGGTCGAACCCTGCGCCAGTTGCCACAAGATCATGGACCCGATCGGCTTCTCGCTCGAGAACTTCGACGCCGTCGGAGCCTGGCGGACGACCGATGACGGATCTCCGATCAACCCCGCGGGCATGCTTGTCGACGGCACCAAACTCGACGGCGTAAAAGACCTGCGGACCGCTATGCTGCGTTACTCCCCGCAGTTTGTTCGGGTCGCAACCGAAAAGCTCCTGATCTATGCGCTGGGCCGCGGCACGGAGTATTTCGATATGCCGCTGATCCGTTCCATCGTGCATGAATCGCAGCGCAACAATTACAAATTTTCTTCGCTGGTGCTCGGCGTTGTGAAGAGCGAACCGTTCCAAATGAATGGCAAGCTCCAGATCTCGAGTGAGCGCAAACCCGCTCAGGATAAGACCGCCGAATCCAAACCCAGCGAGACCAGGCCGGTCCAGCAGCGTGCCTCTGCTGAGCTGCCCGCCAAAGCGAAGGCCAGTAAGAGGGCACTTTAAAGTAGTGAAGGAATAACAGGAGACCAGGAGAACTGATGTTCATTACGAAAAAGCACATCCCCAGGCGAGCGTTTTTACGCGGAGCCGGGGTCACGCTTGCGTTGCCGTTTCTCGATTCCATGGTTCCAGCGCAAACGCCCCTGGCAAAGACAGCGGCGATGCCGAAGACACGTTTCACAGGTATTTTCGTGCCGCACGGCATGGCTCCCGGCTATTGGGTTCCGGAGAAGCCGACTCTCGAAGCCGGTAATTTCCCGTTCATCTTCAAGCCTCTCGAACCGTTCCGCGACCAGACCGTCATCATGAGCGGCCTGTGGTCGAGGTCGGCCGAACCGCCCCCCGGCGTGACTGGCGCCGACCACTGGGTTGCCTCCGCCTACATGTGCGGCAACAAGCCCAAGAAAACCACCGGCGCCGACATTCAGGACGGCACCACGATTGACCAACTCATCGCCCAAAAGATCGGGCAGGAAACCCTCGTGCCGTCGATGCAGCTTGCGATCGAAGATCCGGGCGCAAATTCCAGCAACTGCGGCGAGGGCTATAGCTGCGCCTACACTAATTCGGTCTCGTGGTCGTCTCCGACGCAGCCACTCCCGATGGAGTTGAATCCGCAGATCGTCTTTGAAAAGCTGTTCGGAGACGGCGGCACTGCCGAAGAGCGCGCCGCGCGCCGCGAGCAGGATCGCAGCATTCTCGATTCCGTTACCAAAGGCCTCGCGCGCTTCAAGAAAGATCTCGATACCAGCGACCGCGCCCGTCTCGACGAATACACCGACGACATCCGTGAGATCGAACGGCGTCTCGATATCGCCAAGAAGGCCACGGGCGCGCAGACAAGCGAAGGCGTGATCGTTCCCGCCGGCATTCCGGAATCGTTCGACGAACACGTCAAGCTGCACTTCGACCTGCAGGTGCTCGCATTCAAGGGCGATATCAGCCGCGTCTCGTCGGTGCTCTATGCGCGCGATCTGACCGGCCGCGCCTATCCGGCGAGCGATGTCCCCTCCCTCAGCTTCCACGGCGGTTCGCACCATGCCGAAAATCCGGACCGCATCAATCAGTATTCGAAGCTGAACCAATACCACATCAAGTGCCTCGCCTATTACTGCGACAAGTTGAAGAACACCAAAGACGGGGACGGCACTCTGCTCGACCATTCGCTCGTGCTCTACGGGACCAACATGGGCGATTCGAACCAGCACCTGCACTACGACGTTCCCCACGTTCTGGTGGGCGGCGCATCCGGACAGCTCAAGGGCGGGCGGCACCTGCACTATGCCAGCAAGACAGTACCGACCAGTAATTTGCTGTTGAGTATTCTGGGGATGTACGGCATTCATCAGGACAGTATCGGCGACAGCACGGGAATCCTGACGGGTCTCGTATAAGCAGCGCCGGAAAACACACGCTGGAAAAGACAACGGAGACGATGATGATGCGCGTTACACATGTTCTGGCAGTCAGTGCCGCTGCGATCCTCGCAGGGTGGTCGGCTTATGGTGTCGCTGCAACAGGAAGTCCGGTGGCGGACGCTGCAATGAAGGGCGATATCAGTGCCGTAAGAACGCTGCTCGGCCAGAAAACAGATGTCAACGCGCAGCAGGCGGATGGCGCGACGGCTCTCCAGTGGGCCGCTTATAACAACAACCTCGCGCTGGCGGACGTGCTCATTAAAGGCGGCGCCAACGCGAAACTCGCCAACCACGACGGGGCCACGCCGTTGTCTCTGGCTTCCATCAACGGCAGCGCCCCGATGATTGGGAAGCTTCTCGCGGCGGGGGCGGATGTCGATGAGCCCCAGCCGAACGGCGAGACTGCGCTGATGCTGGCTTCGCGCAACGGTAATGTGGATGCGATCAAGGTCCTGATCGATCATAAGGCCAACGTGAATGTAAAGGAAAAGCTGCGCGGCACCACGGCGATCATGTGGGCCGCGGAGCAGAGCCATGGGCCAGCGGTGAAGTTGCTGGCCGCGAGCGGCGCGGACGTCAAAGCGGAGTCGGATCCCGATACCCGTAATTCCCGGCTCAACCTCGCACCGACCGTTCAGGCCCGATTGAATTCCGCCCAGGGCGCAGGTGGCCTCTCGGCGAATGGCGTTGGCGGGGCCATCCCTGGGGCTCCGGCTGGACGCGGCGGGGCTGGACGCGGTGCGGCTAGCCGTGGTGCTGCGACAGGCGGGCGTGGAGGCGGACGCGCGGGCCGAGGCGAGGCAGCGGGCGGCGGCTCGGCACTCAACGAAGAAACCGCTACGGCCGATGACTTCGCTTTCTTCCGCAGACCAGCGCCGAAAGACGGGGGCGGTCTTACTCCACTCGTGTTCGCGGCCCGTGAAGGATGCATCGAGTGCGCGGAGGATCTCGTAACAGCCGGCGCGGACATCAATCAGGCAACGCTCTACGGCTGGACCCCGCTGCTGACGGCGACGCAGAACCGGCATTACAAGCTGGCTGTCTGGTTTCTCGATCACGGCGCGGATCCGAACAAGCAGAACAAAGGCGGCTGGAGTCCGCTCTACCTCGCGACCGACAACCGCAATATCGAATCGGGCGACTATCCGGTCCGCAAGCCGGACATGGACCACCTCGATTTCATCAAGTACCTGGTCAGCAAGGGTGCAAACGTGAACATCCGGATTTGCGGCGCGCAGTCGACGCCAACCGAGTGCAAGGGCGACACCACCGAAACGCGCACCAACTTCACGATGCAGTGGCTGTATGAAGACGGCGCCACACCATTCTTCCGCGCCGCGCAGTCGGGCGACACCGAGCTCATGAAATTCCTGCTGAGCAAAGGCGCGGATCCGAAGATTCCATCCGCCCATGGTGACACCGCGCTCTCTACAGCGGCGGGCATCGGCTGGGTGGAAGGCGTGACGTTCGAGTGGTCCGAGAAGCAGAACGTCGAGGCAGTGCAGATGTGTCTCGATGCCGGTATCGACGTGAATGCGGCCGACGTCGAAGGCCGCACGGCATTGCATGGCGCGGCGCACAAAGGCCGCACGCAGATCATCCAAATGCTGGTGGATCATGGTGCGAATCTCGAAGCGCACGATCTCGGCAGCCGCGACACAGTGAACGGTGCGATGAAGGGCTTGACCTGGATTCCTCTCGACTGGTCACGCGGTCTGGTGCGCGTCGGCGTACAGTCGGCGATCGCGCATCCGGAAGCGGAGAAGCTGCTGGTGAAGCTGATGCAGGAGAAAGGTCTGCCGATCCCGGCGCCTCCCACTTCGTCGATCTGCCTGACGAAGGGCGTAAAAGGCTGCCAGTAGGCTGAGTTAACCGATCGATTTGAGGCCCGGAGTTCTCGCGAACTCCGGGCCTTTTGTTTTTCAGCGAGCTATCTTATGGAAGATCGGCGATACATCGGGTTTCCTCGAGCGTTGGGCCGGCATCAAAGCCAGGCGGCAGGTTCCTCGAACTCGGCACGGGACAGGGATCGCCACCGCATGGCTTCTCGAAGGCATGGATGCTCATTCCAGCCTGATAAGCGTTGATTCCGACGCCGCCGTGCAACAGATCGCCCGCGACTCGCTCGGCAGCGATGCGCTTCTTGAAATCGTCACGGCCCACGGTCTGGAGTTCCTGCGGCTGCAGCCACCAGCCTCGTTCGATCTGGCGAAGCCCGGAGGATTTTACGTGATCGACGACCTGCTGCCGCAGCCCAACTGGACGGAGGGGCACGCAGCAAAAGTGCCTGTTCTGATGGAGCAACTCGCGGCGCGTCCGGACTTCGGCTTTCTTCCTGTGGTCTGGGCGAGCGGGGTGGTGGTCGCCGTGCGCCTCTCGTAAAAACAATACTGTGGGGCGGGTGGAACTTACTCTAATGCGACATCGCGTAGATTATGTAATTCACACCAATCCGTATCCCCTGCGCGGAATACTTCTCGGGATAGCGCGGCTCGTCCGCCCATTCCCAGGAATCGCTGGTATCCGAGTTGAAGTCCACCACAACCATAAGCCGGCCCTTGTCGTCGTAGAGGCCGCGCCAGTGTCCAACGCGGCCGCCATTCAGGTATTTCACGCCAGAGCGCAATGACCATTCGCCGGGAATCCCATAGCGATCCTTCAGGTCATAGAGGACGTGAAAGACCTGGTCGCGGTCGGGAATCTCGACGAAATCACGGTCCGGAAACACGCGCTTAAACGCCGACGCGAGAAGATCCCACTGGTCGTCGCCCCACGTGTCGGCACACATCAGAAAGCCGCCGCGTAAAAGGTATTCGCGCAGCTTCGCCGCCTGCGGACCGGTGAGATCCATCGGCGACGACTGCACGGCGAAGATCCAGGGCCATTCGAAGACATCGTCGCCGTCATCCAGGTTCACAGGCTGCTCGGCGGACCGCACATGAATCCGCGTCAATCGCCGTACGGCCTGCACGAAGTGACGATCGGCGCGTGGATAATCGTTGGTCCAGCCTGTTCTGCCTTCGCGCCAGTCGTAATAGCGATCGAGCTGCCCGAACATCCCGTAGGGCGAAGCCCGAAACATCAGGCGGCCCATCACGAACTCGGTTTTTTCGTTGGCGTCGGGAGGGACTTCGAAGTTGGTGTATTCCTGCCCGGGATACTGACGGAACGGTTTCTGGAACGCCCACGCAGCGCTCAGAACGGCGAAAAGGCCGGCCGCAATCGAAAGAATATTCCGGGCGCGCATACTATAAACTTCCAACTATGCGAATGTTCAGTCTATCGCTGTCCTTGTCGATTTCGATGTTGGCCGCGTGCGGAATCGCCGCGGCGCAGAACGCCGATGCGGGCCGCCGCCAGTTCGAAAGCCGCTGCTCGCGCTGTCACGGCGCGGATGCCACGGGCGGCGAGTCCGGGCCGAACATCGTGACAAAGATTGCCAACAGCAGCGAGGTGGACCTCGCGACGATCATTCGCGAAGGCCGCCCGGCAAAAGGCATGCCCGCGTTCTCCCTCACCGACACCGAGATGAAGGACCTCGCGCCTTACCTTCGCTCGCTCGCGCCGATGTCGCGCAATGTGGCGCCCACGATCGTGCGCAGGAAAGTTCAGACCACGACCGGCCAGACAATCGAAGGACAGGTCGTCAGCGAGGGAATGTCTGAGTTGCAGTTGCGAACCACCGACAACCGCCTTCGGCTGCTGCGAAAATCGGGCGACCGATACCGCGTCGTCACCTCACAAACGGACTGGCCTTCTTACAACGGCGACCCCAGCGGCAACCGTTATTCGAAGCTCACGCAAATCAACAAGACCAACATCGCGCGTCTCGCGCCGAAGTGGATGTTTCCCATGCCGAACGTCTCGCAGGTCGAGACCACGCCGGTGGTGGTCGAAGGTGTGATGTACATTTCAAGCGCCAACGAATGCTGGGCTCTGGATGCGGGCAGCGGCCGCACCATCTGGCACTTCCAGCGTCCCCGGACCAAAGGGCTCGCAGGCAATGCTGCCGTCGGATTCAATCGCGGAGTCGCCGCGGCGGGCGATCGGATCTTCATGCTGACGGACAACGCGCACATCATCGCGCTGAATCGCTTCACTGGTGAGCTGGCGTGGGAAACAGAGATGGCCGATTGGCACCAGAACTACAACGGGACATCGGCTCCGCTCGCGGTGGGCAATCTCGTGATCTCGGGAATCGCGGGCGGCGACGAAGGCGTGCGTGGATTCGTGGCAGCCTACGACCAAACCACGGGCAAGGAAGCCTGGCGGTTCTGGACCGTCCCGAAACCGGGTGAGCCGACTTCGGAAACATGGACCGCCAAATCGCTGGAGCACCCGTCGGGCGCAACATGGATGACCGGCACTTACGACGCGCAACTCGATACGCTCTTCTGGCCGGTGGGAAATCCCGGGCCGGACTTCGATGGCGATGACCGCCCAGGCGACAACCTCTACACCGATTCCATCGTCGCGCTGGATCCGAAGACCGGAAAGATGAAGTGGCACTACCAGTTCACGCCGCACGATGTGCATGATTGGGACGCCCAGGAGCCTGCCGTCCTCGTCGATACGAACTGGCAGGGGCAGCCGCGCAAGCTTCTGCTGCAGGCCAACCGCAATGGGTTCTTCTATGTGCTCGACCGGACGAACGGGCAACTGCTGCTCGCGAAGCCTTTCCTGAAGAAGCTCAACTGGGCCGAAGCCATCAGTAAAGACGGGCGGCCGATTCTGAACACCCTGAAAGAAAATGCCGAAGGAGAGACCTATGTGTGTCCGGGATTTCAGGGCGGCACGAACTGGTTCTCGACTTCCTATAATCCCGCGACGGGCCTTTACTACTTCAACGCACTGGAGCGCTGCAACCTGTTTTCGAAGCGCACGATGGAATGGCAGGCGGGCAAAGGCTATATGGGTGGGGCGGCGCGTCCCGCGCCCGGCGAGTCATTTGAGAAGGTATTGCGCGCGGTCGATATCCGGACGGGCGAGATCAAGTGGGAGCTTCCGCAAATAACAGGCACGCTGACCGCTTCGGCGGGGACGCTTTCGACAGCATCGGGTCTTGTCTTCTTCGGAGAGAACAGCGGGGCTTTCATGGCCGCCGATGCGGCGTCCGGCAAACCGCTCTGGCAATTTCCAACGAATCAAACCTGGAAGGCCTCGCCTATGACTTACACGTTCGACAACAAGCAGTATGTCGCCGTGGCAGCGGGAACGAACATCGTAGCGTTCGCGCTGCCGGAGTAAGGTGAAGCGCGCTACGGGTTGTTCATAATCATGCGCACGTTTACGAACTGGTTGGGAAACAGCGCGGCGTCCTTGTTGTCGAATTCCGCTTTGAGTTTGACCATACCGGTTGTCACTTCGATTTGATTGTCAACGGCAATCAGGTGTCCGGTTGCCAATCGCATCGAGCTGTCACGGTTCCACGCCTCGACGGGCACGCTCACGGCTTCGTGAAGGCGCGTGCGCACGGCAGGAAGCGCGTCTTCGGGAATCGTGAAGAGCACCGCGATGGGCTGAAGCTGTGTGATGACCACAATGGCGGTGCTGTCCGCCGCATGAACCAGATTGCCGGGATCGATCAGACGCAGCCCGGCAAGCCCG
>DATAZF010000068.1:0-1879 GCA_036272235.1 Bryobacteraceae bacterium | reverse complement strand
GGCCGTCGTGGCTTTGAGCCTGCCGCTCCATAACGTCGCCAGCCAGCAGAAGATTTGAACGCCGCTGGTGATCGCGATCATCATGCTGGCGGCGGTGAAGTATGCTTCGCCGATTTGCGGCAGGCCTGTCGCGAACATATGATGCACCCAGAGGCCGAAGGCGATGAAACCGTTTCCGACGAGCGATAACACCAATGCGGGATACCCAAAGATCTGCCGCCGCGTGTGCGTCTCCAGAATGGAGGAAACCATTCCGAGAGCGGGCAGGAAGATGATGTAGACCTCGGGGTGGCCGAAGAACCAGAACACGTGCTGGTAGAGCAGGGGATCGCCACCCTCGGCGGGATTGACGAAGTGCGTGCCAAGCGTGCGGTCGTTCAGCAGGAACACGGTGCTTGCGATCATCACGGCCGGCATTGCGAAGATGATCATGAAGGACTGCACGAGCATGGACCAGCAATACATCGGCATGCGGTTCAGGGACATTCCAGGCGCACGCATTTTGAGGATTGTGACGACAAGTTCGACCGCGACGCACAGAGCCGAGATCTCCGTGAAGGTGATCATCTGCGCCCAGACATCCACACCTTTGCCTGGTGAAAACTGGGGGCCGGACAGCGGGGGATATGAAAACCATCCGGCATCCGGAATCATGTTGAAAAAGGCACAGCCGTATAGAAAGAGACCTCCGGCGAGGTACATCCAGTAGCCGAAGGCATTCAGCCGCGGGAAGGCAACGTTGCGCGTGCCGACCATTAAAGGGACGAGATAGATTCCCATCCCTTCCATTACCGGTACCGCGAAGAGAAACATCATCGTAGTGCCGTGCAAAGTAAAGATCTGGTTGTAGCGTTCCGCGCTGAGGAAAGTGTTCTCAGGCTTCGCCAGTTGCAGCCTCATCAGCAGAGCTTCAACGCCGCCGATCAAAAGGAACATGAATGCAGTCAGAATGTAACGCTGGCCGATCTGTTGATGATTGGTTGCCGACAGCCAACCTGCGAGACCAGGTTTCGAACTCCACGTTTGCCGAAGAGCATCGAGATCGGCGACAGCATGCTGTTCCGAAGCCGTCGGCGTCATTTCAGGCTCTCCAGGTAATCGATGAGCGGCTGCATCTCAGCGGGCTGGATCGGCACGGTGGCCATATGCGTTCCGGGCTTGATGTTTTGGGGATCTGCAATCCAGCCGGCGAGGTTCCCTTTCGTGTTGGAAAGAGTTCCGGCGGCGATTGTCTTGCGACTTCCGAAGTGGGTCAGGTCGGGGCCGGCCTGCGCCGCCGCGTCAGTGCCGCGAATGGCGTGACAAAGGATGCAGGCGTTTCTTAGAAAAATCTTCCGACCCTGCCTCGTGTCGTCGTTCACGGGTTCGGCGCCAGGTTGGAGTTGATGTTCCAGCCACGCATTGAAGCGCTCGGGCGGTTCCGCGATTACCCAGAACGCCATGTGGGCATGCTGCAGGCCGCAGAACTCAGCACACTGGCCGCGGTACTCGCCGGGTTTGTCCGCCTCAAGCCATTCCGTCGTGGTGTGGCCGGGAATCAGATCGCGCTTGCCCTGAAGACCAGGCACCCAAAAGCTATGAATGACGTCTTCAGAGTTTCCTCGGATCGCCACTGCCCGGCCAATTGGGATATGGATTTCGTTGGCCGTCTGGAGTATCCGGCCTGGATCGTCGCTTGCATAGCCGACTTTCCACCACCACTGCGTACCGGTCACTTCGATATTCAGACTTCCGGCCGGCGCAACCGACGCAGAGACGATCTTGCCGACCGAAACGCTGACGACCGTCAATCCAAAGAGGATCAGGACGGTAATTCCTGTAGCGGCGCCGACCGCGGTTCGCAGGCTGGCCTCGGTTCTGTCCGAAGGTTGATGCGTTC
>DATAZF010000067.1:0-16263 GCA_036272235.1 Bryobacteraceae bacterium | reverse complement strand
CGGACATGGTAAACCGCGACGAGATCGCCCTCGACGATCCAGCTGCCAAATATCTTCCTGAAAATATCAGGACGCAACCTGAACGTGACCGGAACGGCTCATAATCGGAGCAGCGCCATGAAATATTTCATTGTCCTGACCTTCGCGGCATTTTTCGCGGCAAGCGCCCAGACCCCCCGGCCGGCTGCTGCGCCACCCGCCCCTGCAACCGCACCTGCGTCCGAGCCGGCGTCGCCGCCAGCACCGGCGCCGGTCGAGACCGCTTCCCGCACCAGGCACGAGATCACGCTGAACGGGAAAAAGGTCCCCTACACGGCGACGGCGGGCACACTGATCCTGAAAAAGGATGATGGCAAACCATGGGCCAGCATGTTCTACGTCGCTTACACTCGCGACGACGCACCTGACCCCTCGAAGCGCCCTCTCACTTTCTCCTTCAACGGTGGACCCGGCTCTTCTTCCGTCTGGCTGCACCTCGGCGCTCTCGGCCCGAAGCGCGTTGAGCTGGGGCCGGATGGAGAGCAACCGAAGCCACCCTACCACCTCGTCGACAACCAGGATTCGGCGCTCGAGTTCACCGATCTCGTTTTCATCGATCCGGTTTCGACCGGATTCAGCCGCGAGGCCCCCGGCGAAAACGCCGCGCAATTCCACGGCTACGAGGGCGATCTGAAGTCGGTCGCCGAGTTCATCCGGCTTTATTGCGTGCAGTCGAATCGCTGGGCCTCGCCGAAGTTTCTGGCCGGTGAAAGCTACGGCACTACGCGCGCGGCCGCGCTGTCGGAATATCTGATCCGGATGCACGGTATCTATCTGAACGGCATCACGCTGATTTCATCGGTGCTCAACTTTGAAACCATTTCGTTCGCCTCCGGCCACGACCTGCCTTACGAACTCTTCCTGCCCACGTACACGGCCGCCGCCTGGTATCACAAAAAATTGCCGAACGACCTGCAGGGCAGTCTGGAAAAAGCAATCGGCGAAGCGAGGCGGTTCGCCGGCGGCGAGTATACGGCGGCTTTGATGAAAGGCGATAAGCTGACTGCCGCCGAGCGCGCCGACGTTACCAAACAAATGGCGCGCCTGACTGGCCTCTCCCAGGCATTTCTGACGGAAACGAATCTGCGCGTCTCGCCCGGCCGCTTCGAAAAAGAACTCCTGCGGGGCGACCGGAAAACGCTGGGTCGCTATGACAGCCGCCTCGAAGGCGTCGATGCGGATGCGGCCGGCGACCGGCCGGAGTATGACGCCAGTTACGCTGCCGTTCAAGGGGCTTTTACCGCCGCGTTCAACGCTTACGTGCGGGGCGAACTGGATTACAAGACTGATCTCAACTACGAGGTCCTGACCGACAAAGTGAATCCGTGGAGCTTCAAGGAATTCGAAAACCGCTACGTCAACGTGGCGGAGCGCCTGCGCGAGGCGATGACGCAGAATCATGACCTGCACGTGGTTATCGCCAACGGCTATTACGATCTTGCGACGCCGTTCTTCGCGACGGAATACACGGTGAGCCATCTCGGGCTCGACCCGTCGCTCGCCAGCCACATCAGCCTGACTTATTGCGAAGCAGGGCACATGCTTTATACGAAACAAGCCTGTCTGGACAGCCTGCATGCGACGATGGCGGATTTTTATGAGAAGTCGGCCAGCGCCAAATAGCCGACTAAGAGCCCGAAACGATTTTGTAGAGATCAAGCACCTGCCGGCGCAACGGCCGCATCAGCGGCAAGGCGGAGAGTTTGAGTAACCGCACGACGACTCGCAGGCTGCGGTCGATCAACGCGCGGGTCTTCGCCTGCGCCGCCGATTCGTCGTGTATCCAGTAGAGAATCAACCCCATCTGATACATCCAAAGAAGGCGCGGCAAAGGAGCTTTCAGGTCGTCGGCTAGCCGGGACCCACTGTGGTCCACGGCGCGCCCGAAAACCGCGATATCCCGTTCCCGGATCTCGCGCGTCTGCTCACTGAAGGGAGATAGCGGATGCGCGGGATCAACATGTGCCGCAAGCGCGCTTAGAAGGCGCCGGCTCGGCTCGAAATAATGCAGCTTGATCTCGAGGATTGCGGCAAGGCATTTCCGCAGGTCCGTCGTTCCCGTAAGGGCGTTCTCCAGTTCCGCAGACATTTCATCCGCCGCCTGACGATAGAACGCGAGCACAATCGCGTCTTTTGAAGCAAAGTAGTAATACGCGGCTCCGGTCGCGACTTTCGCGGCGGCGGCGATGTCGCGCATGGTCGCCGCCTCGAATCCCCGTTCGCGAAACAATTGGAGAGCGGCCGCCAGAATTCGCTGTTGCGTCGCTTCGCTCTTGCCAACTTCTCTGGCAATTCCGCCCCCGCTCTTTCCGATTTCGTCCGAGACGTTCAAGACCTCGGTGTCAGAGGCGCGCTTTCGCATTTCTGGACTATAACCCCTCTGAGTTGCTTCTCGAGTTCGACATCGCTGCGCAACCCCAGCATGGCGGAGAGCGCCGAGCGGTTGTTCGACAACACCGAGAAAGCCTCTCGCGCCAAACGCTGCAGTCCCGGGCTGGAAAGCCGCATGGCCCACGACCGGTAATCGCGCAGCGCCCACAGGCAAACAATCCACGCGCGATTTCCCAGCCAGACCTCGCCGGTATCGGCGACCACCGCCAGTTCGCCAGCCGGCAATTGCGGGAACCACTTCCGCGCCTCGGCCGAACCCGATGCCACGAACTTCAACCGGACCAGAGGCGCCTGCCGGCTGATCCAATCCCGGACGGCGGTGCAAAGCCCGCACGCGGCATCATAGGCGATCCAGACACGGGTGACGGGGGGTAGCGATAAGGGCTGCATCAGATCTCCGCAGGCATTGCGATACGTGCGTCCGGGGGGAGCGGGGGGCGCAATTCGGCGCGCCCGCGCGTCCTCAGCCGATTAAAGACATAAAGGTTGAAGAAATGCATTCCTCCGAGCACAACAAGCACCAGGCCGAACTTGTCCGCAACCAGTTCGATCGCGGCGCGCACGGTCAGAATCTCGCCCTGCGTGCGCAGAGCCAGCGTCACATATCCGATGTTGACCAGGTAGAAGCCGACCACCAGGAGGTGGTTGACGGAATCGGCCAGTTCGCTGTTGCCCTGGAACGCGTCGACAAGAAAACTGCGTCCGTTCCGGTGCAGGGTGCGGGCGACCAGGGCGGTGGCGGCGACGCTGACGGCCAGGTAAACGATGTAGCAGATCACAATATACATGTGGCTCTCCGATTTCTGAACACGTTCAAGATGAACATGTTCAATTCAATCGTAAAGGCGGGCCGGGCCGGTGTCAAGCACCGATTTGAACACGATCAAAAATAAAACTTCCGCACTGCCGCCGGTGCTGCTGCCGTATAGTTAAGTGAGAGGACGTAGCGATGTTTGTCGAAGTCAAGCATCACCTGCGGTATTGGGGTTTCCTGTTGCTGAAGTTCGCTGCCGCCGCTTTCGGAGCCGGCTTCGCGCTTTGGTTCCTGAATCTTTTCTGGGCCCCCAGAACCCGCCTGTTCCACCTTGCGATGGGCGAGTTCAGCTACGACCTGCTCTACACATTCCTGGCCGGAGTCTGGTTCCAGTTCTCGTTCGGACTCTTCTATCTGGCTATTCGGGACCAGCGCTATCGCTGCCGCACATGCCTCCGCCGTCTGCGCATGCCGATCGAAACGGGTTCCTGGGGCTACATGCTGCAGTTGGGCCGCCCGCAGATCGAATATATCTGCCCATATGGACACGGCAAGCTGAATGTCGAGGAACTCCAGATCACCGGCACGACAACGCCCGAATGGACCGACCATGGCGACCTCTGGCAAGAACTCTTCGCGGCGCACGAAGACTCCGATTCCCGTCGCTGATACAAAAACAAAATGTCATCCGCGCCATCGACGGAAGCAGACAAGCTCCCTCTGTGGCGGTTGGTTGCGGCGATTCTCGTAATCGCCGCCATGGTGGGCGTCCTGCTGAGTCTTGCGCCTGTCTATTTCGAGAATTACCAACTCGACCGGTACCTGCGATCATTCGTCCACGGCGCGAACGGCAACACGACGACCGACCAGACCGTTCAAGCAGCCATCCTGGCGCGCGCCCGGCAACTGGATCTGCCGGTACTACCCGACGACGTGCAGGTATCGCATCCAAATGGCAAACTGCAGGTACAGATCAAGTATGGCGTCGAGATGAATTTTCCACTCTACCAGGTAGACCTGCACTTCCACCCGACTGCTGCAAGCCGCTGATGAGCACTACCGTACCTTCTTGATGTACGCGTCCCGTGGAAGACCGGACTGTATTGCCCGTTTGCGCAGCGCCTCAGCATCGTCCTCGGAAAGATTTTGCCCGACTACGACCAGGTAATAGGTCTTTTCCGCTTGCTGCTGGAAGACGGTCCATTGAAACTTTGGCCATTTCCCCGCCATCGATCGCAAGCGCTTTTCCGCGGGTCCGCGTGCGCCGTACGCCGCGACAATCACGGCCCATCCAGAGCTTCGCCTGCCGGGCCTGCTGGTAGCCGTCGGGTTTGCCGCCGCCGGAGCCGGAATGGATGCGGGGGCTCGCACAGCCGGCTCGCTCACGGCCGCGCGCGGCGCCGGTGTGGCAGGAACTGCAGGCGCCGAGTCTTTTTTACGCATCACGGCGAGCAGCCCGACAACGAGTAACAGCGCTGCCAGCCCCGCATAGATCCATTTCGGTATGCCGGCGGGCCGGGGTTCCTCTGTGCGCTCCGGGCCCCGAAGCCGCGTTTCGATTTGCCACGTTGTCCAACGCTTCGCGGGATCCTCCTCGGTCGAGCGCTCGACGATTTCCGTGAGGGCCGGCGAACATGCTTGCAGCGATTCCGGCGCGATGGATTGTACGATTACGCTCCCCAGTGCGGCGACATCTTTGGCTGCGGCGCCATCCGCCTCCGCAGACACCGTGTCACTTGAAAGCTTTACTGTATCGCCCACGGCGAGGATATTGGAGGCCTTGATGTGGCCGTGTGCGCAGCCTGACTTATGCAGATACCCGAGGGCCTCCACGGTCGGAGCGAGCATCTCCCGCACCTCGTCTTCGGATAGCCGTCGCCGCGTCAGCACGCCCGCCAGAGACTCTTCCGCGCGCTCCATGACGACATAGATGACCGGCGCGTCATGCAGTAGCGCGGCGCCCGCGGCGTAAATTCGCAGGAGGTTCGGATGCGAGAGCGTCATCGCGCCGCGCCATCGATCGAGGAGCGGCGCAGACTCGATCAGATCGCCACGGCAGATCTTGATGGCTGCCGGGATTTTCTCATCCCCGAATGACGTCTCGTAAACGACCCCGCCGGCCGACCGTCCGAGGATGGCGCCCAGGCGGTAGACTCCGTCGACCGTAACTTCACTATCCGCAATGAATTCCGGCGTCAGGAATTCATTTTGCATTCGCCACCTTCGCCGTCTCCACGACGATGTCGACCCTTCCCTTGAAGTACGCGCCGTTCTCGATCACGATCCCCGCCGTGCGGATATCGCCGACGAGCCGTCCGCTGGTGCGGATCGAAATGCGCTTCGATTCCACGTTGCCTGTCATGGTGCCGTGGATATCGACTTCGCGGGCTTTCGCGTTGGCGGAAATCTTTCCGTTCGGGCCAACTGTCAACAGGCAATTCTCGACATCCAGCTCGCCTTCGATCTCGCCGTCGAGATACATATCCTGTGTGCTGTGAATGTTTCCCTTGATGATCATTCCTTTACCGATGAGAGCCACGCTGCTCCCCGCGGGCGTTTGCTTTTGAAGATCTGACAATGCCGGTACCTCCATCTATAAATGCACCAGAGTGAAAATTATTCAGGTGTTCCGTTTCGCCCGCAGATGGAATGCCAGTGAGCGATTACACGCCACTCAAATAAGGCAGGCTGCGTGTGGGGCCGGATGGCGAACGCTGCGACCCCGCAGCGGGATTGCCAATCCCGCGCAGGTTAAACAACTGCCCCACATGCTTTGGACGGGAAGACGGAGGGGCGCTACCAGACTATGCCAAACTCGGCCGTATAAGCTCGCGGACTTAGAAAGTGGGTGCCGCTGAATGTGGAAAGGAAGTTGTAGAGCGCGACCACGTTGGTAAGGTTGACCGCCGTGAGCTGTACCCGGTACCGCAGCCGGTCCGTATGAAACAGATTGTCATCCCCGATGGCGGCATCGAACAAGTTCCGGGGCGCAACGCGCGGCGGGTTCGTATCGTCGTTCTCTGTTCCCGCTGCGGGAATTTTCACCAAAGTTGCCGCGGCATTTCCGGCCGGACAGGACGAGATCGGGTTCCCCACCGCCGCAAACGTCGAGCCGCAGTGGAAACCGATCGAAGCCTGCTGGTCCCCCGTGAGAGCGTAGACGGACGCCAGGTCAGCCACCGCGCCTGCGACCTCGCCGCTGTCATACCGCCATGTGAACGACACCCAGGGACCGTTCTTTTTCGGCTGATACCGCAGGTTCGTCGTCTGCTCCAGCGCTTGATCGTGATCGATGCGGAAAACCGAGTCGTTAAGCGGTGAGTTGAAAATGAGGCCGCCATTTTCCGGACCGAAGAAACGGGCGCGGGTATGCCCGAGCACCATATATGCAGTGAAGCCCTTGATGTCCGTTAACGTCACGCGGGCCGAAACGCCGTCGATCTTGCTCTTGCGCCACTCGATCGGGAAAGCGATTGGAGAACTGAACAAGCTGTCGAAGTCAAACGCATTATGCGTGTACTTCCAGAAGTAGCCGGCGTCGATCACCAGGTGCCGCCCCAGACCCTGCTGCACTCCCGCGTTGTACTGGTTTCGCGTGCCTGGCGCGAGAGCCTGCGAGCCAAATGCGCCGAATATATTGCTCGCAAGTCCGCCTGCCCCTGTCGTACTCGAAACGAGAAGGTTCTCGTTGTAAGGCGTTTCATAGAACTTCGAGTAGGAAATGCGCAGCACCGTATTGGTCGGCTTCACGAGATAGGAAATTCCGAGCCGCGGTTCGAGGGACTGGCCAGCCGTAATGCCCCGATAGATATCCGCCCGCAGACCGGCCTGGAAGTTCAGCCCGCCGAGCGTGATGTTGTCCTGCGCATAAAACGCGTAGCCTTTGATGTCGCCATGTCCGGTGAACTGGAACGGATGACCGCCATTCGTCAGGTCGTATGGCGCCAGCCCGATTGCGCCGCTGTCGGCCACATAGTTCGGATCCGTGATCCCCAGCGCGAAGTTCTCGTCGAGGAATGTGTGCTGAACTTGCACCCCCGCCTTGAAGTTGTTCCAACGATTCACGTAGGAAAAATCCGCTTTGATTCCCGTGTTCGTCAGCCGCCTGTGCTGGCTCACCGTTGCCGGCTGGTCGGCAAACGGATCGCGGCTTGGCGTGTACACGACCTGATCCTGCCGGATATACGGATTTACGGTGATCGTCGAGTTCGCGTTCAGGATATGGACCCACCCTGGTGCGATGTTGTAACTCATGATTCTTTCGCGCTGGTCCTGTCCCGCCGTCTGCTGATCGTATGTATTCGGCGTTTGAAACCAGGCTCGCGAAAAGAACAGGTTCAGGTGCAGAGTATCATTCTGGTCCGGCTGATAATCCAGCCGGTCGAAGATCGTCTGGTTGTTCCCGACGTCGTGCAGCGCGGAGAATTCCGGCGGATCGAGATAGCGTCCCGAGCGCACGGTGTTCGCCGAAAGAAAATCACCCCATTTTTTTCCGCCCTCGCCGATCGTGAAATTCTCCGACGCCGTTCCGAACGATCCATAACTCGTCGACAAACTCCCGAACGTCTTGTCGACACCGAGGCCGCTCTTCGTGATGGCGTTGATCACCAGGCTGGTCTTGTCGCCGTATTCGGCCGGCGGCGCGCCTGTGATCACCTCGACGGAGGCGATTGCATTCTCCGGCATCGAGGTCGAAAACTGTTTGCTCTGCTGGTCGGTGATGGGCTGATTGTCGAAGACAAACTGCGTCTGCGCGTGGTCGCCCTGCGGATGGATCAGGCCATTGGAATCCTCTACAATTCCGGGCGCTGAATGCGCGATCACCTGATTCAACCCGGATGCGACGGAACTCATGGGCAGTTTCTCGAACGCGGACGAATCGACGTCGACATGCGCCGTCGGCACGGATTCCACCAGATCGGAATCTGCGCTGACGTCGACGCTCGTCGCGGCGGAGGCGAGCATCATCGCCACCGTCAGGTTCACAGGAACGGTCGTCCGGACCATGACGTCTTCCACGTGATCCTGAAAGCCGGCCGCCTTGATGACCGTGTGGTAATTATTCTGTGGAACGTTCAGGAACTTAAAGCCGCCGGTGTCGTCCGTCGCCGTGGTTTTGTCGTATCCAGTGACTTTGTTCTGGATCTCGATAGTCGCTCCGCGAATCGCAGCGCCCGTCGGGTCATTCACTGTTCCTGTAATCGTGCCTGAATTGCCGAGGCCTTGCGCCATCGCAGGAAAAGCTGCCAAAGCCACGCAATAAAGCGCGGACAATGGAATTAGAAAACGTCTCATATTCCTTCTTCCTCATATCTGTGTTCGCGAACGGGCAAAGAACCCGATTAAAAACCGCCTGTTAGAGGGAGGAAGAAGGAGGGCCGCGGGAAGAGTAGGTCCGGCTGAAGCAAGGCTGGTAACCGGAAACAAGAGATGCGGGCGTTGCGCGTCCCGCCATTTGGGGACCGCAAAAAAGCTGGATCGATGGCGTTTCGAAAGCTACCGTGTGGGCCGCGAAACAAATGCTGCAGCTATTGGGCGACGCGTCGAAGTGCGAGGCGGAGGCAACAGAAACACCCAGAGTCGCAAGGATCGCGAGCGCCAGGATAAAAATCCTGACAGCGCGCGGCATCGACTGGGCGTTGAACCTCATTGCTTCGGCTGCTGAGTCGGCTGGCCATCCTGCTTGTCGTCGTTCTGCGGATAATCCTTGTCGTCGAACGTGATTGACGTGTCAGCCGAATACTTGCGGTAGCTGCGGAAATCGATCTCGTTCTTGTTCCCGACGCCCGCGACGCGCATTACGACCGTGCCCTTCAGCGGCAGAAGGAATGTCTGGCCGCTGATGTCGATATATCGGTAATCGAGCACCTGGTGAATGTCCTGCATCGGGAAGCTCACCGGCGGGTCGGGCTCGACCGTAACCCGCCAGACCACATTCTTCCCCTTCTCGACGAAGATTTCTCCGTGATAACCGGCCGTCACTTCCTGCGAGCCGCCGTAATTCAGAGTCTCTTTGGAGTGCGGCTGGTCGATCGAGTAGGTGTAAACGTAAAAGAGGTGGCCGTTCAGGTTTCCCCACTTCTCCCAGTGGAACTCGGCATCCGATTCCGGAGTGAAGACGTCCCGCAGCATGGTGCCGAAGTCGCCGCGCGAGAGCGCCCCGCCGATCGCTTCGGTGGGCTTTCCGTAGAGCGAGTTGCCATTCTGGCTGATGGCCTCGTACTTCTCACGCTGGTCGAAGTAGCTGAGCTTTTCGGCCAGCTGATCGCTGACGGACCAGGACCCTTCGGTGCCCCGTTTGTAGTGCTGATCGATATAGCGCCGGGTTACCTGGAGACAAATGAAATCCGGCAAGGACTTCGAGTAGTTCAGTGCGTACTCACGCGCTTCCTTGATGACTTTCTGCTGGTCCTCATAAGAAGGCGGCGGAATCGGCTTCGGCACCGGCGCGGCAATCTTCGGCAGGGGCGCCTGCAGCGTAGCCGACACCTCGGCCAGGTGATTGAGCGCCGCGACGGTCTTTGGCCCCGCTCCCTTACTTTGCAACTCCTCAATGGTGCGCGGAGCCAGTTTTTGCGTCAGCTTGACACTGGTGAGGTAGCCGGCGACGTCTTTATCCGGCAGCTTCTGACTGATCGAGGACGTGACGAATTCCACAACTTTGTCGACGGTCAGTTGCTGCGCCATGCTCGCAAAAGCGCAGACACAACCCAACACTGCCGCGCGGATGGACACGAACCGCATGAACCTATTGTCGCATCGCGGGCGGAAAAGGTTTCGTCCGGGTTTGAATCGACCCGGGGTCAGTCAAGTCACGTTTTTTTCAGTTTTCGGCCGGCGTCTTTTCGGCATGAGTGACTGTGAGGATCTCGACCGGTGCTTTGCGCGCTTCGAGCCTCAGTCCGTACTGTTGGACCGCATCGAACAAGGACGGCGTGGTGAGATCATCGGTTGCCCCTGTCCCGCCCGGAACCGCTCTGGGGTCCGCGACGCGTTCCATCGTTTCCGGTGCGAAGGACAGATCGAATTCATACTGACCATCGATTCCGGTCATATCGACGACCGGCCGGGCAGTAAACCGCGAGAGCGCCTCGGCCAGCGTGGCGAGATTCGCGGAGGGAGCGTGAAGCCCGACGCCGGAAGGCGGAAACCTGAGCATGACCGCCTGCCGGGGCTTGCCGTCGGGTCCGAGGGCGGTCTCGGGCTGGCTGTCCGCTTTTACTGCGGCCGGCTGTAGTTTGGGACCGGTCTTTCCGGCCACTAAAGCGTAGACCGATTGCTCCCTGGTGTCATGCCGCAGAGTCAGCCCGAACTTTTCCGCCAGCAAACCCTGCATCATCGCCGGGATCTGGTCCATTGACGCGCCGGTGGGCAGTTTGGCGGTGATCTCGAAATGAGCGGTGTTCATCCAGTCGGGCGCCTGAATCTGAAAGTCCCTCACGCGCCACGCCGCGCGGATGCAATCCTTCAGGGTGATGTTGGTGTAATGCACCATGCCGGCGTCTGCTTTCATGCCGATGAACATCCGGTTTGACGGATTGGGATCGGAAGGCTTGATCGAGGCCACTTCGAATGCGGGCATCTCCTGTGCTTGCAGGGCAAAACCGGAGGCGAACGAAGCAAGACACACGCATACCGTGAAAGGCTTCATACCGGGCATATTAACGCTTCCCGGCGTTGCACGGCATCGCCCGAAGCCTGAAACGGCATCACCGGAGCCTGAATAAGACAAGGGTTCACGCCAAACGTCCTCCCGGCGCCCGTTCTCCCGTGTGCCCACCCTAACTCGAACCGCGTCTCCAATTGCGCTTGACTCGCGGTCGAAATTCTTATATCGTCGCAACAGTCTTTTCAGTTCTGATATGCTGCGATCCGTCGGGTCTTCCCCGGGCGGGAATCGGGCAAATGGTTGAGTTCGCTTTTCATCGAGGGATGACTTTATGACCAAACGTAGTATTTTCGGATTATTGCTTGCCGTATCCGCCCTGTTCGTGCCCCAGGCCTTTTCCCAAAGCGACAGAGGCACGATGACCGGCACCGTCTCGGATTCCACCGGCGCCGTCATCGCCAACGCTCCCGTGCAGGCAAAGAATTCCGGAACCGGGGTCGTTTACGACAGCGCAACCTCGACGACGGGCAACTACACGATCTCCCAATTGCCGGCCGGGAACTACGAAATTTCGGTTTCCGCGCCTGGCTTTAAGAAGTACACGCGCGCCGGGCTGACGATCGAAGTGGCGCAGGTGCTGCGGGTCGATATCGCCCTTGAAGTCGGCGCATCGACGGAATCGGTCACGGTTACGGCGGCGGCGACATTGCTGAACACCGAAACGGGCGACGTCCGCCATGACATTCGTGCGGACTCACTGGACGACCTCCCCGTGCTTGGAATCGGCGCCAGCCAGGCTGGCAGCTCGGGTATCCGGAATCCGAACGCCATGGTGAACCTGATCCCTGGTACGTATTTCATTGCCAACGCAGAAGTCAGAGTCAACGGCGCGCCGGACAACACCCAGTCGTTCCGCATCGAAGGGCAGGACGCCTCGAACACTGGCACCCCCGGTGTCGCGGCGCAGACTCAGCCCAGTGTCGACGCCATTCAGGAAATCGCCATTCAGACCAGCAACTACGCCGCGGAATACGGCCAGGCGGGTGGTGGCGTTTTCAACCTCACGATGAAATCGGGTGGAAACCAGTTCCACGGCAGCGCGTATGACTATTTCATCAATGAGGATTTGAACGCCGGTAACAACTTCGCCGTTCCCGCGCGTCCCCGCAACCGCCGCAACGATTACGGCTTCACGGTTGGCGGCCCGGTCTGGATTCCGAAAGTCTACAACGGGCACGACAAAACGTTCTTCTTCTTTAACTTCGAACAATTCCGCGAAGCGCTGGGCATCATTCAGTCGGAGACGGTTCCGACCGCTGCCTACCGTACTGGCGATTTCGGTACGGCGATCCCGACCAACGCTGCATCGCTGGGCACGCTCTATCCGGGTGGCCCGTCATTCTTTCAGGGAGAAGTATTTGACCCCACCACCAGCAACACACCCCCTGGCGGCGGAACCGCTTATCGCACGCCGTTCCCGAACAACACCGTCCCTGTCAGCCGTTTCGATCCGCTCGCGGCAAAAATCCAAAGCCTCTTCCCCGCGCCTCAGAACGGAGGCGTCGTAAACAACTTCATTCCCAACATTCCCACGACGCGCGTCACGCAGATTCCGTCGGTCAAAATCGATCAGACCATCGGTAACAACGGGCGTCTCTCCTTTTTCTGGCAGCGGACTCAGACTACAGCGCCGGTCTCTGCGACCTTCGGCCAGATCGACGGTCTGCCCGATCCGCTGGCTACCAATCTCGGCACCTTCCAGAACGCACCTCTATACCGTTTGAACTATGACCACACCCTCTCGCCCACGCTGCTGCTGCACCTCGGACTCGGATACCGCTCGAACTACTTCTTCGTTCCTACCGTAACTGAGCAGGGTGTCGTCCCGAATTTCAATACTACGGCTTTCGGCTTCAACGGATCGCTCACGAACATCTTCTTCCCGCCCATCAGCGGACTGTGCTCGGGCGCCAGCGTCAGTTCCTGCAGCGGCCAGGGCGGCATGATGAACTTCGGCTCCGCGGCGTACGCGACCAACATCAGCCAGGTTCCATCATTCAACGCCAGTGCGACCAAGGTGAGCGGTAATCACACTTACAAGGCGGGCGCCGAAATCCGCTTTGAAGGCTACCCTGGGCACTCCAAAGCCAATTCTTCCGGCACGTACGCCTTCTCCCCCAATCAAACCGGCCCGTTTGCCGGAGGATCCGCGCTCGGCGGAGCAAATCCCCCGGGCTTCGGCTATGCGAGCTTCCTGCTCGGTCTCGTGAACACCGTGGGAATCAACAGCCCGATTGATCCAAAACTGGGCAAGACAGTTTTCGGCTCTTATGTGCAGGATTCCTGGAAAGTCACCCACAACCTGACCGTCGACTACGGCCTTCGCTGGGACTACTCGACCTACCTGAAGGAGGAGCACGGTCGCAACGCCTACTTCTCGCCGACGACTCCCAACCCGGCGCTGGGCGGAATCCTGGGCGCAGTCGCATTCGATGGCGACGGCCCCGGCCACTGCAACTGCGACCTCGCGAAAAACTATCCGTGGGCATTTGGTCCCCGGCTGGGCGTGGCTTATCAGTTTACCCCGAAGACGGTCTTCCGCTCGGGCTTCGGCATTATCTATGCACCAACGGAAAGCAACAACAACGCCAATACGACGATTCCGTCGTCCGCCTCGGGCAGCCTTGGCACCTCGAGTGTCGGCCTTCCCGTCACAACGCTGTCCCAGGGCGTCGCAGCTGTGCCCGCCGCTTATCCAAAGACGTGGCCGAACTACAATCCCAGCCAGTTCAATCCGACCGGGAATCCCGCGTCGACGCAGCCGGTGTTCCTCGATCCCAACGCGGGCCGTCCCGCCCGCCAGTATCAGTGGAGCGCCGGCATCCAGCGCGAACTCATGAAGGATTTGGTCATCGACGTTTCCTACATTGGCAATCGCGGTATCTGGTGGTATGCGCCGTCTCTGACCAACGTCAACGCTATTAATCCCGCGACGATCGCAGCGGACGGACTTGATCTCAACAGCGCCGCTGACCGCGCTCTGCTGGCCGGACCTCTGAGCGCCGCCGCATCCCGCGGATTCAAGGCGCCTTACGCTTCGTTCCCGCTGACTCAAACCCTGGCTCAATCGCTGCGCCCGTTTCCGCAGTTCGGAACGATCATCGACTATTGGGCGCCGCTCGGCGACACTTGGTATAACGCCCTGCAGGTCAAGGTCACCAAGCGCCTTTCTCATGGCGTGACGTTCGTGAGCACCTTTGCGAAGCAGAAGACCCTCGATATCGGCACCGAGCGTGACGCGAACCCGGGAACCAATGGCAATGCCGTGACCAACAACGTGTTCAACCGCGACAACAACAAGTACATCTCGCAGTACGATCAGCCACTGGTGTGGAATCTCTCGCTCACTTATGTGACACCCAAATGGGGCAGCAACAAGATTATGTCGTGGGTGACGCGCGACTGGACGCTCGGCACTTTCCTGCAATACGCCAGCGGCCTGCCGATTCAATCGCCATCCGCCAACGCTCAGCCCGGCGATCAGACCCTCAACTCTTTGCTCTTCACAAACATCCCCGGAGCGGGAGGCAGCGCCGGTACATTTGCCAGCCGTGTCCCCGGACAGCCGCTCTTCAACGTTGACCTGAACTGCGGCTGCTACGATCCCAGCAAGACGTTCTCGCTGAATCCGGCTGCCTGGGCGAATCCTCCGGGCGGCCAGTTCGGGACCTCGGCAGCTTACTACAACGACTATCGGACGCAGCGCCGCCCGACCGAAAATCTGAACTTCGGCCGCACTTTCCGGATCAAGGAGCGTTATGCACTCAACATCCGGGCGGAGTTCAGCAACATCTTCAACCGCGCGTTCTGGAACAATCCGACCGCGACCAATGCGCAGGCGACCCAGACACGTGTTGCGAACTCTCCGACCGGCGTCGCCGTTTCAGGCTTCGGCTACATGAACACGACGACCTTCAGCCAGTCGAGCGGAGCCAACATTCTGCCTCGGCAGGGCGTTCTCGTAGCGCGCTTCACGTTCTGATATGGAGCGACTTGTCAAGCCACGGATAAAATTCCTGGTTTGACAGGTTTTGAATCGGTGGTTCTTCCGGGCTGGATCTTCCTCGACAGAGGAAGATCCAGCCCGTTTTATTTGGGAAGGCAAAGCAGGTGGCAGCGGTGGACAGATAACGACGATTGATCACTCTGATATACGCGGGTCGGAACCGCAGGGTCATGATCCGTCGGGAGCTGCCTCGGACTAAAGGCGCGGATTGAGCCCGGAGGCTGTACCGCATAGAACGTAGGAGAATTCTCCTTTTCGTGTGCCCGTCCGCTGCCATCTGCTCTGCCTTCTTTTTCATAGGAGGGTTTTTTCTTCTGCCGTTTTTCAGGCGGCCTTCGTCCGCTCCCAGGCGCGTTCGGTTCTCACGGCAATGTCCCAGATGAAGCCCAGCAGTTCGCGGCCCACCGCGGTTACGGTTTGATTTTTATTCTTACCGCCCGCTGTGAGTTTCGTATAGCGCTTGTGCAGTCGGTGCTGAGCTTTCCACGCGACCTCTTTCACTTCCTCGCTCAGATTGAGATTGCGCTGTCTCCTGAGCAGGTAGCCGCCGATCCAGGGTCGTCGCTGATAAGACCAGGCCGCCTCCACAATCACCCTTCTCAGATGTGCGTTGCCGGTCTTGGTGATGGCCCCCCGCTTCAGACGGTTTCCGCTGGAATGCTCGCTGGCCACCAGCCCGCTGTAACCCATCAGCTTCCGGGGCTCGAATCTCGAAAAGCTGCCGATCTCTGAAACAATTGTGGCGGCGGTAAGCTGGGCTACACCGCGCAGAGCCTGTAAAGCTTCAATGACGGCACGGATTTGCTCGGGAGCTTTGCTGATCGCCTCATCGAGAGACTTCTCCAGCCGCTCGATTCGGGCGGCGGCGTGTTCCACCTCATGAAAGTAGTCCTGAAGCGCCGCTTCCAGCGCGGGTTGGTCGAAATGCACATTGCTCTTTACCCATTCCAGGTGCTTCTTTGTCCATGCGGTCATACCTTTCCGATGCCGCCAGCCGTGCCGAAGCAGAAACTTGCCCAGCCGATGCCGGGCCCGGAGCTGATCCTTTTTCCCCGCCTCGCGAGCGCGGACGAGATCGCGCAGAGCTTCGTGTGCTGCATCGGGCACCCAGACGGCGGTCAGATCGCCGGCCCGATGGCAACGTGCGAGCTCTTCCGCATCCCGGCGGTCCGTCTTTACCCGGTCGCCGGCCTTTACAGGAACCAGAGTCGGTGCAATCACCTGACATTCCACACCGAGTTGGGTGAGTTGCCAGTAGAGCACGTAGCCGGTCGGCCCGGCTTCGTAACAGGCGCGGAGTTCCTTCACCGGCCCGAGTTTCCCGATCATCTTGCGGACGGATTCGAGGCGGTTTGGAATCGTTCCGATTGAGCGAACTTCGCCCCCCGGTTCGGCTACTGCGAC
>DATAZF010000066.1:0-17090 GCA_036272235.1 Bryobacteraceae bacterium | reverse complement strand
TACGTCTATAGCGCGGTCAAGCCCAAAGCCAGCGTCATCGGCGACATGGTTCGCGAATTCGTGAACCGTGTATTCAACGGGTCGGCCGAGCCGCTGCTGGTCCATCTCGTCGAGGAGAGCAGTCTTTCGCGACATGACCTCGAGGAAATCGCCCGCATGCGAGGAAAGAAATGAATACCACACTTCTGCTGGGGAACGTGCTCGCCTGGAGCCTGCAGATCGGCCTTCTGGTAACGCTCTTCGGTTGCGGGCTTGCCGCGCTGCGCCTGAAGGTCCCGCGCGCGCGTCTCCTTTTGTGGCAGCTGCTGCTCGCAGCGTCCCTGTTGTTGCCCGTGGCGCAGCCGTGGCGGCATCCGCTTGTCGCCGGGTCGGTGCAGGTCGTCACGGCAGTTGTCGCGACAGTTTCGAACAGGGTACCGAAGCATAGCTTTTCGTGGAACGAAATCGTACTGTTCGTACTCGCGGCGGGCAGCCTCATCCACCTGAGCAAACTCGCGCTGGGGTTCTGGCGATTGCGCAGGTACCGGCGGCGCTCACAGGCTCTCCCACGTTCCGATGCCTTTGTCATGTGGACGCGCACGATGGTGCGTAACGCGGACCTTCGGCTTTCGGACGAAGTGTCCAGCCCTGTGACATTCGGCTTTTTCAAGCCAGTCATTCTTCTTCCCAACGCATTTCCCGCGCTGGACCCGCCGTTGCAGGAGGCGATCGTCTGGCATGAGGTGCTGCATGTGCAGCGCCGCGACTGGCTGTTCACCATCGCGGAGGAACTGGTGCGCGCCGTCTTCTGGTTTCATCCCGCCATCTGGTGGCTGCTGAGCGAAATCCAGCTCGCGAGGGAGCAGGCGGTGGACCAGGCCGTGGTAGACCTGACCAACGCTCGCGAACACTATGTGGACGCGTTGCTCGCGATCGCCGGTACCCCGCCGCGCCTCGATCTGGCGCCCGCGCCGTTATTCCTGCGCAAGAGACATCTGAAGCAGAGAGTCGTTTCGATTCTGGAGGAGATTCGCATGTCGAGATCGCGAAAGATTTCCGCACTCGCCGCCGGCGTCACGATGCTGGGCGCATCCTGCTGGTTTGTGACGGGCGTGTTTCCGCTGCAGGGCGCGCCTCAGATACCTCACGATGCCCCTGGCGTGACCGTTGAGACCAATGGAGCAAAGATGCTCCATCGTACGGCGGTGAACTATCCGCCCGAGGCAATCGCGAAAGGCATTCAGGGAACAGTGATCGTCCAGGCGAAATTGGATGCGGCGGGCAATGTTCTCGACGCCAGCGTTGTCAGCGGGCCCGATGAGTTACGCAAGAGCGCTCTTCAATCGGTGCTTGGATGGCACTTCGCGCAGGAAGGTGCGGGCAGCACGCGGCTCGTGAGCGTCTTGTTCGAGCTGCCGAAGCCGGCAGACCATAGCATCAACGTCGTAGCTCCGGCCTTCGGGGGCGGGGGAGGCCGCGAAGTAGCTGGCATTATTGGAGGCACGCCGCAGCCGGCGGTGGTGTCTCAGGCGCCGCGCGTCGTGAGCGGCATCACGATTATCGGCCTTTCGGACGAAGCGCGCGACCAGCTGCTTGCGCAGCTGCCGATCCATCCGGGCGATGCTTTGACGCCCGAATTGAACCATCAAGTCACTCAGACAGCGCAGGCTTTCGACGCCCATCTTCGCGTCGTGCAGGCGATCTCGGCGGCAGACCAATCGGTGCGGATTCTGATTGCCGCCGGGATGCCGGGGCAAGCAGAATTGCCGGCAGGGGCGCTCCCGCCTTCGCCTCCTGCAGCAATTCCGGCAGCGCCGGGAAGACTCCGGATCGGCGCCGACGTTCAACAGGCAAATCTCATCTCCCAGCCCAAGCCTGTGTATCCCGCGCTCGCGAAAATGGCGCGCGTCCAGGGGACGGTGACACTGGAGACGCTGATCGGAAAGGACGGTCACGTTGAGGATATTCAACTGATTTCGGGACCACCACTGCTGGTTCAGGCTGCGGTGGAGGCGGTCAAACAGTGGGTCTATAAGCCGACGCTGCTAAACGGTAATCCTGCGGAGGTGACTACGACGGCAAGCGTGAATTTCACCCTTGCCGAATAGGGAGCCTTCGGCGCTGATGTCTCAAATAATCGGAAACCCGACGTAATTCTCCGCGAGTGAGGTCATTGCCGCGCGCGATCCGGTCAGGTAATCGAGTTCGGCAAGCTGTCTTCGGCGGTCGAAGGCGTGCTCCGGTCCGAACCCGAAAATGTGCAGCATCGACGTCATCCACCAGGAAAAGCGCTGCGCTTTCCACACGCGGCGAAGGCAGGTGTCGGAATATCCATCGAGCAGCGCTTCGCTGCCGGTTTTGTAATACTTGGCGATCGCCTGCGACATGACGTAGACGTCCGCCGCCGCGAGATTCAGTCCTTTGGCGCCGGTAGGAGGAACGATATGCGCCGCATCGCCCGCCAGAAACAACCGACCGTGGCGCATCGGCTCCACGACGAAGCTGCGCATTCCCGTCACACCCTTCTGAAGGACGGGACCCATGTTGGGTTTGAAACCGTCGCGGGTGGTCAGGCGGGCGTTGAGCTCATCCCAGATCTTTTCGTCAGGCCATTTCGAAATGTCCTCGTCCGGCTCGCATTGCAGGTAGAGGCGCGTAACAGTGGGTGAACGCATACTGAACAGAGCAAAGCCCCGCTCCGTCCACGAGTAGACGAGCTCTTCCGACGCTGGGGCGGCCTCGGCGAGAATACCCAGCCATCCGAATGGATAGTGGCGGTCGAAGCAAGTGATTGCGCCTTCGGGAATTGAGGGGCGCGAGACGCCATGAAATCCGTCGCAGCCCGCGATGAAGTCGCAGGTCAGCTCTTGCGAAGCCCCGTTGTGACGGTAGCGGATACGCGGTTTCGCGGTGCCGAAATCGTGCAGAGTAAGGGCTTCCACCTCGAACAGCAGCGGACGCCCGGTAGCGTGGCGTGCCGCGTTGAGGTCCTTCTGGAGTTCGTTCTGGCCGTAGACGGTGATGGCCCGTCCGCCGGTCAGCTCGGACATGTTGATGCGATGCAACGTGCCGCCGAAGCTGATGTTGATGCCCTGGTGGATGAGTCCTTCGCGCATGATCCTTTCGCCAAGGCCGATCGCGTTGAGCAGATCGACCGTGCCTTGCTCGAGCACGCCGGCGCGCACGCGTTCGATCACGTACTCCTCGCTGCGCGCTTCGAGCACGACGGAATCAATGCCGCCGAGATGGAGCAGATGCGCGAGCAGAAGGCCGGAAGGCCCGCCGCCGACAATGCCGACCTGTGTGTGCATGCGTTTCCAGTGTATAGACGGTCCGCAGCCTCGGCTATACTGTCCTTTTCCATGCCAACTCTGGACGTTAACGAGATCCGGCAGATACTGCCGCATCGGTACCCGTTTTTGCTGGTAGACCGCATCACGGAGCTCGAGCCGGAGCGCATTGTCGGCATCAAAAATGTCACCGTGAACGAGCCATTCTTCAACGGCCACTTCCCGGATTTCCCCGTGATGCCGGGTGTGCTGATTGTGGAAGCGATGGCGCAGACGGCCGGCGTGCTGGTGTTGAAGAGCATTCCGGATCGCGAGAACAAACTTGTGCTGCTGGTGTCGGTGGATGGCGCGCGATTCCGCCGGCCAGTGGTGCCGGGCGATCAGTTGCGGATCGAGATGGTGGTGATCAAGCGCAAAGGCTCGGTCGCGAAGATGGCGGGGAAGGCGACGGTAGACGGGAAGGTTGTCGCCGAAGCGGAAGTCATGTGCAAGCTCCAGGATAAAGCGGGGGTTGAACCGCCTGCGAGCGAATGACGCTTCCGAAGGCTAATCAATGTCACCTGGTTTTCCGCGAAAGCCGGATTTGGTAGCGCCGGCAATCTTGTTGCCCGTGGTTTTCGGGCTGAAAACAAAAGCACTCGCCGGCCGCCGTAGTGATGGGGCAGGCATGCAGCCTGGCGGATTTCTCAGGTAATGGCAATCCATCCAACAGCGATTGTCGATCCGGCGGCGCGCGTTCATGAGACAGCCGAGATCGGGCCCTGGTGCATCGTCGGCGCCGAGGTTAAGATCGGGGCACGCACGCGGCTGATGGGAAATCTTTTCCTGGAAGGTCCGTGCACGATCGGCGAAGACAACATCTTCTTCCCATACTCAACCGTCGGGGTCGCCTCGCAGGACATGAAGTACAAGGGCGAACGCGCCGAAACACGCATCGGAGATCGCAACAGGATCCGCGAGTTCGTCACCATTCATCGCGGCACAGAGGGCGGGGGATTGCTCACCGAGATCGGCGACGACAACCTTCTAATGACTTACACGCACGTCGCGCACGATTGCCGGATCGGAAATCACGTGATCCTCGGCAACAGTGTCGGCCTCGCAGGCCACGTCATTATCGAGGACTGGGCCGACGTGAGTCCTTTCAGCGGCGTCCACCAGTTTTGCCGCATCGGTAAACACGCCTTCATCGGTCCATACAGCGTCATCAAGCAGGACGTGATGCCTTACTCGCTCACCAGCAACCAGCCGGAGGTGCAGGTCTTCGGCGCGAACAGTGTGGGGCTCGCGCGCCGTGGTTTCGAGAAGGCGTCGATCGAAGCGCTGCAGACGGCTTTCCGGCTGCTGACGCGCGCGGGTTTGAATACCACCCAGGCGATCGAGCGCATACAGGCCGAAGTCGAGCCTTGCGCCGAAGTTGAAGAATTGCGCGCCTTCATTGCTTCGTCGCAGCGCGGCGTAATCAAAGGATGAAATACGGAATCATCGCGGGCAACGGACGTTTCCCCTTGATTGCGCTTGAAACCGCGCATTCGCAGGGCGATGAAGCCGTCGCGATCGCCATCAAAGAGGAAGCGTCGCCCGAAGTCGAGCGGGCCGCCGCCCGCTGCTACTGGGTCTCGCTGGGAGAGCTGAGCAAGCTGATCGGGATCTGCAAGTCCGAGGGAATTACCCGGATCATGATGGCCGGGCAGGTGAAGCACGCGAAAATTTTCTCTTCGATCAAGCCTGACTGGCGGTTGGTCAAGGTGCTCGCGGGTCTGCTGCACAAGAATACCGATTCCCTGATTGGCGCGGTAGCGAAGGTGCTCGCCGACGAAGGCATTCAACTGGTGGATTCGACGCTTCTGCTCAAACCGTTGCTGGCTGCGGCGGGCTTGATCACGAAGCGCAAACCGAGTTCCGGCGAGCAGCGGGATATCGAGTACGGGCAGAAGATCGCCCATGCTCTCGCGAGCCTCGATCTCGGTCAGAGCGTGGCAATCGCCGATGGCGCCTGCGTCGCACTCGAAGCCATGGAAGGGACAGACGCCATGCTGCACCGCGCTGCGAGTCTTGTCGAAGGGAAACGCCTGACATTGGTGAAGGCGTCGTCGCGCCGCCGGCATCTGCTCTTCGACGTGCCGGTAATCGGACCCGCCACCATCGATGTCATGCTCGAAACGAACACAACGGCGCTGGCAGTCGATGCCGGGCGCACACTCATGCTGGACCGGGAGGAGTTATTGTCGAAGGCGAATGCCGCAAAGATCACGATCGTGGGCATGGAAGCGATGCCGGAAAAATCATGACGAGAGTTGGTGTAATCGGCGCGGGCGCCTTCGGGAAAAATCACGTGCGCGTCGTTCGCGAAAGTACGCAAGCGGACTTGAAGTTCGTGGTCGATGCTGATGCGGAGCGCGCCAACGAACAGGCGGTCGACGCAACCGCACTCACCGACTACCGCAAGCTTATCGGACAAGTCGACGCCGCAATCGTCGCCGCCCCCACTACCCTCCACGCGGAAATCGGCTGCGCGCTTCTCGAAGCGGGCATCGATATCCTCATCGAGAAACCGATCGCCTCAACCCTGGAAGAAGCCACCCGCCTCGTCGAGACTGCCGGCCGCTGTGGACGCATCCTGCAGGTCGGCCACCTCGAGCGCTTCAATCCCGCGGTGATCGCCCTGGAGCGCGCCGCCACCCTCCCGCTGTTCTTCGAGATCCACCGGATGAGCGTCTTTACATTGCGCAGTCTCGACGTGGATGTCGTGCTTGACCTGATGATCCATGACCTGGACATCGTTCTGGCGCTCGCCCGGGCGCCATTGAAAGAAATCCGTGCCGCCGGCATCTCGGTTCTGTCGCCGAAAGTGGATATCGCCAACGTTCGCCTGGAGTTTGAGGACGGTTGTATCGCCAACCTCACGGCGAGCCGTGTTTCCACCGAAAAGGTCCGCAAGCTGCGGCTCTTTCAGCCGCGGCAATACATCTCGCTCGACTACGCGAAGCAGTCCGCGGCGATCTTTTCAGTCGGCGGACCCGAGGGGATTGCTTTCGAACAACTCCCCATCGAAGCGGCCGAGCCGCTGAAACTCCAGTTCGACGCCTTCCTCGATGCAGTGGAAACCCGCAATCCGCCGAAACTCGATGGCGCTACGGCGCGTAAAACATTGGAGATAGCGCTTGCGGTCCTTGATAAGATCAGGGAGCACACGGGTGTAGTCGAGAAAACTCTCGCTTCAGGATGGAAACCTTAGCGCCGCCGGAATTCGCCTCTCCAGAAACGGAACCCGAACTCCATCTTCTGCTTGAACGGGACTCCACCTGGGACTGGGGCCGCTGGCGTGCCGCCGCCATCGGTTCCGCGATCGCGCACGTCATCCTGATTATCGTTCTGATCCTGATGCCCGAGAGCCCGATACGTGTCTATGAACGCGCGCCCGTGATTCAGGTTACACACATCTACTTCACGCCGACCGAACTCACGCAGAAAGCTCCGAACAAGGGTAAGCTCAGCAAAGAACTGTCGGTTGAATCGATCGCGCCGCGCCCGATCGTCAAGACCCCCACACCTGCCGCGCCCGTGAAGCAAGTGCCGAAGCCGGCCCCGGTCCCCACGCCGCAGATCGCAAAAGCCGAGCCCAAGCCGGTCGTGGTGGAGCCGCCGAAAGTTGAACCGCCCAAAATCGAAGCTCCGAAAATTGAAGCGCCGAAGCTTCAGCCGGAGACACCGCCGACCGATCAGGCCACCCGGTTGAACGCGCCGCCGCCTTCCGCACAGCCGCCAAAGCTTGCGATGGAAAATGTGGCCCCGCCGCCGCCCTCGCGCGGCTCCAATCAGGGAAAGCCGGCCGGGTCCATCCTTCCGCCGAGCACTTCCGTGGAGTCGGCAATCCACGAACTTACCCGCGGTGGGGCGACCAGCGGACACCAGTCTGTCTCCGACATCGGCTCGGATACCGGCGGGCTCGGCCTTAATTTACCGCCATCCGCCGGACGCCCGCGTTCGAACCTCGAGCTCCGCAGCGATCCGATGGGCGTCGATTTCCGGCCCTACATGCTCCAGGTGCTGGCGGCCGTCCGGCGGAACTGGTTTGCGGTCTATCCGGAAGCGGCCCGACTGGGACAGCGGGGCGAAGTTGTGCTGGAATTCGCAATTGCTAAACAGGGACTGGTGACCAAAGTGATCTTTTCGAGCGAATCGGGAGCCAAAGCTCTCGATCAATCGGCGGTGGCTGCGATCAGCGCCTCCAATCCCCTGCCACCGCTCCCCTCGGATTTCAAGGGGGATCGCATTGTGCTCCGGATGACGTTCCAATACAACATGCCGCGATGAAAAATCGGCATTTTGAGGACGTGGTAATATGAATATGTCTTTGCCCGCCTCTCAATTCGTGAGCGCGTTCTGGTTCATCTCTCAACCGCCATTAGGGCGCAGTCCGGAAGCGGTTAGCCGCGAGTTGAATGTCAGCGCAGCGATGTTGCGCAAGCGTTGAGGAACGTGGAGAGTTTCGGGGAGTCGCAGACAGCGAAGCCCGCATCGAATTTATTACCAGGAGAAGAGTATGGCCGGCCGCGGACCACAGTCTTTCAAAAAGCGCCAAAAGGAACAGCAGCGGAAAGAAAGACAGATGGAAAAAGCTCAGAAACGCGAGGAGCGCAAGACTCAGCCAAAGGGTTCGGATGAAGAGGAACTGGTCGTTCTCGACCGTCCGTATATTTTACCCGAGTTCATGGACGAGCCGGAAGTAGCCGAAGATGGCGAGCATTCCGAGAAACCCGCCGTTTCCAAGGCATAAGCAGTCGACTGCCGATCGCCGCATTTCGACCTCGCATCTCAGCCTATCGAGCGTCACTTTACTTCTGCATTTCCTATGAACAAGAGGCTCGCCGGGGCGTTGGGGGCGTATGCGGTCCTCATTGCGGTAGCCGCGTACCTTCTTCACGGAAAACTTCTCTACGCAGTGCTGATTCTCTTCGGCGGCCTGATCGCGAAGACCCTCATCGCGGTACGCGCCGGCTGGTGAGTTCCAATCTGAAACATCCGCACGTCTGAAGTGTTCTGAAGTGGATCATCCGGAAGCTTCCAGGCTTGTTTCAGGAGACCGCAGAATCTTCCAGACAAATCACTTCGAAAAAAACAAGAAAATGAGCGGGAGCGTGCACTCTCTGAATGGTAGAGATGCCCGTGAGTACCCCCGCGCCCAATCCCGTTTCCGAGATCTCTCTGCCCGAGGTCGGCCAAAGCACGCGTGATGAACTCGTCCTGAAGTATCTTCCGCTTGTGCGGGCCATTGCTATACGCGTCTATGAGAATCTGCCCGTCCATGTCGATGTTGACGACCTCGTCCATGCCGGAGTCATGGGGTTGTTCGACGCCGCCACGAAATACGACGCCGACAAGCAGGTGAGCTTTCAAGGCTATGCAAAGCATCGGATCAAGGGCGCGATTCTCGATAGCCTCCGTGATATGGACTGGGCCTCCCGCGACCTTCGCAAACGCCACAAGCAGCTCGAAGCCGTGACCCGCGAGCTGACGGCAGCGCTGGAGCGGCCTCCGACGGAGGCGGAAATTGCGGAAAAGATGGGCATGGACATTACCCGCTGGCGTCAGGTCGCCATTGAGCTGCGCATGGTCGGCGTGCTTTCCGCCTCTACGCGCGCGCCGGAAAGCGAGAACGAGTCGGCTCCCGAATATCCCGCGACGGACCAGTTGAATCCCGATGTCCTGACGGGCAAGCGGGAACTTCGAAACGTGCTCTCGACGGCCATGAAGACGCTGCCGGAGCGCTATCAGGCGGTGATCGGCCTTTACTATCTCGGGGGCAAGACAATGCGCGAAATCGGCGACCGGCTCGGAATCAACGAAAGCCGCGTTTCCCAAATCCACAAGGCGGCTCTCGACAAAATGGGAGTAAGCCTGCAAGCTGCGGGAATCCATTCGAGCGAGTGCCTTTTGTAGCAGGGCGCGATTCCAGATTATTCCTGTAACCCGGCGATTGCGGCAAACATCAGGCTCTTTGAACGGCGTATGCCACTGATCCCGAGGAATATACTTGCACTTCTGTTGTCTCCGAGCCTGTTGGTGGCGCAGGTCGCGCCGGATGACGCCGTAGCATTGCCGGCTGGTGCGGTGGCTCCCGTGGAGCCGGGCGCTACGCCTTTGGCCGGGGATCCGGGTTCCGGGCAGGATAAACGCATTTTCGGCGTCTTGCCCAACTACCGGACGGCCGACGGCACGATGCCCTTTCGGCCAATCACGACTAAACAGAAGTTCACGATTGCGCGCAAAGACACGTTGGATTATCCGTCGTATGCACTGGCGGCGGCGTTCTCCGGTCTTTCACAAGTGGACAACAGCAATGCGTCCTTTGGGCAGGGCATTAAGGGGTATGCGCGGCGCTACGGCTCGGCCATAGCGGATCAGGACCTGGGAAACTTCATGACCGAGGCGATCTTTCCGTCGCTGTTTCATGAGGATCCCCGGTATTTCCGCAAAGTGCACGGGTCGTTCCGCGCGAGACTTGGCTATGCCGTGACGCGCATTCTGATCACGCGCACGGATGCAGGCAAGTGGCGGTTCAATACCTCGGAGTTTCTCGGCAATGGGACCGTAGCTGCGATCGGCAATTGGTACTACCCCGACGCCCGAAGCGCCGGCGGCACCCTGCAACGCATGGGCACCCAGATCGGTACCGACGCGATTTCAGGTGTGCTGAAAGAATTCTGGCCCGATATCAAACAGAAGTGGCTCAGTCACAAAAGCGAAAGCGCGGACTAAACTCCTGTACCGCTGGCGGTCTCGCCGCCGGCGCCTTTGCAAAAAAAACGCCCCGGACAAGACCGCCAGCCGTACAGCCTACTCCTCGCGGCTAACGTTCACGGTGATTTCAGCCGTGACTTCGCGATGCAGGCGAACCGTAACTTTGTGCTCGCCAAGTGTGCGGATCGGTTCATCCAGATGGATCTTCCGCCGCTCCACGCTATAGTGCTGCGCGGTGAGCGCGTCGGAAATATCGGCCGCCGTTACCGAGCCGAACAGCTGATCGTTCTCGCCGGCCTTCCGCGCAATCGTAACCGTGACCGCGCCTACCAGTTTCGCGAGTTCCTGGGCTTCGCCGATCTGCTTCGCTTCCTTGCGAAGATGCGCCTGCCGCTCCTGCTCGACGATCTTGCGGTTTGAGTCGGTTGCAGCCACCGCGAGCTTTTTCGGCAGCAGGAAATTGCGCGCGTAGCCCGCCGCCACTTTCACCACGTCGCCGCGCCCGCCGAGTTTGTCGATGTCTTCCCGAAGAATGATTTCCATGGGTTGAATCCTCTCTTACACTGCCGCCGCGAAGGGCAGCAGGGCAATGTTGCGCGCTTTGAGTATGGCATCCGTCAGTCGGCGCTGGTGGGGAGCGCACACGCCCGAAATGCGCCGGGGCACGATCTTGCCGCGCTCGGCGATAAACGCCTGGAGCATCCGGACGTCCTTGTAGTTGATATCGTCGATCTTCTCGACGCAGAACCGGCAGACTTTCTTGCGCCGGAAGTATTGCTTCTTTCCTACTGCAGCAGCCTTGTCGCCGCCGGTTGGGCGCTGAGACGCCGCGATCGGTCTTCCACCTCTTTGTTCAGGCATCGTGAGATCTCCTTATTCCTCGCTCGTTGGGGGCTGGTCCGCTTTGACGGCAGGACCGGGCTCGGCAGCAGGCGCGCCAGGCGCCGGGTGTGCAGGAACAGCAGGTGCGGGGGCAGCAGGTACGGCCACAGGAGCGCCGGGCGCCGGATGGGCGACGCCTTCCGCTCCTCCCAGCATTGCCTGGGCGAGGGACGGCTGCGGCGTGGGCGGCTGTGGACGTCTGTGCGCACGCTTCTCCCGTTCCTTCTTCCGCTTGTCAAGACGTTTCAATGTCTCGTCGATGCGGACCGTGATGAACTTGATCACCGAATCCTGCACGCGCAGGCGGCGTTCGAATTCCTTCACAGTCGTGGGCTCGGCCGTGAATTGCATCAGGATGTAGCTTCCTTCGCGATTCTTGTCGATGCGATATGCGAGCCGCCGCTTTCCCCACTTGTCGACCTTGTCAATCGTGCCACCGGTTGTGGTGACACTCTTCGACATCTGGTCAACGAGGTGGTCGATCTCTTCTTCTGTCGCATCGGGTTTTACGATGAACAGGTTTTCGTAGATTCTCATTCTTCCTCTTTGTTGGGATCGCGCAAAACGGAGCGTTCGCCCTTTGCGCTTTCCTCGAAGCCTTGGGCGCGACGATTGAATTTCGCCATGGACGATTCGACGCCTTCAGCAATGATGGATTCCGTTGCGTCGGCCGCAAGGTCGACGAACGCATCCAGGGTTTCAGTTTGCTGCCGGTTAAAACGCGACAACAGATAGTCCTTACCCGAAGGTAAGGGATGGCTGGGATGCACTCCCAGCCGAACTCGCGGAAATTCCTGGGTTCCGAGCTTCGCGACGACATCCTTGATGCCATTGTGCCCGCCCGGGGAGCCGTGCGGCCGCACGCGAAGCGAACTCCACGGGAGATCGAGATCGTCATAGACGAGGACGAAATCGGCCAGCGGAATTTCATTCTTCTCCATCAACGGCTTGATCGCGACACCGCTCAGGTTCATGTACGTTTGTGGTTTGACCAGAAGCACCGTTTTGCTTCGGATTGTTCCCTGGCCGACAAGCGCCTGGCATTCCTTACGCGTCAGGCGAATTCCGTAACGCGCCGCGAGTCTGTCCACCACGAGAAAACCCATATTATGCGGGGTCGCGGCATACTCCTCGCCGGGATTGCCAAGTCCGGCCACCAGGAACATTCCCGGTTATTTCTTCTTGCCTTTTTCCGCCGGTGCGGCGGCAGGCGCTGCCTCGTCCTTCTTGCCCTTCTTGGCGATCTCGGGTTCGCCAGTTGTGGCGGCCGCGACGTCGGGAGTTGCCACAACCTCTTCCTTGATGCCGACCACGTGTGCGATTACGACTTCGGGCGACGTCAGGATACGAACGCCTTCCTTCACAGGCAGTTGTGAAACGCGGATGTTCATGCCGATCATCAATTCCGCCACGTCGACATCGAAACGATCCGGAATGTCGTCCGGGATGCATTCGATTTCAACGGATTTGGTGACGATGTCGAGCACACCGCCCTGCTGCTTCACGCCCTTCGCCTCACCGGTCACGTGGACCGGAATGGAAACACGGAGCTTCCGGGTCAGGTCGATGCGCTTCAGATCGATGTGCATCAACGTGCCTTTGACGGGATGATATTGCTCATCCGCCACGATCACAGGCGTTTTCTCGCCTCCAGCCACTTCCACGTCGAAGATCGAGTTGTGCCCGGTCTTGCTGCGGATGATGCGCAGGATGTCCTTGGGGTTGAGACTTACGGCGCGGGGATCCTGAAATGCGCCGTAGATAACGGCCGGAATCCGGCCACTCACGCGGACGCGCCGCGCTTCATTCTTGCCGCGGCTGTCGCGCGCCTCGGCTGTTACTACCGTTTCGATTCTCAATTTCTCATCTCCTCAATTACTGACCGTCCCCTTCAGGGGCGTCAGCACGCAAGTCCGTTTTGGCCGTTCGTGCTGCGCTGCAGCCAAGTCGTGGGTTGCGCTCTAAACTCTACAAAAACAAAACGCTGATCGACGTCTCTTCATGGATCGATTGCACGGCCCGCGCCAGCAACGGCGCCACCGACAACGTCCGAATTTTTCCGCATCGCTTCGCCTCTTCGGAAAGAGGGATCGAATTCGATACGACCACTTCCTTAATCACCGAATCCCGGATCCGCTCGACTGCCGGACCAGACAATACCGCATGCGTTGCACAGGCCGTAACACTGATCGCCCCGTGTGATATCAACGCTTCCGCGCCCTTCACCAGAGTGCCGGCTGTGTCGATCAAATCGTCCACAATCAAACAGTTCTGGTCCTTCACATCGCCGATCACATTCATGACCTCGGCGACATTCGCTTCTTCCCGGCGCTTATCGATGATCGCCAGCGGCGCGTTCAGGCGCTTGGCAACCGACCGGGCTCGCTCCACACCGCCCGCATCCGGCGAAACCACCGTCAGGTCAGCGATGTTCTGCGGCTTAAAGTAATCGATGGTCACCGGACGAAAGAACAAATGATCCACCGGCTTATCGAAAAAACCCTGAATCTGCGCCGCATGCAGATCCAAAGCCATAATCCGATCCGCACCGGCAGTTTCCAGCAGAGAGGCGACGAGTTTGGCCGAAATCGGGACCCGGGGTTTATCCTTCCGGTCCTGCCGACCGTATCCATAATAGGGTAGCACTGCGGTAATGCGCTCGGCCGACGAGAGCTTGAGGTCCTGAATCATGATCAGGAGCTCCATGAGGTGGGTGTCGACCGGAGTGCATGTAGGCTGGATCACAAAGCAATCGGCGCCACGGACGTTTTCGAGGATTTGGAGATTGATCTCGCCGTCGGAAAAGCGCCGCAGCTTCATCAGCCCGACGTCGAGACCCAATTGCTGGCAAATTTCCTCGGCGAGCGAAGGGTTCGCGCTGCCGGTGAAGATCTTGATGCGGTCCGGATTCATCGCGCGGACTGGTTTCGGGCGTACCGGCTTCGGGGAGGCCATTGATCACCTTCGACGTGGAGTTTTAACGCCCGTCTCCAGGCGAATCGATACTGCGCGCGGCTGACAAACGAGATGGGAAACACAGCTTGATCCGGAAACGATTTCGTTGCGCGCTCCAGCTGTCCGGCGTCTCCGAAAATTCCAAAAACCGCGGATCCGCTCCCGGTCATCGCGGCAGGTTTCGCGCCAAGGCGTTGCAGACGCCCTTTAATCCGCTTGAGTTCCGGATGCCTTGCGAAGACAACCTGCTCAAAGTCGTTGCCGTCGATGGAAAGACCCCCGGCCCGCAACCCGCCATCGCCGGCCCTGCCCACCTGCCAAATTTCTCGCTGGAAACTATCCAGTTTATTTTGTAACGGAATTGATGTCAATCGCGGGGAGAGATCGCGATAGGCCTCAACGGTCGAGGAATGGATTTTCGGCGCTACCAGGGCGGCATGGGTAGTTGGGTAATCGGCAAGGGGATACAGCTCCTCACCTCTGCCGAGGCCGAGCGCAGCACCCCCTTGGAGGAAGAACGGTACGTCACTTCCGAGCTGGAGCGCGATCCGATGAGCTTGTTCCGCGGAAAGGGCCTTGCCCGCCAGGACCGGAAGCGCCAGCAGGACCGCGGCCGCGTCCGAGGAGCCGCCCCCCAATCCCGCACCAACCGGAATGTTTTTCTTCAGGTGAATCGATATATCAGCGTGAGTGTGCAAGGCTTCGAGGACAAGAAGAGCAGCTTTTTCGACCAGATTTTCCGGGATCTCCGGCGTGCTCTCAATCACAATCCGCGTGCGGCGCGCACGGGTGAAAGAAACATCCAGCCGATCAGCCAGCGATATGGTTTGAAAGATGGTACGCAGCTCATGGAACCCGTCTTCGCGTTTGTGGAGAACCCTGAGGCCGAGATTCAGCTTGGCAAAGGCGGGTACGCCGCGGGCAACCGCGCTCATTTGTCGTACTGAAGAAGGGAAAATACGTCGTAACCGTTGAGCTTCTCGCGTCCCCCGAGGAATGTCAGCTCAACGACAAATGCGGCGCCCGCTACAATTCCACCCAGGCTCTCAACCAGTTTGGTGGTAGCTTTGGCGGTGCCCCCGGTGGCCAGCAGATCATCGACGATCAGCACACGGCTTCCCGCAGGGATCGCATCTCTATGAACCTCCAGGGTGTCGGACCCATATTCGAGGTCATAAGTGATCCGCGCGCATTCCGCGGGAAGTTTCTTCGGCTTGCGCACGGGAACGAAACCGGCACCCATCGCATAGGCCAACGCCGGCGCGAAAATGAACCCGCGGGCTTCGATTCCCAGAACCACATCGACGCCCATACTTGCATAGTGGTTCTTCAAGCCATCGATTACGCTTCGCAGGCCTCCTTTGTCTTTGAGGAGCGTCGTAATGTCGTAAAAGAGAATTCCGGCTTTGGGAAAGTCCGGGATCTCGCGGATCAGCTTTTTGAGGTCATTCATGCGTGAGGCAAAGCGGGAGGCAGGTCACTCCAAGCGAAAGGAATTCAATTGTTGCACGGGAGCTTCCTGCTCTTCAACCCCGCGCACGTCCGCCATGCGGGGCCCGCGATGCAGAAGCGCGGCCAGACGATTGAGCGCGTCGCTCGAGCCCGTGGCGTAAACGTGCACCCGGCCGTCGTCCTCGTTTCGAACCCAGCCTTTTAGCCCGATGTCGTTCGCGTTCTTTTCGACGAACCAGCGGAATCCTACACCCTGCACGTGCCCGGAAACGAACCAGCGGCGGGCGCTGATTGCCGTCGACTTCAGCGCACAGGCTCCGGAGGGGCGCCGGGTTTCGAATCCCCAACCGTAGCTTCGATAGCAGCCCGCAGTGTTTTGATCGTAAAGGGCTTGGCAATCAACCGAAAACCCTTTTCGACAACATAACGCTGCACCACCTGCCGATCGTCGAAGCCGGACATGAACAAGACCTTGAGGTCAGGCTGGATCCCTAACAGGTGATCAACCAGCATCGGGCCGCTCATCCCCGGCATCACCACGTCGGTAAGAAGCAGGTCGGGAGGGTGAGGGAGTTTCTGAAATGCCTTGATCCCGCTGTCGGCGTTATTGGCGGTAATGACATCGTAACCCTCCTCGGTCAGAATCGATTGGATCAGGCGAAGAACGTCTGGTTCGTCATCGACAACCAGAACCAGCCGCCCGGAAGGTTTCATATTCGCAGTGGTGGACACCGGTTCAAATCTAGCCTTGCCAGGGACTTCAGGGCAAGTAGAGATGTTATAAATATCACAAATCTTTTTGCCCTGTATCTTTCGATCATTCACCGGCGTTTAATAAAGTATGGCGATTTTGACGAGGCGTAACGCGGGGCTACGGATTGTCCGCGTTGCCGCGAGTGGCTTGTGGATGACGAGCATGTTCGCCGCCTCCGATTTCTGGAACCGGAAAGAACCGGCGACCTGGAGCAGCGACGAAGTTCTGGAACTCGCAACGAGGTCACCGTGGGCCACCCGAGGGCGGGTACTTCCCAAGCCGGGCCGCGACCGCGGCAGTTCTCAACCCCTGGCGCCGGAGGTTGGCGGCGGCCGGAGCGGCGGTCGGGGCACTGGTCCCGACCCGGTCGTGGCCGTACAGGAAGTGACTGTAATCTGGGAGAGCGCTCAACCTCTGCTGGATGCTCTGAAAACCAGCTTTCCTTCGGATTTCGCCAACCACTACGTCATCGGAATTCCCGACCTGCCACCGCCGCGAACGAATATGACGGCAAACCTGGCGCGCGGCTCGGATTCGGTCGATGCGGGGGCGATCGAGACCACCCGGTCCCATGCGGTGATTTTTGGGTTTTCGAAAGAACTCCTGCCGTTTCGTGCCACGGACAAAGAAGTCATCTTTTCCATGGCGACAGACCGGTATTCGGTTCGAGCGAGGTTCAACCTGAAAGAAATGCGATATCACGGGATGCTGGCCGTGTAAATCCAGGCCGTACTGAACCGAGATGTCACTCCGATGCCAGGGTCGCGCTCGTCGAGATGGAATCGGTGTTTGCGGACCCAGCACAGCCGGGCCTTGTCCTCCCGTTGAATCCTCCGTTGAATCGGGATCGGAATGCCAGAGGACTCCAATCAGAACAACGTCGGCTGGTCCGGTGCTGCTTTCTTGCGCCTTTGCCTTAAAGGACTCCCCACAACCCCCAGAACCTGAATGCTCTTGAGCGCCGCCCGGGGCACGAATACGCGCTGATTATTTGCGTCAGGCTCGGGAGGAGTTACCGTAAACCCGGCAATCTC
>DATAZF010000065.1:0-6273 GCA_036272235.1 Bryobacteraceae bacterium | reverse complement strand
ACGCCAGAGTGGATTTGCTTTATCGTCCGAACGTCCGATGGCCGAACCGAGTCGCGCAGACCAAAGCCGTGATCGAGCCACGGTAACGTCAGAAGGTTGGGCGCCCGAATCATATCCGCGTGTATCATGCCCGGGCGACCGCCATGGGTTTGTTGTAAGCCTGACGGAAAATATCCCCGAGGCGCTCGGCTGCCCAGAGTTCGAGATCGATGTCGGTTTCGGCCGGAACATTCAGGTTGATCACGAAATCGCTCTCACGCTGCCTGACCTCCACCGACCGGATACGCTGGCCGTGGCTGCGGTCAAGGCTATCCGCAAGACGCAGCAGTGGAATCAGATACAAGACTGCGCGGCGCTCTTCGGCGTCGAGGAGTTGCAGGTTGGAGTGCTCAGGGGTGGGAAGCGCCTTGCGGTGGTACCGGCAGAGATTGGCGATCAGCTCGCGCTCGTTCAGCGTGAATCCGGGCAGATCGGAATTGGCGACCAGGTAGTAGGAATGCTTGTGGTGGCGCGTGTCGCTGATGTAGTGCCCCGTGTCGTGCAGGTAAGCCGCGGCTTCGAGCAGGCGGCCGTACGGTGCGGGCAGCCGGTGGGCGTGCTGCAGACCGACAAAGAGATCGTTGGCAAGCCTTGCCACTTTACGCGCGTGGCGCAGAGCGACTCCATAGTGTTCGGCCATCTCTTCGACAGCGCTGCGCTGATCGACGGAAAGCTGCGTGAGACCGCGATCGATTCCGCGGGCCGCGAGATCGGCGATGATGCCGTCGCGCACGCCTGCCGCCGAGTAGAACAGCGCCGGCATGTGCAGCGCGTCGAGAATGCGCAGCAGGACAGCGGTTCCGGGAACGATGATTTCGGCGCGGCGCGGCCCAATGCCGGTGATCTTCTGGCGCGCCGCCAGGTCAAGCGTGGAAATGTCGCGAAAAAGCCGGCGGATCTGCACGGTAGTGGCGCGTTTGCGGTCTGATTCGTCGCGGCGCGCGCGCGGAATACGATTCACCGCGCAGACGACGGCGGAAGCCGTCGCGGAGGTCCCCACGACACGATCGACGTGTGTCGCCTCGATGCGGCGGACGGCGGAACGAATGCGTTCCTCGATGTACTCGTCGAGACGGTGAAGCTCGGTAGCGCGCGGCGGGTCGCTGCGGAGGAACAGTTCCTGCAGCCGCAGGGCGCCGAGAGGCTTCGAAAATGCTTTACCCATCCGCTCGTTTTCGCTGAGAATGATCTCGGCGCTGCCGCCGCCGATATCGATGATCAGGAGCCGTTCTTTGGGATGCGGCCAGCGGCTCTTGACCCCGAGGTGTATCAGGCGCGCTTCTTCCTGGCCTGAGATGATCTCGACATCCGTGCCCAGAGCGGCGGAAGCGCGGGCGATAAACTCCTGCTGATTGCCGGCGTCGCGCACGGCTGCCGTGGCAACGGCTCGCACGGCATTCACCTCGATGCGCTTATACATCTGGGCCATGTTGCCAAGCACGCCGCAGATGGAATCCATCGATTCCTGGCTGATGCGGCCGGCGCGAAAGACGCTGGCGCCGAGGCGTGTTACCTGGCGCTCGGAGGCAAGAATCCGCGGCGGTTGCCCTGCCGTAACCTCGGCGGCTTCCATGCGAACGGAGTTACTGCCGATGTCGACCGAAGCATAGCGAGGCATTGTCCCATGGCTATGATATCGGGCAGTCGATTCGGCCAGCCGCCTTGCAACGTTCCCAGAGGCCAGATGGGCCCGAAGCTATAATCGGAGAGAAACCTGCGCTCCCCCCGGCAATGGATTCCCTTTTCACTCCCAACCGCCATCGCGGCAAACTGATTATCGTCGAAGGCATCGATGGATCCGGCAAAAGCACGCAGATTTCCCTTCTGAGCCGCTGGCTGCGCTCGAGCGGCTATGCGGTGGCGTTCAGCGAGTGGAACTCTTCACCGCTGCTGCACGAAACCACGCGCCGCGGCAAGAGGAAGGAGATGTTCACCCCCACCACATTCAGCCTGATCCACGCGACAGATTTCGCCGATCGCACCGAGCGCTACATCCTTCCGCTGATTCGCGCGGGTGCGATCGTATGCGCCGACCGCTATGCCTATACGGCCTTCGCGCGCGACGTGGCGAGAGGCGTGGATCCGCGGTGGGTGCGCAATCTATATAGTTTCGCGATCCGGCCCAACCTCGCGTTCTATTTCAAGACGCCGCTCGATGTGGCGCTGAGCCGCATCCTCGGCGGCCGTGACGCGCTGAAGTATTACGAGGCGGGAATGGATCTTGGAATCAGCGGCAACCTCGAAGAGAGTTTCCGGATTTTTCAGGGACGGATCATCGCCGAGTACGAAAGTATGGCCGCCGAAATGGGCTTCCATGTGATCGACGCCACGCAATCCATCGAGGAACAGCAGCGGCAGATGCGAGCGATCGTGCTGCGAACTCTGGGACGGAGCCTGAAAAAGAGTGTGTTGAGGGCGCCTGTGCAGCCGGCCACCGCGGAGAACAATGGCAACCACTAGGCGCCCCCGCGGGCGTATCGTTCTTCCGCCGGCGCTCAGCCCCTATTCGGAGCCTCTGCCCGGCGTCGATACGGCGAATCTCTCAGGCAAGCTGATCGTGATCGAAGGGGCGGACGCGGTGGGCCGTTCGACGCAGGTGGCGCAGTTGCGCTACTGGCTCGAACAGGAAGGCCATGCCGTGCTCGACACCGGGATGGCGCGCTCAGCGCTGGCAGGCAAGGGTATCGCGAAGGCCAAGGCCGGCAACACGCTCGGTCCGGTGACCATGACGCTTTACTATGCGACCGACTTTGCGGATCGCCTCGAAAACGAGATCGTACCCGCCCTGCGCGCGGGCTTCGTCGTGCTTACGGATCGCTACATTTTTTCGATCATGGCGCGGGCGATCGCGCGCGGCGAAGATCCGGAGTGGATCGAGCGGGTCTGCGGCTTCGGGCTCGTTCCGCATGCCGTTTACTATCTGCGGGCGAAGGTGAAGGACCTGGTTTCGCGCGTGGTCGTGGGCCGCGGCGCGTTCAATTACTGGGAGAGCGGCATGGATTGCCATTTCGGCGACGACATGTACGAGAGCTTCGTCAACTATCAGACGCAACTGATCCGGGCTCTTGAGCGAATGGCGAAACGGTATGGATTTGTGAGTATCGACGCCAGCAAAACGCCGGAAGCGATATTCACAGAGTTGCAGCGGCGCATCCGCTCCCTTCAGCTCAAGCCGGTGAATGGGACGGCGCGCACGGTGGCGCCGGCAAAGCGAAGCGTCCGGAGGTTCGCCTGATGGAGTTATATCTTTTTCGTCACGGGATTGCGGAGGATGCGAAGCCGGGGAGTCCGGACGCGACCCGCGCACTTACGGACGAGGGCCGTAGGAAGGTCGCGGAGGTCGTGAAAGCGGCGAAACGCGCAGGTGTCGAGCCGTCGCTGATCGTATCGAGTCCTTATCGGCGTGCCATCGAAACGGCGCGTATTGTGGTCGAAGGGCTGGAGCACAAAGGCGACATCGTCCGCACGGAAACACTGGTTCCACACGGTTCTCCGGAAAAAGTTTGGGCAGAGCTGAGGGATTACCGGGAGGAATCGGCAATTCTTCTGGCAGGGCACGAGCCGCTGCTCAGCCATCTGGCCTCGTATCTGCTTTCGAGTCCGGGGCTGCGGATCGAGATGAAGAAAGCGGCGCTGCTGCGGATCGACGTGGAGAGCCCTGGCGCCATGCCGCACGGGACCCTGCGCTGGATGCTGACCCCGAAACTCTGCGCGTAATTGCCATTCATTCCTGTATTGACGGCCGGAAATTTTGGGGGCAGGATGTAAACCTGCGCGGGATTGTCAATCCCGCTGGACGGTCGAAGGGCGATGCTCCAAACGCTCGAGTCGGTTGCGCCACGCTCCGGTACAATCATCCGGTGAACTTTCGTAAAGCGACTGCCACGTACGAGGATTGGCTGTCGCGCCAATTACAAATCGTCCCTGAAGATCTGAAGACCAAACACCAGTTGATGCGGGCGGCAATCTTTCCTTTCTTCCGCGCCACCTTTTACCGCTGGGCGCAGCTATGGCCTGAAGTCTGCCCGGAGTGCGCGGATGCCCCCGAACTGCTCGCCGTGGGCGACCTGCATGTGGAAAACTTCGGCACCTGGCGCGATACCGAAGGCCGCCTCGTTTGGGGCATCAACGACTTCGACGAGACCTGTCCAATGCCCTGGACCATCGACCTCGTCCGGCTGGGGGCCAGTGCGCATCTGGCGATCGAGACCGAGCAACTGAGGATCGCCAGCCGCGAGGCATGCGGCGCCATCCTCGCCGGGTACAAGGAATGTCTCGAAGCCGGCGGCGGGCCCTGGGTGCTCAGCGGCAAACACGTGTGGCTGTACGAAATGGTGAAGCCAAGCCTCCGGGATCCGGCGCTTTTCTGGCAGAAACTGGAAGCCTTACCTCTGTTTTCGGGCGCGGTGCCGGGCAACGCGCGCCGCGGCCTCGAAAAAATGATGCCGGCCAAACTGGCGAAGTCGCGAATCATCCATCGAGTGGCAGGACTCGGCAGCCTCGGCCGGCAACGCTTTATAGCTATGGCGGAGGTGGAGGGCGGCCCTCTCTGCCGCGAAGCCAAGGCCCTCGCGCCCTCGGCGTGGGGTTGGGCGCGCGGAACTCAGGAGCCAATACTTTACCAGGAGGCGCTCGAGATGGCGGTGCGCACCGCCGACCCGTTCGTCCGCCTGCAAGGCAAGTGGATTGTCCGGCGTCTTGCGCCCGATTGTTCCAAAATCGATCTCGCGGCGTTCCCACACGAGAAAGATGAGACACGGCTCCTCCACGCGATGGGATGGGAGACGGCCAACCTGCATCTCGGATCGAAACGAACGGCGCGCGTCCTCGCGGATCTCAACAAGAGGCCGCGGCACTGGCTGCACAAGGCTGCCGTAAATATGGTCGCAGCCACGAAGAAGGACTGGGAGGAATGGCGCACCGCGAAACAGGCGCGGCGGGAAGCTGCGCGTTAGCATGAAGTGGTGACAATGGCTTTTCCTCGCGGCGGATTCCTCAAGGCGTGAATCGATCCCCTCTTCTTCCGATCTTTCTGATCGTTCTCGTTGATGTTCTCGGACTGACGATCATCCTGCCCCTGCTGCCGTTTTATGCGGAGAAGCTCGGCGCGTCGGCTACGGTCGTCGGTCTGCTGATCTCAGCCTACGCGTTCTGCCAGTTGATCGCGGGGCCGATTCTGGGCAAGATGTCGGACCATGTGGGGCGCAAGCCGCTGCTCATTGTCAGCCAGTTCGGAACGCTGGTGGGTTTTCTTATCCTCGCGTTTGCGGGATCTCTCTGGCTGATCTTCCTGTCGCGAATCATCGACGGCCTGACCGCCGGCAACCTGTCTCTCGCACAGGCCTATATCGCCGACGTGACGACATCGGAGAACCGCGCGAAATCCTTTGGCGTGATCGGCGTCGCTTTCGGAATCGGCTTTTTGATTGGCCCCGGCATATCCGGTTATCTTGCGCAGTTCGGCTATACATATCCGATCCTCGCGGCCGCGTTCCTCTCGGCATCGAGCATCGTCTGCACAACGACGTTGCTGCCGAAAGTCGAGCCGCACGTAGACGATGGCGGCAGCGGACCCGCCGGCCGGCGTCTGGGTGTTCTCGACTGGAAAGCGTACGCCGAATATTTCGCAAGGCCGAAACTGGGCAGACTTCTCTGGCAGTTCTTCTTTTTCGCTTTTTCGTTTGCGCTGTTCATTTCCGGATTCGCACTTTACGCGCAACGCCGCTACACACTTCACGGGCAGCCATTCGGCGCGCGGGAAGTCGGTTACGTATTCGCCTACGTGGGATTTCTGGGGCTCATCCTGCAGGGTGGCTTGATTGGCCGGCTGGTGAAACTGCTCGGTGAACGAAAACTGGTCTGGACCGGCTTCGGCGTCAGCGCCATCGGTTACGGTCTCCTTGCATGGACGCGAACATTGGGCCAGTTGCTTGCGGCCAGTACGATAAATTCCTACGGCGGCGTCATCCGTCCGGCGGTGACATCGCTGATATCGCAGGAAGCCGGCAAGCGGGAGCAGGGCGTGGTGCTGGGGTTGACGCAATCGATCACGTCCATTTGCCAGATCGTTGCACCGGTGATCGCGGGGACTTTGATCGACCGGCAACAACTCGCGGCCTGGGCGCTGGCGACGGGGGCTGCGGCATTCCTGGGGATGCTCGCGAGCTTACCCCGCGACTCGGCCTGAGCACGGTCAATCACCTCTGGCTCTCTCGTTCTCCGGCAGGGCGGGGA
>DATAZF010000064.1:0-20211 GCA_036272235.1 Bryobacteraceae bacterium | reverse complement strand
TCTTCGGCGTGATTGCAGCGGCGGCCCCGGCGCTGTGGCTCGCCCACAACCGATTCTATTTTGGCGATCCGCTCTATTTCTATCGGGGGCCGTGGTCGGCGCTGGCGATTCAGGGGAAGGTCAACTATCCGGGAAAGGGAGACTGGCGGGTGGCGGCGCAGTATTTCTTCGCGGCAGGGCAACTGGTCGCCGGATGGCCCGCGCTTTTGCTGGGGGCGGGCGGGATCCTGATTGCCCTTTTCAGGAAAGCCTTCTGGCCGCTGATCTTCCTTGCGTTGCCGGCGGTGTTTTATGTGTGGAGCATTCATTCGTCGGCGACGCCCATTTTCATCCGCACGCTGTGGCCTTACAGCTGGTACAACACGCGCTACGCAGTAAGTCTTCTTTCTGTGGCGGCGGTCGGAATTGCGGCGCTGGTGGACCTGGTGAAGCCGCGGTGGCGGGTCGTTGCGGCGGCCGCGGCGGTGGCCATCGCCTTGCTTCCATTCGTGGTGAATCGAGCACAGAACCCGGTGACGTGGCAGGAGGCGTTTGTGAATTCGCGGGCGCGCCGGCAGTGGATATCCGAGGCGGCCGGGTATTTACGAGGCGCGATGGGTCCGCACGAGACGTTCTTCACGAGCTTTGGAGATTTGACGGGGATCTTTCGCACGCTGGGCGTGCCGCTGCGCGATACGCTTACAGGCGACAATGATGTGGAGTGGGATGCGGCAGTGGCACGCCCCGACCTTTTTCTTCATACCGACTGGGCGGTGGTGATGGGCGGGGATACGGCGCAAGGAGCGATTGAGAAAGCCTGGTTGCATGGGCCGCGCTACACGCTGGCCCGGCGGATTACGGTGAAAGGCGCCCCGGCGATTGAAATATACAGGCGCGAAATTGACAGACAAATCAATGAAGATCCCATTCACGAAGCTGCACGGCGCAAAGAATGATTTCCTGGTAAGCCAGGCCGGCGAGGTGCCGATCACCGATTTGCAGGAGCTGGCGATCGCCATCTGCAACCGCTACACAGGCGTCGGCGCCGACGGCTGGATTGTGCTCGATGAGACCGAAGGGCCGGATTACGACGCGACCATGCGGTTGTTCAATTCCGACGGCAGCGAACCGGAGATGTCGGGCAATGGCACGCGTTGTGTGGCGTTGTTGCTGGCCGCCGCGCGGGGGAGCGAGGTGGTGCGAATCCGCACCGGCGCAGGTGTCAAACAAGCCCGGTTGATTTCGGTGAGCCCGAAGCAGGAATACCTGTTCGAGATGAATATGGGGAAGATTCGGGTGCTGGAGGCGCGGGCGACGGTGCAGGGCCACGATGCGCTGATCATCGACGCGGGCAATCCGCAATGCGCGATTCCGGTCGAGAACTTCGATCTCGATTGGCGGGCTGTCGGCGCGGCGATCGAGCGCGATGGACGCTTTCCCAACCGCACGAACGTGTCTTTTATCCGCCCGGTGGATCGGCATACGATCGACGTCCGATTCTGGGAAAGGGGCGCGGGCGAGACGAAGAGCTCCGGCACGGGGTCGTCGGGTGCGGCTGTGGCAGCGGTGGCGAGAGGGCTTGCGGAAGATCCTGTGGTGGTGCTGACGCCGGCCGGACCGCTGAAAGTTCGGGTTGAGGAAGAGGTCCATTTGACGGGTCCGGCGGAACTGATTGCCGCTGGCGTCTTCCAATATGGGAAAATCGTTCCTTTATGAGCAGCGTTAAAACCAGCACGATTTTCGAGGCAGCGGAAGTACTCTCAGAGAAGATTCGATCCAGGAGCGCGCGGGTAGGCGTGGTCGGCCTTGGATACGTCGGGCTTCCGCTGGCGGTGGAGTACGCGGAGGCGGGCTATCACGTCACTGGAATCGATCTGAGTGAAGCCAAAACCGCACGGATCAATGCGGGTGATTCCTATATCGGGGATGTTCCGTCGTCGGCGCTGGAGCCGCTGGCGGCCTCGGGCAAGCTCCGGGCGACGACCGATTTTTCCGTGATTCGGGAGCTGGACACGGTCAATATCTGCGTGCCGACCCCACTGCGGAAGACCAAAGATCCGGACATGAGTTACATCGTGGCCGCGTGCGAGGAGATCGCGAAGTACTTCCATAAGGGAATCCTGGTGATTCTCGAATCGACTACTTATCCAGGGACGACGGACGAGTTGGTGCTGCCGATGCTGGAGAAATCGGGCCTGAAGGTTGGCGTGGATTTCTTCCTTTGCTTCTCGCCGGAACGCGTGGATCCAGGAAATCCAAAATTTCAGACGAAGAATATTCCCAAAGTAGTTGGGGGAACGACGCCCGCGTGCACCGAGTTGGGCCGCCTGTTTTACTCGCAGGCGTTGGAAAAAGTTGTGCCGGTGAGTTCGACGCAGGTGGCCGAAATGGTAAAGCTGCTCGAGAACACATTCCGCATGATCAACATCGGGCTGGTGAACGAGATGGCGATCATGTGCGATGGCATGGGGATCAACGTCTGGGAAGTGATCGAGGCGGCGGCGACGAAGCCGTTCGGGTTTATGCCGTTCTATCCGGGGCCCGGGCTGGGCGGCCACTGTATTCCGATCGATCCGTATTATCTGTCGTGGAAGACAAAGCAGGCAGGGATCGAGGCGCGTTTTATCGAGCTGGCCGGCTACATCAATGGGCAGATGCCGCATTTCGTCGCGAGCAAGGTGCAGAATGCACTGAACGATGTGGGCAAGGCGGTGAAGGGGGCGAAGATCCATGTTTACGGCGTGGCATACAAGCGCGATATCGAGGACGTGCGGGAATCGCCGGCGCTCGACGTAATGCATCTGCTCCAAAAGCGGGGCGCGATAATTTCTTTTTCCGACCCGCATGTGACGGAGATTCGGCTCGAAAACGGAACGTTGATGGCGGCGGACAGCGGAGAGATCGAGACCGCCGATTGCGTGGTAATTGTCACCGATCACTCAGCGTTCGATTACAAAGCGCTGGTGGAGCGGGCGAAGCTGATTGTGGACACCCGGAATGCCCTGAAGGGGTTCACGTCGGAAAAGATCGTTCGGCTGTAGGCCCGGGAAGCCTGTCGGTTGACATTGGTAGTCGCGCGGAGGATCATGCACACTAGAGGTTCCTATGTCTAAACAGAGCCGTATCTCGTCTGCAGCGGTGCTGATGGCGATGACGGCCGCGGTTTGTTCGGCGCAGAGCGTGACTTCAGCGCACTCCGGAACGCTTCACTATTTCGAAGGCGATGTCTCGATTGATGGCGCGACCGTGCAAACGCAGAAGGGCCGGTTCCAGGAAATCAAGGAACAGGGCGTCCTGCGGACGGGGCTTGGCCGGGCCGAAGTGCTTCTGACACCAGGGGTTTTCCTGCGAGTGGGTGAGAACAGCTCAATCAAACTGCTCGACAACAGGCTGATCAGCACGCGGGTGGAGGTTCTCTCCGGAACCGTGATGGTCGAGTCGGACGATCCGCAGATGACGATCAAAGATTCGCCGGTTACGCTCATCTACAAGGACTACGACATTCAGATGGTGAAGCATGGCGTGGTCGAAATCAGTTCGGATCCGGCGCAGCTGAAAGTCTATAAAGGCGAAGCTCTGGTAAGCACCGCGACGGATCGCGCCAGCGTCAAGGAAGGCCATCTGGTACCGTTCTCGGCCGCGCTGCTGGCGGAGAAATTCGACGAAAAGATCGGCGACGACCTTTATCTGTGGACGCGGGACCGCTCGCAGAGTTTGTCGGCAGCAAGCATGGCTTCGGCGCGGTCGCTGAGTTACAACGGTTTTGGGGGCGGCAGCGGTTACAGCTCCAGCCCGGGAATCTGGAACAGCGGCTGGTTTTACAACCAGTATCTCGGGATGTACTCGTTTGTGCCGGGGGCCGGAACGTACTTCAATCCATGGGGATACGGATTCTTCAGTCCGGGCACGGTTTATAACTATTACGCACCCACGACTTACTGGTACGGCGGGGGCGGAGCGCGCGGCACGGGGTCAGTGGGGCGTCCGGTGATTGTGGCGGGCAACCCGTCTTCCGGCCGGCCGGCACCGCTTTCGACCTTGCGTGGGGGAAATAACACCGGCATGCCGGCGCTTGGTTCGCCATTGCGCGGTGGAAATACGATCGGCGTGCCTGCCGCCGGTAATCAAGGTTCATTCGCGTCCGGCAGCCGTGGCGGTGGAGTCGCGGCCGCTTCCAGCGCAAGTGGCGGAGGCGGGGGCAGAACGAGCTTCAGCGGCGGCGGTGGCGGACATGCGTCTGGCGGCGTGGCGGCAAACAGTGGCGGGCGCGGCCGTTAAGTCCACGCTTCCGTGATATCCTGACTTTTCGCGCGGTCAGTCCGCATTTGCGCGAAGCTTCACGAACTGGAGAGATGGCCGAGTGGTTGAAGGCGCACGCTTGGAAAGCGTGTATAGGGGAAACTCTATCCAGGGTTCGAATCCCTGTCTCTCCGCCATTCTCATAGTCGTTTTACACCCCACGGGAAACGAATTGCCGAGCCGGCTTGAGCACCTCTGGCCAGGGCGGGCGTGGAATGCCAGGCTCTTTCCCGATGACAGTCAGTCAGACCATTCAAAGCTGATCTTTGTACTGTTCGAGAGCCACTTTCACCAGTTGGCTGCGCGTGCGGACACTCAACTTCTCGCACACGTGCCGGACGGAAGCCTTGACCGCGCCTTCGGAGATCTGCAACTTCGCGGCGATCTCACGGTTGGAGAGGCCCTGAAGGATGCCGCGGAGCACGGTCTTGTCCCGATCGGTGAGGTTGGCGCGGCGCGGGGCGCGTGTGCGGTCCACCGCGCGGAAGAGGGGAGCGAGATAGGCCTGCTCGATGCAGACCTCGCCATTCGCGATCTGGCGGATGGAATTGCAAAGCTCTTCCGTCGAGTGATGTTTGTGGAGGATACCGGAGACACCGGCCTGCACGAGCTGCACAGCTTCCTGATCGCTCATTCCGGCGGTCACGACCAGGATCTGGCCTTCGAAACCGGCTCCGCGCGCGCCTCTCACGAAGTCGAGAGCACGCTCGCCCCCGAGGTCGACGTCGAGAAGAACCATGTTCGCGCGGCTCTCGGTAACGGCGCCAAGACCTTCGGTGGCCGAGCCCGCCTGGGCGGCGACCGTGAAGTCGGCTTCCTTTTCAAGCATGCGCGCCAGACCGTCGCGAAACATAGCGTGGTCGTCGACCAGAAGAATTCGAATGGTGTCCACTGTTAAAGTGCTCAAGCTGATACCTCGACTACTCTACCCCTGATTTCAGGCAATTTGAAGCTCCACGGCGAAACAGGCTCCGGAAGGTTGCGGCTCGAATCGCAAATCGCCCCCATAGCTGCGGACGACGGCGCGCGATACGTAAAGCCCGAGGCCCGTTCCGTTGGCGCCGGGCTGGAAGGGCGCAAACAAGCGCTCGGGGGCGCTGACGCCCGCGCCCGAATCGACGAAACGTACGATCACCTTCTGATCCTCGACAGAGGCGGCGATCGAGAGCTTGCGTTCGGGGACTGCGCGGACTGCGCGGCGGCTGTTGTGGGCGAGATTCAGAAAGACCTGCAGGAGTCCGTGCGCGTCGCCGAGCACGCCGGGCGCATTGCGCGGCACCTGCCAATGGACCGCGCCATCGATCTCCCGCCAGTCCGGCTCGATGACGATACGAAGATCGTTGAGCACACCCGCAAGATTAACCTCCTCGAGCGTGTCGCCCGCGCGGGAACGCAGCTCGACGGCGACGATCTTTTCGAGTCCGCCGGCGATGGAGGTCAGGGCCTGAAAGTCCTCGTCCCGGGTGATCCCGGGTTTTCCGCGCAGGTTGGCGGAGATGACGGAGATAGCTCCACAGAGATTTCGCACCTCGTGGAAGACGGCAGCAGCGGCGATGCGGTTGCCTTCCGAAAGATGACGGAAGCTCTGTTCCTCCCGCTCGCGCATTTCCTCGGAGGAATCGACGACGATGGCCGCGAGACGCATGCCTTCGGGCGTCCGGTAAGAGGAAAACCACGCGTTGGCGAGAAAGACCTCGCCATTCTCTCGCTGTCCCTGTGATTGCGTGGCAGTGCGAAGACCTTCCGGGCCGGGATCGAACTGAAGGGCATCGGTTAGAACGGGCAGGTAAGCGCCGATCAGGCGGCCCTTCATGGTTTCGCTTTCCGGAACCATAAATAGCGCATTCGTGGCCCGATTGGCGGCCAGAATTGTCCCGGTAGCGTCGACGGTCAGGATAGCGGCCGGACTGCTGTCGGCGAGAATGCGCAACTGCTCTTCGGCTTCGCGGCGAAGCTCCTGCTCGCGGCGCAGATTGGCGAGGTGGCCGATGGTGAGCTCACGATTGCGGATCAGCGCGGCTACGAGCAGGCCGGAAGAGGCGTAGGCGAGGGTGGCGAATATGAAACGCAGGAGCTCTTCCAGATAGGGCGGGCGCGGCAGATCGAAGAGGGAGCGGAAAGTGGAACAGACGATCGCGAGGAGGACAATGCCCGGTGCAGGCAATGCGGTGGCGCCGATCAACATCGGGACGATGTAAAAGGCACCGAGCGAGGCGCGCGTTCCGGCATACCAGTCGGCAGTGGCGGTGAGGGCGATGAGTCCGCCGATCGCCGCGAGAGTGCGCACGCTGCCGGCTTTGAAGATGGCTCCGATCACTTAATCCACAATAACGCTGCGAGTGGCTGAAAGATAATACGTTCAAACCAAAAGAAGGTCAGACTACTATCTAAAGATTTATATATACGTTTCTAAAGAATCCATATTGCTGCCGGGCTGATTCGACACACACTTCGGGGTCTGTGTTGATTAAGTGGAAGAAGGCCCATCTTATGGCTGAAAGATCTATATCTTAAGAATGTATTGTTTCTATCTTTGAGTCCTCATATTGGAAAATTCTGGGAGTGTAATTCAAATTATCGATTGGACACTGTTCGCTTCCTGCCGGTAGACTGCGAGTTCCGGGTAACTGATAAAGCAGTAACACGCGATTCAGTTCAACTTATGATTCGCCGTTGCAGTTACTGACTTGTCCGGGGCACGGAGACTTCCGTAAGGAGCAAAGGACCTCATGAATCGAAAACCGTGTTTCTCGCAAAGGCTGTCCCGTCTCAGGACGCGACTCAGCGATCCGGAGTGGCGCAGATATGGCACTCTGCTCGTTCTCGGAAAAGGAGCCGCGCTCGCTCTGTTGCTGGTGGCGATGGCATTCTTCAACCCGGATCTGCTTGGGCTCAGCGCCCGCGCGGCGGATCCCGTTCTCAAGGGCAATGACATCGTCAACCCGATCAATACGGTATGGGTCTTGCTGGCCGCCTTCCTTGTGTTCGGCATGCAGGTCGGATTCACGATGCTCGAGGCCGGCTTCTGCCGGTCGCGCGAAACCGTCAACGTGCTGATGGAATGTATCGTCGACACGTGTTTATGCGGCCTTCTTTTCTATGCCTGGGGATTCTCGTTCATGTTCAGCCACGGCAACGGGTGGATCGGGATGAACTGGTTCTTCCTGCAGGGCGCGCCGGCCACCTATGAAGGAACCGGTGTCGCGTTCCTCGCATTCTGGCTGTTCCAGTTCGCGTTCGCCGACACCTGCTCGACAATCACATCGGGCGCGATGATCGGCCGGACCGGCTGGATCGGGGACCTGGTCTACAGCTTCGGCGTTTCCGGTTTCATTTATCCGATCATCGGCCACTGGGCGTGGGGCCCGGACGGATTCCTCGCGACGATGGGCTCCAAGGACATGTTCCTGCCGTGGGTGGGCACGAGCTTCCACGATTTCGCAGGGTCGACGGTTGTGCACACCATTGGCGGTATGATCGCGCTGGCAGGCTCGATCGTGCTGGGTCCGCGCCTCGGTCGAAAGTTCAAACGCGACGGCGGTGGACCCATGCTGCCGCACGATTTGACGATCGCGGCGTCGGGCGGTCTGATTCTGTGGTTCGGATGGTACGGATTTAATCCGGGCAGCACGCTTTCGGCGATGGACTTCATCGGCATCGGTCGCGTTGCGGCAAACACGACGCTGGCCGCCTGCTCCGGCGGGTTGATTGCGATGTTCGTTGCGTATGGACTAAGTAAGAAGTGGGACCTCAGCTTTACGGTCAATGGATTTCTGGCCGGATTGGTCGCCATTACGTGCCCTTGCTACTGGGTTAGTCCGCTGGGTGCGATTTTGCTCGGCGCGGTTGCGGGCGTTATTGTCGTCTACGGCGTCGAGTTGCTCGAATGGCTTCGCATCGACGATCCGATCGGCGCGGTGCCGGTCCACGGGATGTGCGGAATATGGGGTACGCTCTCCCTGGGGTTGTTCGCTTCCGGCGAGTTCGGCGCAACGGGCAACTTCGCGGCCGATAACACCATGCCGCTCAAGGGTCTGTTCTACGGTGGCGGATTTCAGGTGCTGACCGCGCAGTTCATCGGGAGCGCGATCATCACGATCTCCACTTTCGTTGTGGGGCTTGCGTTAATGTATGCGGTCAATGCCATGGGTATCCTGCGCGTCTCGGAAGAAGGCGAGAGGGAAGGCCTCGATCTGCACGAGCATGGTATTTCGGCCTATCCGGAATACGTAATCTCAGCTCTGGCAAGCCCTTCCGCGATGACGATTCAGCGAGAAGCCGCCAGTGCGGCGGCGGTGCCATCGCATATCAAACTGGGTGAAGCGACTCGTTAGCCCGAGTCGCTTCTCGCAAACAGCATCGCAATCACAGCGGCATGAAGGAGCGATATGAAAAAGATTGAAGCGATCATCCAGCCGCACAAGCTGGACGAAGTAAAGGAAGCACTGGTGGCGGCGGGCATCGACGGAATCACCATATCTGAAGTGCACGGCCATGGAAGGCAAAAAGGCCATACGGAAACTTATCGCGGCGCTGAGTATAAAGTCGACGTGCGGCCCAAGATCAAACTGGAACTGGTGGTTGTCGACGCGCAACTGGAGCGGATCGTCAACGTGATTGCCGATGCGGCGAAGACCGGCAAAATCGGCGACGGAAAAATCTTCATCTCGACAATTGAAAACGCGGTGAGGATCCGAAACGGGGAGGTCGGCGAGAGCGCCTTGTAGTTTCAGCGATCACGAAAGACCACGGGCCACCGTCGCGAGGCGGTGGCTCTTTTGATCTTCGGACGCACTGTTATTCAGACGCCCTGTTATTCATAAGATAGGTGCGAGTAAGTTCGATGGATCCGAGTTGATAAGTCTTTGGATATAAATTAACCAGCCTTTGAAAGTAGATTCAATATATCGATTGGACGCCCTTTAAGTCGCGCCCCTACACTTAAAGCGGTGATTCAGTGAAAACGGTCCCTCCGTTGCCCGGCCTTAATGAATCGGGTAAGTGGAGCCTGCGGCTGATCCGCACCTCGATCCGCTCTCAGCGCCTTTCGTTTCCGTCGCAGGTGCCGGTGTTTCAGCATCTGCACCGCCCCGATATCCAATGGCGAATCGTGCTGCTTTATTTTGTCCGCGGGTGGTCGAGTGTGCGTATTGCGGCGCGCTACGGTATGACACGTGAGCGGGTCATGCAGCTTCTGCGGCAGTGGATCGCGAAGGCGATCCGGCGGGGGTATGTCGAGCGGATCCCGACTGAACAGGAGTGTCTGGGGTAAAGATTACTCTCACGCGCTGAAGCCCACTGCGCATTGTTTTTTCGGGTGGCCAGCGGTGGTTCAGATTCTTCGGCACATCCGGGCAGAGCCCGTCGCCAGGGTCAGAAGCTCTCAACGTCAGAGGCGCCCAGGTGGGTTTCTGGAGAGTTGGGATCAGGGCGCTGCTATTTGCGGACGGCGAGGACGCCGTCGACTATGTTTCTGAATTCGTCCGGCGTCAGCAGGCCGCGCTTTTCGATGCCTTTGTCCTTTACCTGGCGGAGCATCTCGGCCACGGATTCATCGTCCGTACCCTCGATTCCCAGCTGTTCGAGGTTGTAAGTGATCGAAGCTTTGCCGCTTTTCTTTCCGAGTACGACTTCGCCGCGGCGTCCCGTGAGGAGCGGATGTGTTCCGAACATGGCAAGAGGCTCTTTGACGACGAGATCCACGCCGATGCCGGATTCGCGGGTAAAATTCCGATCGCCGAGGATGGGCTTGTTGACGGCCGTGTCGAAGCGGCTGATCCGGCTGACTAACTCGCCGAGCTCAGGCAGCTTGTCCAGTTTGTAGTGCGTGTCATAGCCGTAGAGAACGTGCAGGGCGACGATCAGCTCTTCGAGTGCGGCATTGCCGGTCCGCTCGCCGAGGCCGTTGGCGCAGCTATGGACGCACTCCGCGCCGGCTTCGACGCCCGCCAGTTCGGTGGCGACGGCCATTCCGAAGTCATTGTGCGTGTGGACTTCGACCGGCAGCTTCGTCAATGACTTCACGAGCCGAACCATATACTTCATGGCTTCGGGCAGGATGCAGCCCATCGTGTCTACGACGCCGACGGAATCCGGATTGGAATCGAGCACAATGCGGCTCAGAAGATTGCGAAGGTCTTCTTCGCGTGCACGCGTGGTGTCGTATGGGAAATACACGACGTGCAGGCCCCGGGACTTGGCGTAGTTGATGACGCCCACGCTCTTTTTGAGAACGTCTTCCCACGTCCATTTGAACTGGTATTTCAGCTTGGGGTAGCCGATGGGAACTTCGACAATAACGCCGTGGCAGCCGCACTCGAGAGCCTTGTCGATGTCGGTGTTGATGGCGCGCGCGAAGGTGTAGATGCGGGCTTTAAGGCCGAGTTTCGAGATCTGTTTGATCGCTGAGAAATCCTGCTCGGAGACAGCCGGCATGCCGGCTTCGATGCGGTCGACACCCACTTCGTCGAGCTTTTCCGCTATAGCGATCTTGTCGGCGATGCTGAAGACGACGCCGGGCGTCTGCTCGCCATCGCGCAGGGTTGCATCGTGAATGCTGACTTTGGCGGGGAGTTCGTAGGTGCCACGCACTTCCGGCAGGAAATTATAAGGGCTGACCCACCATTCGTTTTCGCGATAATATTTATCTTTCATCATTGGCTCGCAGCCTCCTTTTGCGTCGCGGATCCGGCCCGCAAATCAGGACGTGCAAATTGTAGCATCCCGGGAAAAATCGCCACGGCGGTGGCTTCCGCGTGCGAAAATCGATGATCGGGTCCGGTCCGGGATAACGGGCCTGGGTCAGGATTTATTTCAGAAGAGCGATCATGGCAGACTGGCACGACCTACTTGCGACGATTCCGATATTCAGCTTTCTTGGCCGATCCGAACTGGCTGCGGTGCAGGAGCTGTTCATCGAAGAGATCCACCAGAAGGGCGATACCATCTGCCGGCAGGGCGAAGAAGGCAACACTTTTTATGTGGTGCTCGATGGAGAGCTCGATGTACTGGCGGGCGAACACAATCAGAACCTGATCGCGGTGCTGAAGCGCGGCGATTTCTTCGGCGAAATGGCCCTGCTGCAAGGGGGCAAGCGGACCGCGACGGTGGCCGCGAGCCGGCGCGCGCGTCTGATGTCACTCGACCGGGCGGCTTTCAATACGCTTTTCCTCAAGAATCCCAAGGCCCTCGAATACTTCACCCGCATTCTGTGCAAGCGTCTCGCCAATATGAACAAGGGCGAGGTGATGCGCGGCTCCACGCTCACGATCACGGTGGGAGCGAAGAAAGGGCTGAAAGGCAAGAGTCTGATAGCCACTTGTCTGGCGGATTACCTGCACGAGCTGACCAACCAGGACGTGCTGCTGGTCAGCGTTCAGATGAGCGCCACAGCCGCTCAGGGTGTGGTCGGCGAGTTGCTCTCGGAAGATTCGCATCCTGACGATTCGCGTGTGAATGAAGTTTTGCTCACCGACATCGGTGGAGTTTCGGTACTGGAAGTTCCGGCACGCACCGATCTGCCGGTTCCGTTTTATGCCGAGCGCGCTTCGAATCTGATCTCGAACATGAGCACGCGTTTTCCGTTCATGGTGTTCGATCTGAATACGGACGTGGCCGGGCTGATCGATAGCGTGCCGCTCTTTTCCGACGTGTTCATCGAGATCGTGGATCTGCCGACACCGCCTCCGACGAAATCGAGCGTCGACCCGGCGCCCAGTAAAGTGCGGAAGTATGAGATCCTCAACCTCTTTAACCGGAGCTCGCACCCTATTTCGATCAATCATTGTGAACCATTTGTAATTCCGCATGATCCGGGATTCTCGCATGGTTCTCCGCTGGCTTATGTGCGGGCGCATCCGCGGGCGTACGCGGCTCTGCCGGTGCAGCGGTTGGCGCGAAAGATCCTCGGAGCGTCCGTCGGAATCGCGCTCGGGGGAGGGGCTGCGTTCGGTATCGCCCACCTTGGCGTGTTGAAGGTGCTGGAGCGGAACGGGATTCCGATAGATCTGATCGCAGGGTGTTCGCAGGGGTCGATCATCGGCGTGGGGTATGCGGCTGGAATCACGGTCGACGAGATGATCGAGATGGCGTACAAGCTCGGGCGCCGCCAGAATGCGCTGATGCCGGTCGATCTCACGCTGACAAAACCGGGCTTGATGGCGGGGCGGCGCTTCGTTGAGATTTTCCGTCCGCTGCTGGGAAACAAGACTACGTTCGAGGATCTCGCGATGCCCTGCCGCACGGTTGCGACCGACATCGAAAGCGGGGAGCGCGTGGCGATTGGAACGGGAAGTCTGGTGGATGCCTTTCGTGCCAGCGCCTCGGTGCCCATGGTGTTCGCGCCCGTGGCGCTCGGCGATCGGGTGCTGGTGGATGGCGGTGTGTCCGACCCGGTGCCGGCCGAAATCGTCAACATGATGGGCGCCGATCTTTGCATCGCCGTCAACGTGGTGCCGCCGCTCAAGAAGGGTGTCGAGAACGCAGTTTCGCACGCGATCCGGATGATGAGCTGGTTCAATCCGCTGACGTGGATTGAAGACAGTTCGGGGCTGCCGAACATGTTCGACATCATTATGAACGCAATGCAGACGCTGCAGTATGAGTTGGGGAACTTCAAAGCGATCTCGGCGGACGTGTTGATTAATCCGGAGCTTTCGGATTTCACCTGGGTGGAATACTACCGGTCGGATGAATTGATTCAACGCGGGATTGCGGCGGCGGAACAGGCGCTGCCTGCGATCAAGCGGGCATATGCCCAGAAGCTTGCGCCGTGGGTGAAGCGCGAGGCGCCGAAGACCGAACTGGAGCCAGCGGAGGCGGCGGAAGAAGAGGCCCAGCTGGCGGTGAGCACCAGCTAGGGATCAAGCCGATTCAGGGCAGCAGAACTTCAACGAGAGGCAAGGCGATTCGTCCGTCGGCCGTGCGCATGATGCCGCCTTGCGCGGTGGCCCAGCCTTCGGCCATGACTTGCCATCCGCGATGTTTCCAGCGATCGATCACCCAGACGTTGGGGACACCGAACTGAAGGTAGTCATCGAGACGATCCCGCATGGCGGCGATAGTGTCGTCCGGCGACATGATTTCGATGCAAAGGTAGGGCGGGGAGGTGAAGACTTCTTCTTCGGGCGGAGGTAATTCGCTCACCCTACGTCGGGAATCCGAACACGGACTGGGGTGACTCGCGCGCGTAGTTCCGTGAGAGCCCTGAGGCGCAGGGTTTGCTTACGCTGAATGAACCAGGCGCTAATTTCAGCCTGTGCAATCGCGTGTTTCCGTTCTCCCACGTTGCGCTCCAGTACCTCGCCTTCAATCAAATCGCGGTCGGGGTCATAGCTGGTGCGCAGGTATTCTTCCATCGACAGTGAGCCGACGCCCATGGGGTCATGATATAGCCGATCATGCACAGCGGGGAAATGTCTCCCCTTTTGTTACCATGAATTCCGTCAGGTTCCGGGCTCCGTGCAATGGGCGGCTGCAAACCCCGCCAGGTCTGGAAGGAAGCAACGGTAGTGGCTTACCCCGTGTGCCGCGGATTACCCGGAGCCTGATGAAACTGTTTAACCGCGCACGACGGACCTTCGGCCGGTGCGCTCCGGAGAATCCAGGTCCCGCTTCATGTATCAGGTCATCGCACGCAAGTATCGTCCCCAAACGTTTGACGATTTGCTCAACCAGGAGCACATCATCACCACGTTGCGGAATGCGATTGGGCAGAACCGGATCGCGCATGGGTACATTTTTTCCGGCCAGAGGGGCACGGGGAAGACGACGACCGCGCGCATTGTGGCGCGATGCCTGAATTGCCAGCAGGGCCCGACGGACAAGCCCTGCGGGGTATGCGCGAGCTGCCTCGAAGTCACCGCCGGCGGATCGGTCGATGTCATCGAGATCGACGCGGCATCCAATCGCGGCATCAATGAGATGCGCGAGCTGCGGGAGAACGTCCGCTACCAGCCGGCGCGGGACCGGTACAAGATCTTCATCATCGATGAAGCGCACATGATCACGAGCGAGGCCTTCAACGCGCTGCTGAAGACCATTGAAGAACCGCCGGAGTGGGCGGTGTTCATTCTGTGCACGACGGAATCGCACAAAATCCCGGCAACGATCGCGTCGCGATGCCAGCATTTCAGTTTTCGGTCTGTCGATTTCAACGATCTGATCGACCGCATGCGCGAGATCTGCGTGGCGGAAGGCATCGAGGCGGACGACGAGGCTCTCTCGGTGATCGCGCAGGCGGGCGAGGGATCGGTGCGCGATTCGCTCTCGGCGCTCGACCAGGCGATCGCGTGCTGCGGAAACAAAGTGGACGCGGCGCAGGTGCGCGCGCTGCTCGGAGCATTTTCGCTGGATGCGATGGCGCAGGTGACGACGGCTCTTGCCGAGGCGAATGGCGGGGCGGTGCTGGGGCTGGTGGATGAGTTGGAGCGGAACGGGGGGAGTCCGCAGCATTTCTCGCGGGAGCTGTCGCGGTATCTGCGGAATCTGCTGGTGACTAAGATCGCAGGGACGGATTCGCGGCTGGTGACCGCGAGTTCTGTAGAGCGGGCGGAGATGGGGCGGATTGCAGCCGCTTTCGGTGAAGAGGATCTGACGCGGTATCTGCAGTTGTCGCTCGATTTGTTTCGGGATTTGCAGGCTTCGCTGCAGCCGCGGTTTCACCTGGAGATCGGCTTGTTGAAGATGGTCCAGGCCGGGAAGCTGGTTTCGATTGAGGAGGCGCTGGCGGCACTTGGGCCGGCTCCCGGAGCCCGGAGCACGCCGGTGGCTTCGACCGCTGGCGCTACAGCCGCTCCGCGGCCGAACGTGGCGAGTGCGAGGGTGGCTCCGCCGCCGGGGCCTTCGCCGTTTGAGTTGGATCGGGCGAAGAAGGCGCCTCCGCCCGCGCCTGTTCCCGCTGCACCTCCTTCTCCGGATGACGACTGGCGGGCGAAGCTGCACGGCGCGATGAACGAGGCCGGTCTGACGTTTTCCGCCGACGCAATCGCGCAGGCCGAGGTCGCGTTCGTCAATAACGAGCTGGTAATTACGGCGCCGAAGCAGTTCCAGCTCGATTTGGGACGCGATGAGATCATGACGGCGCTGCGGCACCTGGGACATTCCGGCCTGCGCTTCAAGGTAAACTTCGGTGAGGTCAAAGCCGCGCAGGCGCCGATTGCGAAGCCCGCGCCGAAAGAAGATGAAGTGACCGAGCGCGCGCTGGCGCATCCGGAAGTACAACGTTTTCGAGAATTGTTCGGCGGGGAAGTGCGCACCGTCCGCAACCTGAAGGAGCCCTGGAACGAATGAAAATGCCCGGAAACATGCAGGCGATGATGCAGCAGGCGCAGAAAATGCAGGAGAAGCTGCAGGCGGAAGTCGCGCTGATTCGCGTGGACGGAACGGCCGGCGGCGGCATGGTGTCGATCAAAATGGACGGGCACAAGAACGTGCTCGGCGTGAAGATCGATCCGGAAGTCGCAGGCGACGTGGAAATGCTGCAGGACCTCGTGCTCGCTGCATCCAACGATGCAGCCAAAAAAGTGGACGAGGAATCGCAGAAGAAGATGGGCGGCATGCTGGGCGGGATGGGACTTCCGCCCGGACTGTTCTAGCCGATGCCCGATTTTGCCGAACCGCTGGCCCGGCTGATCAACGAGTTCAAGAGGCTGCCGGGGATCGGGCAGAAGTCCGCGCAGCGCATCGCCTTCCATGTAATGCGGTCGAGCCGCGACGATGCGGAACAGCTTGCCCGGACGATTCTCGACGTCAAAGACAAGCTCACGATCTGCGCAAGCTGCAATAACATCAGCGACGGAGAGTTTTGCCAGTATTGCCGTGACCCGCAGCGGGATCAGAAGGTTGTGTGCGTGGTGGAGGACCCGAACAACATCGTTGGGATCGAAGTCACGCGGCAGTACAACGGTCTCTATCACGTGCTGGGGGGCGCGCTGTCTCCGCTGCGCGGGATCGGTCCGGAGCAGTTGAAAATCAAGAGCCTGGTGGATCGCATCGCGAAGGGCGAAATCCAGGAGGTCATCGCGGCGACGAATCCGACGGTTGAGGGGGAAGCGACGGCGGTCTATTTGTCGAAGCTGCTGAAGCCGCTGGGAATCAAAGTGACGCGCATCGGGATGGGCGTTCCGGTCGGGAGCGACATCGAATTTGCGGATGAAGTCACGATGTGGAAAGCGATGGAGGGGCGGCGGGAGATTTGAGAATTTACTGACTAAGTGCTCGGGCGACGAGATTGCCAGTGGTACATAAGCCAGGCTGAGGCCACCATCGCGATCGTGCCGACGGCGAGTTTTCCCTCGAACAGCCATACATTGTGGATCTCGGCGGTCGGGACGACCGAACAGACGATCGCCAGCAGCGTCATCGCGATGCCGGCGCTCGCGCTCCAGCGCCTGCCCGCTTTCCACGCGCTGGCAAACATATACAAGTAGGGGAGGAATCCGCCGATCACCATCAGCGAAACCAGCGTTTGATAGGCGGCCCGCACCGTGTCTCCGAACTGAAGCGCGATCAGCAGCGCTGAGGCAATCAGACCAAACGAAACGATCGAGACATGGGGTGTATTCCAGCGTGGATGGATCTTTGCGAAGGCCGCCGGCAGCAGATGATCGACACCCGCTGCGAACGGCATGCGTGAGACGGAGGAGCCGAGGCCGCCGAACTGGCCGACGGCAGTGGCGAGCACAAGCAGGACAAAGAGGCGTGGAAGCCACGCGACGCCGATCACCAGGCCCGCGGCGGTGCCGGCTTGCGCGATTCCATTTAGCTCACTGATCTGATCGGGACGCAACAGGACCAGCAGGGCGGCCGTTGTCCCGACGTAGAAGAGTGTGGTGAAGAGCGAGGAGATCCACGCAGCGCGCGGAAGATTGCGCGCCGGATCCCGTATCTCGCTGCCCATCAGGCCGACCATCTCGATGCCGGTCATCGCATAGGCGATGGTGGCCCAGAAACTCACTGTGTCCCAACTCCAGACGGGTATGAGGTGGAAGGCGGTGGCAGATCCGTGCCGGCGCCACGCGACGATGGCGACGATGGCGAACAGGATGCCAAGCATCCAGGACGCGGAGGCGCCGAGGTTTTCCGTCCACTTGCCAACGTTGAGTCCGACGACGTTGGTGCCGAGGCCGGTCCAGATGGCGGCGAGCGAAAGCGCGACCAGCCAGATGCGGTCGTCAGCGTGCGCGGTGCCGGAGAGCGCGATGCTCGTGTAGAACATGGCGGCGCTGGGGAACCAGAAAGCGATGCCGGTCCAGTAGACCCAGAAGGCGAGGAAGGCGTGCCAGGGGCCGAAGTCGGCGCGGGTCCAGCGGTAGAGTCCGCCGGCTTCGGGATGTTTGACGGTGAGAGCGGCGGTCGCGATGGCGAGCGGAATCAGAAGGAAGATCGCGGCGAGAACCCAGAGGAGGATGGAACCGGGACCGGCGTGGGCGGCGGAGGCGATCCAGCGCGTGCCGATGATGCAGGCGATGGCGAAAAGGGTGAGGTCGCGAAGTCCGAGTTCGCGCTTGAGTGTGGCGTCGCCGGGCAATCAGGGCTTCATCTGATCAGCTCGGTGATACGGTCGGCATCGTTGGGGACGACGATGGGCCGGTTGCCGAAGTTGGGGTTGATCTGGCAATCGCCGGAGCTTTTCAACTGCCCGGTGTGATAACGGTAGATGTAATCGGGGTCCTTGAGGACGTTGCCGGTGAGCACGGCGACGACATCGGCGTCGGGCGCGATGGTGCCGGCGGCAGTGAGTTTGCGAATGCCGGCGAGCGTGGCGGCGGAGGCGGGCTCGCAGCCGATACCACACTGGCCGATGATGGCCTTGGCGTCGGCGATTTCCTGTTCGGAAACGCGCTCGACTACACCCCGCGAAGTTTCCAGTTCGAACTGGGCTTTGGGCCACGAGACCGGATCCCCGATCTTGATGGCGGTCGCGAGGGTCTCAGGATGTTGGTTCGCGTGAAATGGGACGCTGCCGTGATCGCGCATGTATTCGTAAAAGGGCGACGCGCCTTCCGCCTGCACGACGGCGAGACGAGGAAGGCGATCGATGAAGCCCAGTTGGTGCATTTCGCGCAATCCTTTGCCAAACGCAGAGACGTTGCCGAGATTGCCGCCGGGAAGGACGATCCAGTCGGGGACGCGCCAGTCGCGTTGATCCATCATCTCGATCACGATGGATTTCTGGCCTTCGATGCGGAAGGGGTTGATGGAATTGAGGAGGTAGATGCCGAGACGTTCGGCGAGGACGCGCACGAGTGCGAGGATCTGGTCGAAGTTGGCTTCCACCTGGAAGGTCCGGGCGCCATACTCCAGGGCTTGCGCGAGTTTGCCATAGGAGATGTTGCCGTGCGGGATGAAGATGAGCGGTTCGAGTCCGCCGGCGCTGGCGTAAGCGGCCATGGAAGCGGAGGTGTTTCCGGTCGATACGCAGGCGACGCGGGTCATGCCGAGCCGGCGGGCCTGGGCGACTCCGCCGGTCATCCCGTTGTCTTTGAAAGAGCCGGTGGGGTTGAAGCCCTGGTGCTTGAAGGTGATATGGTCGAGGCCGCCGTAGCTGGCGGCGCGTGGTCCGCTGAGTAAGGGCGTGTTGCCTTCGCGCAAAGTGACGATGTGCCGATCGTCTTCTACGAAAGGAAACAGCTCGCGGTAGCGCCAGACACCACTTTGATCGAGAGGCGCGTTGGACATGCGGCGCTCGCGCCAGGTTTGCTTGAGGGCTTGCGTGTTCGGTGTTCCGAAGTTGTAGCGTGCTTCGAGCAGGCCGCCGCATTTTGGGCAGTTGTAAAGGACGTCGGTGATTGCGTAGCCTGAATGGCACGTGCGGTTGATGCAGACCAGATCCGATTGCATGGGGAATTCCGATTCTAGCGTGAACGCCTGGATTGGCAGCTAAGGTCTTATTGGATCAAGCAGAGCAGGGACAGGTGGTCCGGGCCTTTGCACGGACAGTTTTTCGGCTGCCTCATGGTATCGATGGCGCCGGGCCAACAATCGACCTTCGACGCGGCATCCCTGAACTTGTTTGGCGAAGGCCCGGATTGAATTCTTCAGTACCCGGAGGATGGTACCGCGGCGCCGGGGTCGATCCGCGAGATGTCGCGCGGGTTTCGAACGTCAGGAGATCAAGGGGAAAATGGTTTCGACTCCTTTGCTTATTATTCGGTATTCAGGCTTCAATGTTGCGTGCGCAACCCACCCGTTATTTTTCGTGAATCGCGCAAAAAAGTGGTACCGATTTTCATCAGCTTGTCCAGCTGGGCTACCTGACTTTGGCCGGGCTGAAGGCATTGCCACACCAACATGCGCTGGCCGGATAGAATCCGGCTTGTCTTCTATGGAAAAGTCGAGGTGGAGAATTGTACCGGTCAGATCTTTTCCTTCCGCGACTCGGAAATACGCGTCAAAGAGGCGTGTCATCGCTTCCCTTTGACCTTTATACTGAAGCGCAGCCAATGCGCTGGGGGACCAGTTAAGCAGCGGCATTGTTACGTCTCTATTTTCGCTCGCCGAGGTGTGGAGCAACGTCGTGATCTCGCTGCGCGAGGGATGCCCCGGTACGCGAGGAATCAGCGGTGTCACCGCCGGCCTGTGCGCTATTTGCCTTTCCCCTTCGGACTCGTTTTCCGCGCGGCCTTCCCCCTGGCAGCCGCTGCGGCGGGCAAAAGCGGGGTCTGCGCCGCGACATCCGCCGGCAACGCGAACACCTGGATCGTATTCATGCGGCGGGTGGACGTCAGCTCCTTGTTGTAAGCCGCGACGCCGGCGGTCAACTGGCCGTCGCCGGTATATACCGCCACGTATTGACGGCCGTCGATGGCGTAGGTGATGGTCGAATTGGCAATTGGACCAGGCAGCACCTCATCCCACAACACCTTACCGGTATCCTGATCGAGCGCGCGAAGGTGCTGTGCGAGGTCGCCGAAGAAGAGCAGATTGCCGGCG
>DATAZF010000063.1:0-21299 GCA_036272235.1 Bryobacteraceae bacterium | reverse complement strand
ACATCAACATCGGTACTTTTCGCAACGGCAAGCTCACCTTTTCGAACGCCTCGCTGAGCGATTGCCTCAAGTTCGCTTACGGCATCGTCTCCGACTCGCAACTCGCAGGCCCGGACTGGATCAAATCCATGGCGGTCCGGTTCGATATCGTCGCGCAGACTGCCCCGGACACGCCGCGCGAAGAGGTCCAGCTCATGTTGCAGGCCCTGCTTTCCGACCATCTGAAACTGGCCCTGCATCATGAGCAGAAGGAACTTGCATATCTGGCCCTCGTTCCCGGAAAAGGCGGGCCGAGGCTTCCGGGAGCGAAGGCAGGACCCGCCTCTCCGGCCGGCAACATCACGACGGGCTGCCATATTGCGAGCAACCAGATGACGATGGCGGCAATGGCGATGTTGCTCTCCCGTTTCGAACGCAATATCATCATCGACCAGACCGGACTCAGGGGTCCATTTGAAATCAAACTGGACTGGGCCCCGGCGGGAACTCAAGAGGCTGTCGACCCTGTGGCAAAACCATCCATTTTCACCGCAGTCCATGAACAACTGGGGCTCAAACTGGAATCGCGCAAGGGGCCGCTCGACGTTCTTGTCGTCGACCATGCCGAAAAGGTTCCGGCCGACAATTAACGGTGAGGAATTAAATGCGACGACGAAGCGCAACACTGACTGACCAGGAACTGGAAATCATGAAGCTCGTGTGGGAGCGCGAGCCGGCGACCGTCCGCGATATTTACGAAGCGCTTCTCGCCACCCGCAAGGTCGCCTACACCACGGTGATGACGATGATGAAGATCCTGGAAGAGAAGAAATATCTTCAGAAGACACTCGTGGATCGCGCCCACGTATACCGGCCCGTGCAGTCAAAGCATCAGGTGGTCGGAGGCATGGTGAAGGAGTTCGTAAACCGGGTCTTCAACGGTTCCGCCAGAACGTTGCTCGTGCATCTCGTCGAGGACCACAAGCTCTCTCCAAAAGACCTGAAAGATATCGCCGAGCTGCGGAGGAAGCCTTGAACAACATCGCCGTCTACAGCCTGCAACTCGGGCTCGTCGTGGCTCTGAGCACTCTCGTCGCGGCGCTGCTGCCAATCCGCGCGCCGGGCGCCCGCCTCGCGTTCTGGCAATTGTTGCTGGGCGCCGGCCTTGTGCTGCCTCTGATTCGGCCCTGGGCGAAAGTGACTGGCGGCGTCGTGACCGTTTCCACGTCCGTGCGCGCCATTGCGCCCGGGCAAACGTCCGCATGGCCCGCTCTTCCTCCGATTTTGTGGATGCTGCTCGTGACCGGGATGTTGCTGCGCTTCGCGTGGCTCGCCCTGGGATTGTTGCGGTTGCACAACTACAAACTCCGTTCGCAAGCGCTCGAAGGCCAGTCCACATCGACGGTACCCGCCGCGAGCATTCGCATTTCGGACGAGATTTCGAGCCCGGTCACATTCGGCTTCTTTCGGCCGGTCGTGCTGCTGCCCAAAGGCTTCGAGGATCTCACTGCGCCTGTAAGGGAAGCGATCCTCGCGCATGAACTACTGCACGTCCGCCGCCGGGACTGGTTGTTCACAGTAGCGGAGGAAACAATCCGCGCAGTCCTCTGGTTTCATCCCGCGATCTGGTGGCTGCTCGGTGAGATCCAGCTGGCGCGCGAGCAGGTGGTAGATCATGCGGTGATCCGGATGACCGGATCCCGCGAGAAATATGTGGATGCTTTGCTCGCTGTCGCAGGCGCAAAGCCACAACTCGATTTGTCACCCGCGCCATTGTTTCTGCGCAGGAGACATCTGAAGCAAAGGGTCGTTTCCATTCTCAAGGAGGTTTCAGTGAATAGAAGAAAGTCCATCTCAGCCCTGGCGGCCGGAGTCGGGTTCATGGTCGCGATGTGCTGGTTCGTAACTGGAGCAATTCCCCTGACCGCGCAGGACGCGCCGCCCCCGCCAAAGATCCGAGTCGGCGGCAACGTCCAGCAGGCAAATCTGGTAAACAAGACCGTGCCGGCTTATCCCGCGGAAGCAAAGGAAGCCCGCATCCAGGGGACCGTGACGCTGGATGTCGAAATCGCGCCGGATGGCAAGGTGCGGGATATATCGCTGGTCAGTGGACCACCTGAACTGGTTCAATCGGCTATCGATGCCGTCAGGCAGTGGGTGTACAAACCGACGCTGTTGAACGGCCAGCCGGTGGCGGTTGTAACGACGGTCGAGGTGAACTACACCCTCAGTCAATAGACACATCGCGGCGCACCCGGTTTTTGCGCCGGGCGCGCCGCGCATCTCCCGCAGTGGCTTACACTGAAAAGTCACTGCGGATGGCTTTTCGGAAAGTAGCATCGGTCGACGAACTTCCCGCGGGCGCTCTCCTCGAAATCATCCAGGACAACAATCTCTACGCGCTGTGCAATGTCGCGGGCGATGTGCGCGCTCTGTCGGGCGTGTGCCCGCATCACGGCGGTCCGCTTGGCCAGGGCGCGCTCGAAGGAACGTTCGTCGCTTGCCCCTGGCACGCGTGGCAGTTCGATTCCGCCACCGGAGCCTGTGCCTTCAACGACGAATTGCGCATTCCCACGTACGCGGTCCGCATCGAGGCGGGGCAGATCCTCGTGGACCTCCCGGAGCAACATGCCTGAGCTTCCCGAAGTCGAAACCGTCGTTCGCACCTTGCGGCCGAAAATCGTGGGGCGGCGCATTCTCAACGCCGAGTTTACGCAGCTTCGCGTGCTTGTGGGGTCGCCGATCAAAACGGCCAAGGCACTCGCCGGGCGGAAAATTCAGTCGATCGAGAGGCATGGCAAGTTCATTGCGATCCGGCTCGATCGCGGTTATCTCGTCGTTCATCTCGGGATGACCGGCAAGCTGCTCGTCAACGCGGATCCAACCAAATGGACGCACGCGGTCTTCTCGCTCGACAAAGGCGTCCTCCACTACGACGACCAGCGGCAATTCGGACGCATCGAATATGGGCTTGAGCTGCCGGCACGCGTTGCCGCCCTCGGCCCCGAGCCACTGGAAGTTTCGCTTCAGGATTTCGCGGCGCGCCTGAAAACGCGGCGCTCCCCGATCAAGGCGGTGCTGCTGAATCAGGCGGTGGTGCGCGGCGTAGGCAATATCTATGCGGATGAGGCGCTCTTCCGGGCCGGCGTGCATCCGAAGCGCATCGCCGCTGCACTGAAGAAAGACCAGGTAGAGCGCATCTACAAGGCCATGCGCGAGGTGCTGGTTGAAGCCATAGACAGCCGCGGTTCATCCGTTTCGAACTATGTGGATGCGGAAGGACGCAAAGGCAGCTTTCAGCAGGCCCATCGCGTTTACCGCCGCACAGGAGAACCCTGCACGAACTGCGGGGCTGAGATCAAACGGATCGTGCTCGCACAACGCGGCACTCACTTCTGCGCGAAATGCCAGCGGTAAGTGACCCGCAACCTCCTCCACCATCCCGAACCATTTCAACCAGGCATGTGTGGCCGGATGGCATCCGGCGCCAGATTGGTAATCCCGCCCCACCCACTTATCGATAGAAGTCGCGGACCCAGACGTGCCGCCGCAGGATTTCCAGCGTGCTCTCGGGCAACGGACCCTGTCCCGAAGCCATCACATTCCCCTCCACACTGCTGATCGATCGCATCCCCGGGATCACCGTCGACAGCGCCGGATTCGACAAGCAGAACCGGATCGCGATCCCCGGCAAGTGGCTTGCATCTTCCAGATCGAGATCGCGGACCAGCGCCGCCACTCGCTCGGCGACCTGTTTTTTCCGGTCGCCGCGGAAGTAAGAGTTGCGGAAATCGCCATCAGGAAACACCGTCCGCTCGTCGACGCGCCCGGTGAGAGCGCCTTCATCCAACGGCACCCGCGCCAGCACGCCAACCTGGTGCCGGATGCACGCCGGGAACAACCGCGCCTCGGGCGACGGGTCGAAAATGTTGTAAATCACCTGGACGGCGTCGAGGAGCCCTGTCTCGATTACTCCGAGCGCGGAATCCGGATCGTGGTTGCTGATCGAAATGCCGCATGCCCGAATCTTCCCCTGCGCCTTCAGATCTTCGAAGGCGCGCTTCCATTCGTCGCGGTCCGTCCACTCGGGATTCCACACATGAAGCTGTTGCAGATCTATGCATTCGAGGCCGAGATTCTTCAGACTCTCTTCGGTCGAGCGGAAAATATAATCGCGTGGAAATGCTTCTTCGATTCCAACGCCGGCAGGCGCCGGCCAGAGGCGGTTCTTGGGCGGAACCTTGCTTGCCACGTACACTTTGCGCCGGGCCGCAGCGACAGTCCGACCGACCAATTCTTCACTGTGGCCGTTTCCGTACACCAGCGCCGTATCGACGAAGTTCACGCCAAGTTCGAGGGCGCGATGGAGGGCTTCGAGCGATTCTTTATCCGAGGCGCCGATCCACATCGTGCCGCCGATGCCCCACGCGCCGTATCCGATCTCACTAACATCCAGGCCGGTCTTGCCAAGGTTCCGGTGCTTCATGCGCCCCCATTATAGGCATAGACTGAAATCTGGCCGGCCGATGCGCAAGCTGCTCTTACTCTTCGCCGTATTCGTTCTCACGATCAGCGCCGCGAACTTCAAGTTGTATCTCAAAGACGGCGGCTACCAGCTCATTCGCGAGTACAAAGTGGATGGCGACAAGGTTTCGTTCTACAGCGTGGAGCGCAGCGACTGGGAAGATATTCCGGCTGACCTTGTGGACCTGAAGCGCACCGCCACCGAGGCGGCCGCCCATCAGGAAACGCTGCAGAAACAATCCCAGGAACTCGCCGACGAAGCGGAAGCGGCGAAGGACGCCCGCCGCGAGATTCAGCGCATCCCGCGCGATCCCGGCGTCTACAGGCTCGAGGACGACCAGCTGCGCATCTTCAAAGCAGCCGAATCCACAGTCCATAACGCAAAAGGGCGGAACGTGTTGCGGGCTCTCTCGCCGGTGCCGCTGATCCCCGGCAAAGCCACGCTCGAGATTCCCGGCGAACGCTCAACCAGCATCGTGAAAGAAAGCAGCCCGGAGTTTTTCCTGCAGCTTTCCGAATTCGACAGTTTTGCGATGATCAAGCTCGTTCCGGAAAAAGGCGTGCGCATCGTCGAGCGAATCGTCGTTGAGCCGGTGACGAAGGAAATGGATGAGGAGCGGACGCTGGTCCCGACGTTCACAAAGCAGCTCTCCGACAACGGGCTTTACAAAATCTGGCCGCAGGATCCCCTGCCCCAGGGCGACTACGCGGTGATCGAGTACACCGAAGGCAAGGTCAACCCGCAGGTCTGGGATTTTCGAATCGAATAGGCGCCTGCGAAAATCGTACTCATGCCTCGCGATCATCGGAAATCGGTGCGGGTTCGCCGCGTCGACGAATGCCAGTCGGTCCACGAAATCTTCGAGCATTGTCTGCCGGCGTTCGGCGGCGCGATCCTGCGGCGCGTTTACAGCATCCTCGATCGCGCGATCGCAGCCGGATGTCCGCTGACGGTTTCGATCGCGGGCCCCGTGACGGTTTCCGGTCAGCATCAGGCATGGTTGATTCCGCTTCTGGAAACCGGCTGGGTCGCCTATCTCAGCACCACCGACGCCGTCTGTTATCACGATGGGCATCGCAGTCTCAACGAACATACGGAAGACCCGGTCTTTGAAGTTCCCATCTTCGGCGACGATGGCAAGCTGCGCGACGAAGGCGTGATTCGCGTGACGGACATGGGCTTCGACGAGGCGGTCCTGCTCGATCAGGATAAGTTCCTCACCGCGGTCCTCTCGCGCCCCGACTTTCAGAAGAAGATGACCGGCACCGAGCTCCGCTATCGTCTCGGTGCATATTACGGCCAGCAGGAACACCGCAACCGCGTGCAGCCGGGACTGCTTGCAACATGCAATCGTCTCGGAATCCCCATCTTTGTGGGAGCCGCGGCGGATGGCAGCGTGTTCCTGAACTCAATGAAGCTCTGGGCAATGAAGCAGGCGGGTCTGATCGAAGATTACGCCTTCGATCTCGATCTTCACGCCGAAGTCTTCGAGGCCTGCGCCTACCATCACTGGGGATTGTTCGAGAGTGAAGCGAAATCCATCGCCACGTTGATCCTGGGCGGCGGCGTGCCGAAGAATTACAATCTGCAGCCGGAGCCCGCGCTCGGGCAGGTGCTTGGACTACCGAACGTGCGCGGTTACGAATTCGATGTACAGATCACGACCGCGCCGGTCACCGACGGGTCGCTGTCGTCATGCCCGCCCGCGGAGGCCGTCACCTGGGGCAAAGTTGACAAGGATACTTATCAGCAATCGACCGAAAGTCTGCCCGGCGATTATTCGATGATGATGCCGTTCATCGTGAAAGCGCTGCTGGAAAAACATGGCAAGCGCGAGCCCTACCGGTTATATGAGAATCGCGAAAGACTGGTGGAAACGCTGCGCGGAGCGGTGCGGGAGAATCGCGAGTGGCTGATGGAATCGCTCCACTACCCGCTGGCCGTGGCCGGTTAGACTTTACAGCGCAACGCGATCGGCGGCGCCCGATCGCTCTTCGGCGATTTCCACGTTGAGCTTCACTTCCTTCTTGTTCCGCACCACCGTGAATGCAATTGCTTTGTTGCGCCGTGCCCGCACCAGCGCCGTGATTTCCCGTGGCGTAGTCACTGGAGTGCCGTTCACTTTCACCACGACGTCGCCCGCCTTCAATCCAGCGTGCTCTGCGGGTGTATCGGCGTTCACGCTGCGCACCAGTACGCCTTCTTTCACGCCGAAGTAGGCCGCAAGCTGCGCGTTCAACGATTCCCCTTCGAACCCAACCATCGCGCTGTCCGCCGGAATGATGGGAAACGGAGTGCCCCCATTGAGCGGCACAGGCGGCATCGGAGGCACGGGCGCATCGGGTATATCAGGCGCGCGGAAAAAGAACAAATTCGGCCGCGGATCGAGCATCGCCGAAACAGTCTGCTTTGCTCCATTCCGCCAGACCGTCATATTCACCTTCGTTCCCGGACCGGCCTCGCCGATCATCATCCCGAACTGTGTAATATCTTCCACGCTCTTGCCGTTGACTTCGAGGATGACGTCGTTTTCCTTCAGCCCCGCTTTAGCCGCCGGACTGTTTCCATCCACTCGCTTCACTTCGACGCCCTGATCGTCCTTGAGCTTCAGGGCTTTGACCCGATCATCCGTCAGATCCACGACGCCCACGCCCAGATAGCCCCGCGATGCGGCTTCGCGCAACGTCATCGAGCGCGCCCGCTGCGGCGCCGAAGTCTGCGCGACCGCCGGCATTCCTATTGCGGCCGCAACGGCCAGCCACGCCAATGCTGTCTTCCTGCCGAACATTTTCATCCCGCTACCCATATAAAGTTGGACGAACGATGACCCGATCCGTCTCAATAGGTGCCGAGCGAAGCCTTCATGGCCCGCAGCAGATCGCCGGTGCGCGTCCGGATATAGCCGTCATCTTCCTTCTGCATCACGTCCTGCAGCACGCCGACGATCGAGTCGTCGTGATGCGCTGACAACAGGTCGATCGCCTGCACGCGCACGCCCGGATTGTCATCCTTCAGCAGCACATTGGCCAGCGTCTTTCGCACCGCTGCGTCAGATGCGTAAGGCTTCAAACCTTCGAGCGCCTTCAGCCGCACACCCGCGTTCGGATCGTGCGACAACGCGCCGATCAGCGCCCGGCGCACCTCTTCGGAATCCGCGCTGTTTCGCAGCATCCCGATCGATTCCACACGCACCCCTGGATTCGATTCTTCCCGCACCGCGTCGAGCAGCAACTGCTGAATGCGCGGATCGTCGAGACTGCCGCTCACCACCCGTCTTTGCACTTCGTCCACCGCAATCTGGACTTTGCCGGAACCTCCCGACTGCACCGATTGCACATTCGAAAACATAGGCTGGGTCAGCCCCGCCTGCACGCCGCCGAATCTCTCCGGCATATAACGGGCCCCGAACCACCCCAGCGCAACCAGCGCCATCGCGCCGACGGGAACACGCATAGGGATATGGAACTGCGAAAGATTGCGCAAGCGGTCGAGCCAGCTGCCATCGACGGATTTGTGTACTTTCTCAGCAGCCAGTTGCCGCCGGAAATCCATGCGGCATTCGATCAACAACCCGGCCTCGTCGATCTCTTCCCGCCGTTCCAGCAAATCGAAAAAGGCCCGGTGCTTCGCCAGTTCGCTAGTACACTCCGCACAGGCCGCGAGATGGGATTCGACCCGCTCTTCCACTTCGGGCGAAACTTCCCCGTAGGTGTAGAGCGAAAACTGTTCGACAATTTCAGCGCACTTCATACAAACGTCTCCAGACTGGATCTCATTTTCTGCGTGGCACGGAACAGGCAATTCTTGGCGGCTTCCTCGGTCGTGCCGAGAATGTCGCCGATCGCCCGGAGCCGCAGCCCTTCATAGTGGCGCAGCTCGAAGACCGTCCGCTCGCGCGGTGTCAGCCCCTCGAGCGCCGCCGTAATCCCTTCGCTCAACTCACGATTCCACAACTGCCGCTCCGGATTGGCCGCCGGACCTTCCTCCGCCAGCCTTGTCACCTGATCGACCGGCCCGTCCGGGGTCTCGACGACCGTCGACTCTTCCTTCCGGACCTTCCTCCGCCGCAGGTGATCCAGACAGACGTTGGTCACGATACGGTAAAGCCACGTGTGGAACGAACAGTCGAACCGGAACAAGTGCAGGTTCTTGTAGACCTTCAAAAACGCTTCCTGATAAACGTCGCGAGCCTCGTCCGGCGAGCGCAGAAGATTCATCGCCAGCCGCAGTACGCTTTGGTCATACGACCGTACCAGCCGCTCGAACGCCTCCTGATCCCCCCGCTGGGCGGTGCGGATCAGCGCCGCTTCGTCGGAATTCTCATTGGCGCGAGCCCTTTGCGCGGAGCGATCCCTTTGTTCTGTTCGATCGCGATCGGACCGATCCCGCTCTGCGTTCTTCTCAAAAGGCGCGGCCAATATGGCACTCACCATTCCTGCGGCAGCGTGCATCGGTCGAGGATTCCCCTCTGCGATGGACGCGCGAACTGGCAAAACGTCACGAAAGCCGCTTTCTACGGGCACTGACGACCGGCGCCGCGGATTCGACTCCGCAGCCACGCCGACGCCATATTAAATTGGTCCGGTTTGACCCGGTCCGGATTGTCCTATCGCCTATAATAGTGGTTTAGCCCACCATGCACCAACAACTCACCGAACGTTCGGTCGACCTCGATCCGCGCGAAACCGCGGAATGGCTCGAAGCTCTCGACCAGATTGTAGAGGAAGCGGGATCCGACCGGGTCAACTTCCTGCTCAACAAGTTAACGGAGCGCGCCCGCGACAACGGGGTGACGGTTCCCATAAAAAACACTACCGACTACATCAATACCATCACCGTGGATGAGGAAGTGCCTTATCCCGGCGATCGCGCGCTGGAGCGCCGCATCAAGAGCCTCACGCGCTGGAATGCCATGGCGATGGTGTCGCACCAGAACAAGTACGACGACGGCATCGGCGGCCACATTTCGACTTACTCCTCGCTGGCCACGCTGCTCGAAGTCGGCTTCAACCACTTCTTCCACGGCAGCTACGGCGACCAGCCCGGCGACCTGGTCTATTTCCAGGGACACGCCTCGCCTGGCGTCTATGCCCGCGCCTTCCTCGAAGGCCGTTTGACCGCCGATCACCTGACTAACTTCCGCCATGAGCTCCGCGACAAGCCGGGGCTTTCCTCGTATCCGCATCCGTGGCTGATGAAGGATTTCTGGCAGTTCCCCACCGTCTCGATGGGGCTGGGCCCGATCAATTCGATTTACCAGGCGCGCTTCATGCGCTATCTGGAAAGCCGCAGCCTGATACCTGCCACGCCGCGCAAAGTCTGGGCATTCCTCGGCGACGGCGAAATGGATGAGCCCGAATCGACAGGCGCGATCGGCGTCGCGGTGCGCGAGAAGCTCGACAATCTGATCTGGGTCATCAACTGTAATCTGCAAAGGCTCGACGGACCGGTCCGCGGCAACGGCAAGATCATTCAGGAGCTGGAAGGCCTTTTCCGCGGCTCCGGCTGGAACGTAATCAAGTGCGTCTGGGGCAGCGACTGGGACCGCCTGCTGCAAAAGGACACCACCGGCCGCCTCGTGCAACTGATGAACGAATGCATCGACGGCGATTACCAGGCATTTAAAGCCCGCGGTGGCGCCTACGTGCGCAAAGAGTTCTTCGGACGTTATCCGGAAACTCTCGCCCTCGTCGAGGACATGACGGACGACGAGATCCAGAGTCTCCATCGCGGCGGGCATGATGCCCTGAAGGTCTATAACGCGTACAAATCCGCGACCGAGCACAAGGGCGGTCCGACCGTTATCCTCGCCAAGACCGTTAAGGGCTACGGTCTGGGCAAATTCGAAGGCCGCAACTCCACGCACCAGCAGAAGAAGCTCAACGAAGAGATGATCGCGTCTTTCAAGACGCGGTTCGAGATTCCGATTCCGGATGAGGAAGCGAAAGACGGGGCGCTTTATTGTCCGCCGGAATCGAGCCCCGAAATCGCGTATATGCACGAGCGGCGGCGCGTCCTGGGTGGCTACCTGCCCGTGCGCAAACCCGCGCCTTCGAAGACAAAAGCGCCAGGGCCGGAGTTCATCGACGAGTTCAAAGCGGGCTCCAAAGAGCCTCATCCTTCGAGCACAATGGCGTTCGTCCGGCTGTTGGGCAAGCTGTTGAAGAATCCGGAGTTCGGGAAGCGAATCGTCCCGATTGTTCCCGATGAAGCGCGCACGTTCGGCATGGAATCCATGTTCCGGTCGCACGGAATCTACGCGTCGGGTGGACAGAATTATAAGCCGGAAGATGCCGATGTATTGCTTTTCTACAAGGAAGCGAAAGACGGCCAGGTACTCGAAGAAGGTATTACCGAAGGCGGATCGATGGCGGAGTTCACGGCGGCCGGCACGGCCTACGCGAACTATGGCGCCGACATGATTCCGTTCTACATTTATTACTCGATGTTCGGCTTCCAGCGTGTCGGCGATCTCATCTGGGCGTTCGCCGATTCGCGCGGCAAAGGCTTTCTGATGGGCGGGACTTCGGGCCGCACAACCCTCTCCGGCGAGGGATTGCAGCATCAGGACGGCCAGTCGCTGCTGCTCGCCAGCACCATTCCGACGCTTGCCGCATATGACCCGTGCTTCGCATACGAGATTGCGGTAATCGTGCGCGACGGCATCCGCCGCATGTACGAGAATCGCGAAGATCTCTTCTACTACCTCACTCTCTACAACGAGAACTATCCGCAGGCGGCGATGCCCGAGGGTTCCGAAGAAGGCATCCTCAAAGGAATCTACCTCTTCAGCAAGTCGTCTGCCGCCAAACCGAAAGCGCGGGTGCAACTGTTCGGCAGCGGATCGATATTGACCGAAGCCATCAAAGCCCAGCAGATCCTGGCGGAGAAATATAGCGTGGCAGCGGATGTCTGGAGCGTGACCAGCTATAACGAACTCCGCCGCGAAGCGTTGAAAATCGATCGCTGGAACCGGCTACATCCGGCGGAGCCGGCGAAGGTGCCCTACATCCAGCAGGTGCTCGAAAACGTGGAAGGTCCGATCGTTGCGGTATCGGATTCCATGAAGGCCGTGCAGGATCAGATCGCGCCCTGGCTGCCGGGCCGCTACCTGGCGCTGGGCACCGACGGCTTCGGACGCAGCGATAACCGCGAGCATCTGCGGAAGCACTTCGAAATCGATGCGGCCTCGATCGCGGCTGCGGCGCTCTCCCGCCTTGCGCGCGACGGCAAGTTCGACGCGAAGAAAGCGGCGAAGGCAATTGGCGAACTGGGGATTAATCCCGAGAAGCCGGATTCGGCTACGGCATAGTCTCGGAACTTTCAGCGCGGGCCGGAAGAATCTGGCCCCGCGAGCCGGGCAGTCGGCAGCTCGATCTTTTCATAAAGCGCCGCCAGCGTGAGCTGGGCACCCACGGATTCCAATCGCAGCGTTTCTTCGAGACTGCTGGCGGAGGTCAGCAGCCAGCGGTTGTCAGGCTGGCGCATGTACAGATCGGCATGCACGCGGTCCGTCGCGATCAGAAGATATTCGCGCAAAGACTCGATCGTCTTGTAATGATCGAACTTCCTCCCGCGGTCATAGGCTTCCGTCGAGGGCGACAGCACTTCGATTAATGCGGCGGGATTCAGCAGCGTGTCGCGCTCGTCGTTGAGAAATTTCGGCTCCTCACAAACAACCACGATATCGGGATAGGTATACAGCCCGGTCGCGTTAACACGCACCCGCATATCGCTGGGATAGACGCGACAAGGTCGTTGACGAAACTGATCATGTATTTCTGCGAGGGCATTCGCGACAACAAGATTATGCCCTTCGCGCGCGCCCCCCATCGCGAACATCTCGCCGTCGTAATACTCGCTCTTGTAATCGGCGGCGCGTTCGATTTCCAGATACTGCTCTGGACTCAGGAAAGGTTTCGGTTGCGTGGACACGGCTACACCACAAGGATAACGTTTTTCGGATTCACTTCAGTTTCGAAGTGCGGCGCCCAGCAGGACCAGGTTTTCCTGCTTTGCGCCTGCCGCAGCCTTCAATGGAATCGACCGGTCGAACGTCGCAAGCCGGCCTTCGTTCCGGCACGCCAGCGCCAGCAGACAGATGTCAGTGATCTTCTGATGGCTGCCGATCAACTCCGGCCGGAACGTGCCGGAATCCAGCAAGGAAGTGGAATCGCTCCAGAATCTATGATGTGAGCTCTTGCAGAGTTGCTGAAGCCCCGCCACCCGCGCGCGCGCGCACGGTCGGATAGCGCGGATTACTCAATATCCGGACACATCCATTGATGGTGGTCGTGCAGGTTGCCCAGCCATTGCGCTCGTGCCGGCCGAACCAGTCGTGCGCATCCTCGTGATTCGGATGCGCGGGATCGAACAGCGCAATCAGAACATTGACATCGAGCAGCGCGACTTTCATGCCTCGTCGCGGAGCTGATTGACGAGCGAAAGAGACGGCTTCGGTGCGCCGGCAATGGGAGTAAACAGAGGAACACCGTTACGGACCCGCGGCGTCCCCTGCGGTTCCAGCGCCTTCCGCATCAGTTGCGAGACGACCTGGCCCATGGTTGCACGCCGCTGTTCGGCCAGTTGCTTCGCCACAAGGATGAGATCCTCATCCAGATCCAAAGTCGTTCTCACGAAGATCAGTGTACATCAAACATCACGCGAGTTGATGCGTGATGTCGCTACCCGTGCCCGAGCCTCATCGCCCAGCCGATCACAAAGAGCGCCACGATGAAGCATCCAAAACAATATGCCCCATAGTTCAGCCGTTCCTTGTCCGTCTTCTTGGTCGTAATCCCCATCACGACGGACGTGAACAAGGCAAACAGAAACGACGCCTCGAAATGAGAAAGATTCATCTTCGGCATCTTTAATCCTTCTTCCCGATCGCGATTTCGTAACTGTCGACCATCGCGAGGATATTCAGCAGCCCGGCCGTCACCAGAAACTTGGTTCCGTAATCGTGGACGTCGCCGGCCATATCGGGCGCCGCATATCCGAACATCGATGCCGCGAAGTAAAACACGCCGGACGCCAGATCGCAGACGAATCCGCCGTAGTTGATCAGCGTCGTCAGGATGTCGCCCTTCTCCGGTGTGAACATCATGCCGCGCATGAACATGCCGAACAGGAACATCAGTCCGACGGACGCCAAAAGCAGGGCGCCGCGGCCCATCTTTTTCTGCAGAAAATGCCCGCCGCCCGGGACTACCCACGCCGCAATCACGGGCAGAATCCACACGCTTACAGGCTTCGCAGCCTCTTCCGGCAACGCTGCCGCTGTTGTTTGAGCCATTATTTATCTCTATTCTATCGTTCGCCCCACTTCAGCTTCTGGCGCAACACTTCGAAAAAAGTCTTGTCAGGCGTACGGATCAACAACACGTCGAAATCCGCGATGGAGCACTCGACGGCATCCCCGCTTTCGAGCGGACTCCCGATCTGCCCGTCCACCGTCAGATACGCGTCCTCATCGCGCGCCCGGCTCACGATCCGGATCGGCATTTCCGAAGGCACAATCAGCGGACGGTTGGTCAGCATATGCGGACAGATCGGCGTCAGACAAATCGCATTCACCGTCGGATAGACAATCGGGCCGCCGGCCGAAAGCGAATACGCCGTGGATCCGGTGGGCGTCGAAATAATCAAACCATCCGCCTTGTATTCGCAGATCAGATTGGTGCCGGCCCACGCTTCCAGATCCACAATGCGCGCGATCGCAGACTTCGCAATCACGACATCGTTGAGCGCGTGGTACTCCGCCACAATGCCGCCCTCGCGCACCAGTTTGACGCGCAGCATGCGGCGGCGCGTAATCTCGTGGGAGCCGGCCAGTGCCTGTTCAAGCTGCGGAAAGAGATCTTTCACCGGGATCGACGTCAGAAATCCGAGCCCGCCCAGATTTACCGCGAGCACCGGAATCGCGCGATTGCCGACCGCCCGCGCCGCCGAAAGCAGGGTGCCGTCGCCGCCCAGCACGACCGCCAGATCGCAGCCTTCCGGAACATGCAGGCGATCGAGCCCCACCAACATGCCCGCATAGCGCGCCGTTTCGTTGTCGAGCCGGACATCTACCCCTCGCTGCGCCAGCCATCGCAGCAGCTCCGGCACAAGATCCGAAGCGGCCGGCGAATTCGGCTTGGAAAAGATGCCGACCTTTCGGACGAGCAGGCTCCGCTGTTCGCTAACGACGGCCATAAAGGAGGAACTCTTTATTCCCTTCCGCGCCCGTGATTGGACTTTCCATGATCCGCGTGTCGACGAACCCCAGCTCTCGCGCGCATCCCTCGATCTTCGCGCAAGCGGCCTCGTGTTGCGCAGCGTCGCGCACAATGCCTCCTTTTCCCACCTGCCCCTTCCCTGCCTCGAACTGCGGCTTCACCAGCACGATCACAGCGCTCTGCGCGCCGTCCTTCAGCACTCGCACCATTGCGGGCAGAATCAGCGTCGCGGATATGAAGCTGACGTCGCACACCGCCAGATCCACCGGCTCGCCCAGATCCGTCAGTTCAATATATCTGGCGTTCACGCCTTCATGCACAATTACGCGCGGATCGTTTCGCAGTTTCCAGTCAAGCTGGCCGGTCCCCACGTCGATCGCATGGATGCGCGCCGCTCCGGCCTGCAGCAGGCAATCGGTGAACCCGCCGGTGGAAGATCCGAAATCCGCCGCCACGAGAGCGGTCACGTCGATGCCGAAATGCTGCAGCGCCCCTTCGAGTTTCAAGCCGCCGCGCCCGACGTAACGCAGCTTTGAAGTCAGCTCGATGACCGATTCCGCCGAGATTGGCTGCCCCGCCTTCAGCGCCTTCCGGCCATCGACCAGAACTTCACCGGCCATGATGAGCGCCTGCGCTTTCTCGCGGGTTTCGACCAGCCCTCGCTCCACGATCGCGCGATCCAGCCGCGTCTTCACGATTTTCGCTGAACGATCAGATCGGCGATCTCGTGCAGGCGCTGCGCCCGCGCGCCGAAAATCTCCAGCGCCGCATGAGCGCGCGTGCATTCCTCGTGCGCCATGCACCGCGATTCTTCAAGCCCATACACCGCGGGGAACGTAATCTTCCCCTGCGCGGCGTCTTTGCCCGCCGTCTTGCCCAGCGCTTCGGAAGGCTCTTCGACATCCAGAATGTCGTCGACGATCTGGAATGCCAGACCCACATGTTCGCCGTAATTGGAAAGTCTTTCAAGCTGCGCAGCGTCCGCGCCCGCGCAAATGCCACCCATTCGCACGCTCGCCCGCAGCAGCGCTCCCGTCTTCGCGCGATGAATGCTCTCCAGCAGTTCCGCCGTCGCGGGTTGCCCCGCGCCTTCGATATCCGCGACCTGGCCACCGATCATGCCACCGACCGTGCCGCCGCCGAATGAAAGCTCTTCGAGCAACGCCACTTTCGCGGCTGCAGCGAGCCTCTCGATCCGGACCAGCGTCTGCATTGCGAGCGTGCACAGCGCATCGCCCGCGAGGATCGCCATCGCCTCGCCGAATACCTTGTGGCAGGTCGCCTTGCCGCGCCGGAAATCGTCGTTATCAAGTGCTGGCAAATCGTCGTGGATGAGCGAATACGTATGCATCATCTCCAGCGCGCAGCCCGCTTCCAGAGCGCCCGGAGCCGCGTCGCTCACAGCTGCTGCCGCCTGCAAACACAGGATCGGCCGAATGCGCTTGCCGCCTGCGAACAAGCTGTAACGCATCGCGCGGTGGATCGTCGCGGGCGCCACCGATTCCGACGGCGTCAATCGATCGAGCGCGGCCTCGACACGCCGGGCCTCCTCGGCGAGAAACTCCTTGAGCGGCATTATTTTTCGGACTGGAACGGCTCGGGCTGGTAAACGCCTTCTTTGCGGATCAGCATTTCGACGCGCGTCTCCGCTTCCTCCAGCTGTTTGCGGCAGGATTCGCTCAGCTGCATTCCCCGGGAAAACAGCTCCAGCGACCGGTCGAGGGGCAAGTCGCCGGTCTCCAGTTCCTTGACCACCTTTTCGAGTTCATCCAACGAACTCTCGAAGCTGGCGACAGTCTGAGCTTCGGCCATCGGACCATTCTAACGTGTACCCCGCAGAACAATCGTTGCGCGAACAGTGGGATTACCAATCCCGCGCAGGATGCCAATCCAATGGGCCTGGATTTTTCGCGCAGCCAGTGGTGGCGCGGATCCTTCGGGATGCGGCCGGTCTCTACGATGATGGCAGAGGCCCGTCACAAAGTCAGAAACCGGCCGGCTAAATCAACCCGCTCCTGCGCACGTCCGGTGTATCAGCCTTCGCGCTCGATCCGCATCCGGTAGAACGACCGCCAGATAAAGATCAGCGCAATCAACAGGAAAACCCCCGAGAGCACGTGGCCGAGCATAGCGCCCTGCTGGTCGGAAAGCGAAACCGCCAGTTCCACTGCCAGCAATCCGAACAGCGTCGTGAACTTGATGATCGGATTCAGCGCCACCGAAGACGTATCCTTGAACGGATCGCCCACCGTATCGCCGACCACCGTCGCGTCGTGCAGCGGGGTGCCCTTCTGCTTCAGTTCCGTTTCGACGATCTTCTTCGCGTTATCCCACGCGCCACCCGCATTGGCCATGAAGATCGCCTGGTACAAACCGAACAGCGCGATCGAAATCAGATAACCAATGAACAGGAACGGCTCCGCGAATGCAAATGCCAGCGTCGCAAAGAACACCGCGATGAAGATATTGAACATGCCCTTCTGCGCGTACTGCGTACAGATCGCCACCACCGCTTTGCTATCGGCGACCGAGGCCTTGGTCGCGCCTTCGAGCTTTATGTTTTTCTTGATGTACTCGACCGCGCGATAAGCACCGGTTGTCACGGCCTGCATCGAAGCACCGGTGAACCAGTAAATGATGCTCCCGCCGGCCAGCAGCCCGAGAAGGAACGGAGGATACAGAATCGACAGCTTCTCCAGATTCATCGTCAGCCCGTTGGTCAGCAGCACAATGATCGAGAAGATCATCGTCGTCGCGCCGACCACGGCAGTTCCGATCAGCACCGGCTTCGCCGTCGCTTTGAACGTATTCCCGGCGCCGTCATTCTCTTCCAGATTCTCCTTGGCGCGCTCGAAGTTGACGTCGAAACCGTACTTCGATTTCAGCTCGGCCTTGATGTTTGGAACGTCTTCGATGAGGGAAAGCTCGTAAACCGACTGCGCGTTGTCGGTCACTGGACCATACGAGTCCACAGCGATGGTCACCGGACCCATGCCGAGGAACCCGAATGCCACCAGGCCGAACGCGAAGACCGCCGGCGCCACCATCAGATTCGCGAGGCCCAGCGTGCTCAATCCGTAGGCCGCGCCCATCAGCATCAGCATCGCGAGGCCAAGCCAGAACGCGCTGAAGTTGCCGGAAACGAGGCCCGACAGGATATTCAGCGATGCCCCGCCTTCGCGCGACGAGGTCACGACTTCCTTCACATGCGTCGAGTCGGTCGAGGTGAACACTTTCACCAACTCAGGAATCACCGCGCCTGCCAGCGTGCCGCAGGTGATGACGCTCGACAGTTTCCACCAGAGTGTTGTGTCGCCGCCGAGATCCGGAACGATGTAGTAGGAAACGATGTACGTGGCGATGATCGAAACGATCGACGTCAGCCAGACCAGGAACGTCAGCGGCGCCTCATAATTGAATTTCGGCAGCGTCCCATAGCGCGATTTCGCAACGGCTTCGTTGATGTAGTACGAAATGCCCGACGAGATCACCATCATGATGCGCATCACAAAGATCCACACCAGCAGCTGCACCTGCACCAGCGGATTCGAGACGGCGAGGAGAATAAACGAAATCAGAGCCACGCCGGTGACGCCGTAGGTCTCGAAGCCATCCGCGCTGGGTCCGACGGAATCGCCCGCGTTGTCGCCGGTGCAATCCGCAATCACGCCAGGGTTGCGCGCGTCGTCTTCCTTGATCTTGAATGCGATCTTCATCAGATCGGAGCCGATGTCGGCAATCTTCGTGAAGATGCCGCCGGCTACGCGCAGCGCCGCGGCGCCCAGCGACTCACCGATGGCGAATCCGATGAAGCAGGGTCCCGCGTAGTCCGCCGGAATGAAGAGCAGGATACACAGCATGATCAGCAGTTCGACGGAAATCAGCACCATCCCGATCGACATGCCCGCGCGCAGCGGAATCTGATAGCAGGGATACGGAATGCCCCGCAGGCTGGCGAAAGCCGTCCGCGAATTGGCAAACGTGTTCACGCGAATTCCATACCACGCGACACTGTAGCTGCCCGCGATGCCCAGAATGCTGAACAGCAGGATCACGATTACTTTCGTCGCGTCGAAATGCTCGAAGTATCCGAAGTAGAAGAAGATGATCACCCCAATGAAGCATTCGAGGATGAGCAGGAATTTGCCCTGCGTGAACAGATACGTTTTACACGTTTCCCAGATCAGCTCCGACACGTCGCGCATCGATTGATGCACCGGCAGATCGCGCAGCTGGTTATAGGTAAACAGGCCGAACAGCAGGCCGAGCGCGCAGATCCCGAGACCGGCCATGAGCAGCGTGCGGCCGTTAAGACCGATAAATGTCGCCTGGCTCAGGTCCGGCAGAATCAGGTGTGCTTCGCCGCCGCTTTGCTGGGGCACGTTCTGCGCGAGTCCGCAAACCGGCGCGATCAGCAGGATGGCAACAACCGCCAGCAGCGGCAACAGGAAACGCAGGCTATAGCGGCGTGAACCCGCTGATTGGGCAAGGTTCGAACGGACAAGGTCGAAGTGCAAGTAGAGAATCCTCCAGTTTGATTGCAGGGTTAGTGAATCCAATTGGTGAATTCAGGACCCGAAGCCTTTAAGCGTATACGACGGCCCCGCGTAAACGCAACAAAATGGTGAATAATAGCCACAAATCGGTCCGATTCGGACTACTTGGCGTCCGGACAGGCTCATTCGCGCTACAGGTCCGTGACCGGCCGCGGCCCTGCGAAGTCGAACCAACAGAAAGGATTTGCGGCCACTCCAAAGCGAATCAGCGAATAGTCACATTCGACCCGGCGCCATCCGTCACAACCTTGCCGTCTGGCAAACGCACCCGCACCCCAACCGTAAACGCGCCCGGCGGCACGCTCGGTACCCGCACGTTGATCTGAACCAGCCCGCTCACTTCCAGCGGCGCCGGACCCGCATACGAAATCTCCCCCGCCGTATCAATCGGCGGCGTAATCGTTCCCGGCCCAAATTTCCCCGGCCGCATGAAATGAACCTCCACCGGAGACGCCAGCGCCGGCAGTGGCAACTGCGTCAGACTGCCGTCCGCGGGCGCCGCTGCCTCCGGACCTAACCCAGTTCCATACAGAGTCACAATCGAGCCAACGGGGGCTGCGTTCGTGGGCGAATTCAGCGTGCCGTCCTGGTTGACGACGGCCGAGCCCGGCGCGGGCAGCGGATTCACGATGAAGGACCCTGGCGCGGCCCCGCCCACCGCGGCAGTCGTACAACTCGTTTTCCCCAGATAAACCGCGCACATTCGGGTCGATGTTTTCCCCGCCAGCTCCCACGGCGTAATGGCGTTGATCTGGCCGCTCTGCACGTAGAGCAGCGGTGCCCCGATATCGTCAAACGTCACTGTTGCGCCCGCAAAGGCGGCCGGAAACTTTCCGTCCGCGCCAAAAGGAACGGCGCTGCCGGTATCGGGACCGAGGCCGTCCCCAAAGATGCTGAAGATCTCCCCCGGAGCCAGCGCGCCTGTTGCAAACGTCGCCGCGTTCGTCATGCAACCGATGCTCGTGAGTGAGGCTCCCGTCGTATCCGGTCCGACTCGCAAAATTCCAATGCCGGTTGAGTCGATCTTCTGGGCAGTTACGTAAGCCTGGCTGGCCGCACCTGTAATCGCGAACGCATCCACCGCTGTCGTGCCCGTGCCGATCCATGTGGACTGAAGCAGGCTTCCGTCCGGCCCCAGCCTCACCAGAAAAGCTTCGAGGGCGGCTTGCTGAGTCCCCGACCCTGCATACGGGAGATTCGCTTGCCTGCACGTTGCCGTAAGTGCAAGTCCTGTCAAGGACTGTGTGAACCCGACGATGATCGCGTTTCCATCGGCATCCGCCGCTATGTTCTGGTTCGGGCCGCGCTCCAGCAGCGTAAAGTTATTCGGATTCAGCGGCAGCGCGGTGCGATACAAGGCGCGCGATCCGTCAGTTGCGAACTTCGTGGCGAAGCTTGCCGTATTCGCGGCGGCATTCCCGGTAAGATATGTCGCCCCGGATGTATCGATCGCGACGGCCGCCGGGCTGTCGCCCGCCGCGCCGAACGTCGCAAAAAGAAGCTTCTGGCCCGACGGATCCACCTTCGCCACAAACAGCGCGGACGATGCGACCGTCTGCAGGTTCACCGCACTCGGAAAATCCGCCGCGCTTGCCACGCCTGCCAGATAAACATCTCCAGCCGCGTCCACGCTCATCGCGGCGGGCTTGCCGCCCAGTTCCGCGATCCAAAGCATGGCGGACCCGCTCGGATTCAGCTTCATCAGGTACGTCGTCGTGCCCAGCGCCAGCGCGCCCGCCGTCGCTGTAATCGACGGATCGTTCCCGCGATCCGCCAGAACGTAGATGTCGCCCGCGTTGTCCGTGCCGATGGAAGTAATGCTGATCGACGCGGATTTCAGATACGTGCAGAAAACAGGCGTTCCGTCATCGCCCGTCACCTCGCAGACAAATTTGTCCGAAGCGCCAATCGGCGACGGAGCCCACGCCCCGGCAGTCGCGGGCAAACCCGACCCGGCAGCGGTCCCCGCGATGATTCCGTTGTGGTTGGCCGCCACCACCGCTATTACCGACGTAA
>DATAZF010000062.1:0-3881 GCA_036272235.1 Bryobacteraceae bacterium | reverse complement strand
TTCGAATCCATCGGGTACAAGCAGGCGCTGCAGGCAATGAGGGGGGAGATTTCCCGAACGGAGGCGCTGTTTTACGCGGCGCGGGAGACACGGCGTTACGCGAAGCGGCAGATGACGTGGTTCCGGCAGGAGCGCGGGATTGAGATCGTGGCCGGATTCGGGGATGACGATCGAGTGATCGAGCGGGTGCTGGGCCGCGTAAGAGAGTTTCTGAGCTGACCGGGTTGACTGACATTGGACTGATGGACGTTGGGGGGCCGCGAGCCCCGGCTCGCCCAGGACTGTTAACCTGAGGTCGGGTGCGGATTTTTTTCTGTCTTATTGCCACCACGCTCGTGGCTATCGCGTCCGCGCAGGCGGCCGACACGATCGCGGTACTTCCGCTGTTCAATCTGAACGAGCACACTGCGCCGAACCTCGATTGGATTGGCGAGAGCGTCTCCGAAACCATTGACGAGGCACTCGGCAGCGCCGGCCTTCTGGTGCTGGAGCGCGAAGCCCGCGAGGAGGTTTACCGGCGGCTTTCCCTGCGTACCGGCGTCGTGCTGACGAAAGCGTCGGTACTGAAAATCGGCGAGACGCTGGATGCCGGCGAGATCGTTTCCGGGGAGTTCAAAGTCGATGACGCGCCAACGGGCGCCGGAGCGTTGAAGGCCGGCATCCAGTTAACAATACGCGTCATCGATTTGAAGAAGCTTCAGCAGCGGGCGGAGTTCACACAATCGGGCACGCTCGATGGCCTCAGCCAGCTGGAGACCAGGCTCGCGTGGATGGTGCTGCGGCAACTGGCCCCGGAGCGCGCACCGTCGGAGGACACGTTCTTCCACGACCGCGCGCCGGTGCGGGTGGATGCGATGGAGAGTTACGTCCGCGGGCTGATGGCGTCGACGGACGAGCAGAAATTGAAGTTGTTCACACAGGCCGCGAAGCTTGACGACCATTTCTCGCAGCCGAACTTCCAACTGGGGCGGATGTTTTTTGCGAAGAAAGACTACAGGACATCCCAGCAGTGGCTGGCGAAGGTCACGAAGGGCGACTCGCATTTTCTCGAAGCGGCATTTTTACGCGGCATCTGCAAGTATTACGACGGCGATTTCGATGGCGCGATCGATCAGCTGAAGATGGTTTCCAGCGAGGTTCCTTTGAACGAGGTTTATAACAATCTCGGAGCGGCACTGTCGCGCAAAAACGATCCGGCGGCAACGGAGAATTTCAAGAAGGCGCTCGACGGCGACGATCGCGATCCGGATTACTGGTTCAATCTCGGGTATTCGCTTTGGAAGCAGGGGCGGTTCGAACTTGCCGCCGCGAATTTCCGGGCGGTGCTCGACCGGACTCCGGGGGATCCGGAAGCGACGATCATGCTGGGCCGGTGTATCAAGCGCGATGGTCCGAGGGCGGGCGATTCCCGAAGCGATGGGCGAGAGAGGATCAAGACTACATTCGAAGATTCGGCCTGGAGGCAGTTGCAGGCGGAGTTGAAAGCTCGACCGCAGTAGTTTTCCTTCGTTCGCTCTGAATCGCACTCCTGACGCAGGCTTTGGCACTCCGATTGCCCGATGCTCGGAGCATGCCGTGTCTGCTGACCATAATCGTACTGGCGTTCCCAAGAGTTGTTCTGGTGCTGATGTGGCTGTTCTCGACTACCCTCGACAGGGCTTATCACGGTCTCGTAATTCCTCTGCTCGGGTTTATTTTTCTCCCGATCACCACCATCGTTTATGCGTGGATGGTGACTTCGGGCTTGCCGCTGCAGGGGTTCAATCTGGTGATTTTGATTATCGCCGTGCTGCTCGATGCGGGCTCACACGGCGGCGGCGCGCGGTATTACCGTGGGCGGTAAGTGCGCCAGCGCCAGGACCGCCAGCGGTACACGGGCAGCCTGCTTTAGTGGTGGCCGGCGGCGCGGATTACCACGCGATCCTTCGGCGCTTCCACGTGCACTTTTCGCGACATGGCTTTTTCCGCGATGCGTTGCTGCACGGATAAGCGGTCGCTCGCGCGGCTTTGATCCCGGTCTTTGAATTCCGGGAGCACTTCGCGGGTGAACAGCTCGATCGACGAGCACAGCAGCTCGTGCGGAATTTTTCCGGCCTGCGACAAGCAGATGACCTGGTCGATGCCGACATCTTCGAATTCGCGCAGACGCTTACGAAGCATTTCGGGCGTGCCGACGCAATCCTGCGTGCGTCCTTCGGGCATGCTGAATTCGCGCGGGTTGGTTTTGAACTCGTTCCAGATGTCGGTCTTCGCGGGCTCGTGCTCGCCGAAGAAGCTGTAGTGGCCGAGTCCGTAGATGAAGAAGCCGTAGCTTTCGGCGCCGAGTTGCGCCATGCGATTCTCATCGCGATCGCAAAGGAACGGGCAGGTGATGGCGAATTGCGGATTCACGGCGTAGCCGATGGGTTCGCATTCGTTCTCGATGGTCCAGTAGTAGTCCTTGACCCACTGCTGCGCTTCTTCCGGACTGACGAACGAAAACGTCAGCGCGCCCACACCCAGCCGCGCGGCCTGCAGAATCGATTCACGGCGCGAGCATGCCATCCACAACGGCGGGTGCGGTTTCTGCAGCGGCTTGGGTACGATGTTGCGCTGCGGGACCTTGAGGTATTTGCTGTCGTAGCCCGTGAAGGGCTCTTCGACCATCATGCGGAGAGCAATGCGCATGCCTTCGAGGAACATGGCCTTCTTTTCAGCCTGCGGGACATTGAAGCCGCCGAGCTCGGTTTCGGTCGCGCCCGCGCCGCAGCCGAAATCGCAGCGTCCGTCGCTGATCAGGTCGAGTGTTGCGACGCGCTCGGCGACGCGCGCGGGGTGGTTGATCCACGGCGGCATCTGGACGATCCCGTGTCCGATGCGAACGTTCTTCGTGCGCTGGCTGCAGGCGGCGAGAAAAACTTCGGGCGCGGAGGAGTGAGCGTATTCCTCAAGGAAATGGTGCTCGGTGGCCCAGATGTAGTCGTACCCCAGACGGTCGGACAACTCGACCTGTTCGAGAGCGTTCTTGAGGAGCGCATGCTCAGACTCGGCCGCCCACGGACGAGGATGTTGCAGTTCATAAAATCCACCGAATTTCATGCGGCCAAGGTAGCATGCGGGCTATCGAAGCATCAAATCGCGCCGGTGATAGAGTGGCGGCTATGACAGAGAAACTGGCGATCCGGGAAGTGGTGGAGAACTGGGTGGTGTGGCGCGATGCAGGCGACTGGGAGCGGTTCCGAACGGTCTGGACCGACGACGGCCACATGATGGCGACGTGGTTTCAGGGCTCGGCCGCAGACTTCATCAAGGTCAGCATCGAGGGCTGGAACAAAGGCGTCAGCATCCTGCATTTCCAGGGCGGCAACTCGATCGACATCGCCGGAAACCGCGCCATCTCGCAGACGAAGATGACTATTTCGCAGCGCGCGAATGTCGAAGGGCACATGGTGGATGTGGTCTGTACCGGCCGCTTCTACGATTTCTTCGAGAAGCGCGAGGTTTCCGGACAAGCGCGGTGGGGGATCGTGCTGCGCCAGCCGATTTATGAGAAGGACCGGATGGATGTGATCGATCCGGATCCGGCGAATCCGCTGCTGCTTGATAAGGAAATCCTGGAGCAGTTCCCTGAAGGCTACCGGCATCTGGCCTATCTGCAAACGCGGATCGGGTATCCGGTGAAGAGAGATATGCCGGGGTTGAAGGGTGCGGAGGTGGAGGCGCTTTATGCGCGCGGGGCGCGATGGCTGGCGGGCGGTTCGGCGCGGTAAGGGGCCATCTGCGAAACGAAGCCAGGCAAGTTGACTGTTTTCAAGATCTGCCCGGCGATGGTCTTCGACAGATAATCGCCGGAAGGTCGCTAAGAATTCGAGTGATTTGTTTCGAGGTGGAGATCTGGTTCC
>DATAZF010000061.1:0-39820 GCA_036272235.1 Bryobacteraceae bacterium | reverse complement strand
TCGCGATCCGCCGCGACCAGAGCCGGGTCCACCACGCAACCTTCGAAGATCGCGAGCATATTGTCTGGAACGCTCAGCCGGGGCGCCTTGCGCAAGGGCTGGGCTTCCATGAGAGCGATGCCCGCGAAGACCAGCGCCACGAGAGCGCTTGCCAGGGTCATCCGCCGCGAGTTCGCGACGCGGTGCGCGAGCAGCGCCAATACGGCCAGGCCAGCTGTGGCGAGGCACGCGTCAGATAACGGGATGGGCTGGGTACCCATGGCCGCGATCCCAATGCCCGCCGCCACGGCGGCGAAAGGCAGCAGCAGCGGCTCATGAAAGCGCACATGACTTAGTCGCCATGTGCGCGCAAATTCTCAGGAAATCGGATTGTCAGGCGTTATTGAACGACTTGGGCTGGATGCGGATTGTAATGGATGGATGGAGAAGATCCAGATACGCCAGAACTATGAACATTTTATGCGCGCGTTCGTCGGGATTACGCCAACGCTCGCCCGCACCAGGGTTGAAGAAGTCTGCCATCAGACGATACGGTTGACACGCTACGGAATACTCTTCTTCGAGCACGCAGGCTCCCTGAAATTCAGCCAGACATTCCAGCTCGTCGCGTGAAAGACCACAAAGAAAATCGAGGACAAGTTGTCGGTTGACAGGAATTGCGGTCCGAAGAAGGGCACCGACCAGAGAAGAGCGAGAGGCTACAGCGGCCAAATTTAGCTCCGAGGGTACGAGAAAGTACCCATGAAGTTATTATCCTGTACCTATGTTGTGAAAGCAAGGCCGGGCGGTTCGCTTTGTGCTGAAAAGCAGCACTGGTCAGGTGCCTGACTTCTCCGTTATGTGTACTCCTGTTGGTTTGGCAGCATTCAGATCCGTCCGGTCAGCAGTAATATCACAACGACAAGAAGAACCAGACCGACCCCGCCGCTGGGGTAATAGCCCCATCCGCCGCTGTAGCCCCATGTCGGCAGTGCGCCCAACAGCGCCAGAATCAAGATGATAAGAAGAACCGTCCCGAGCATTTGAAACTCCTTTCGCGAATAGAAAGGCACGCCGCCGCCCGATGTGATGATTCGCGCATTGATGAACTATGGGTCTGGAGGATCGTAATCAACTGCCGAAAACGGATTTTTGGAAACCGCTCTCTGAGTCGAGGCTCACAAGGTTATTTCCAGTAAACCGGCGGATTTATGATCCGCACGCGTCAGAAAGCAGTTTCCACCGTTCTGTCGCAACCCGCTAAGGCTTCAGAACGACCTTGATACATCCGTCGGACGTATCGAAAGTCGAATAGCCTGCTGCCGCGTCATCCAGGGCGAGGCGGTCAGTGATAACGAACGACGGATCGATCTGGCGGCTTTCAACGAGTTGCAACAAGGGATTCAGATACCGATGCACGTCCGTCTGCCCCATCTTCAGCGTCAGGCCTTTGTTGAAGGCCACTCCCAGAGGAAATTTGTCGACGAGTCCGCCATAGACGCCGGGAATGGAAACGGTCCCGCCCTTTCGGCATGCGTAGATTGCCTGGCGCAACGCGTGCGTGCGGTCGGTTTCGAGCCGAACAGCCATCTTCGCGTAATCGTAAATGGCGTCGAGCGACGTGCCATGCGCCTCCAGCCCTACGGCATCGATGCACGCATCCGGACCGCGCCCGCCAGTCGCATTGCGCAACCGTTCTTCGAAATCGGGCGCTTCGTAATTCAAAGGCTCGGCGCCGCCTTTCATTGCGAGACAGAGCCGCGCGTCCACGTTATCGATTGCGATCACCTTTTCCGCTCCCAGCAGAAATGCGCTGCGGACCGCGAACTGGCCGACTGGTCCGCAGCCCCACACCGCGATGACGTCGCCCTGCTGAATGTCGCAGTTCTCGGCGGCCATGTAGCCTGTTGGGAAAATATCGCTCAGAAACAGTGCCTGTTCGTCGCTGACGCTGTCGGGCACTTTGACGGGCCCTACATCCGCAAACGGCACCCGCACATACTGCGCCTGCCCGCCGGCATAGCCCCCAAACATATGAGAGTAGCCGAATAAGCCTGCGCCGCTCGATCCATATACTTTTTCCGCCATGGAGGCGTTGGGGTTCGAGTTGTCGCACAGTGCCGTCATGCCGTCCTGACAGAAGAAACAGTTTCCGCACGCGATGCAAAATGGCACCACAACGCGGTCGCCTTTCTTGAGATTGGGGACTTCCGTGCCGACTTCGACGACTTCCCCCATGAACTCATGGCCGAGGATGTCGCCCGGCTGCATGGAAGGAATAACGCCGTGAAACAAGTGAAGGTCCGATCCGCAAATCGCCGTCAACGTCGTCTTGATGATGGCGTCCCGCTTGGTGAGCAGCTTTGGCTCGGGGACATTTTCCACTCGCACATCTTTTTTGCCATACCAGCAGACTGCCTTCATGTCGTCCCTCCAATCTCAATGCGTGTGTTCAATGGGTGAAGCCCGGCGCGTCGCTCGCCGGGAAAGATTCTTCGGAAGCTTTGGACACGGCATCCACATGGATCTGACGCTCTGCCGTCTCTTCTCCCTGTACTTTCGGACCTTTGGACTGGCCATCGGTGCCCGCCAGGACGCCTGCTTCCAGCCGCGCCTTGATGCGCTTCAGATCGCTATGGATGCGTGCGGCCGGATCGTCTCCAAACAGCTTTGCCGCGAATGCCCCAAGAGAGCCTCCCGGCGGCGAATAGAGAATTTCAAGACTGATTTCGGTGCCGCGTCCCGCCGGCCCGTCTTTGAAGTGCACAGAACCGGCGTTGGCGACCTCCGCTGCATCGAGCGTGCGCCATGCGATCAGCTCGTTCTCTTTTTCGTTGATGATCTCGGCGTCCCATTCGAGGCATTTGCCGCCCGGCCCTTTCGCACTCCAGCGCGTCATCCGGTTATCGGTGTCGCCCAGTATCCGCACCGATTCGACGTACTCCATGAATTCGGCTATGTTTGCCAGATCGCGCCAGAAACTGTAAACGTCGGCGCGAGACCGGTTAATGGTTATTGCCTCATCGATGCGGATACCCGAGCCGTGAGGCACGCTGACGGAATCGCCGCCGTTTTCCGCTGCCCTTTTTTCAGCGTCCGCGGTGTTGATGCCCAAAGCCTGGTAGCTGTGACAATTACCGGTGATCCCGCGCCGGAGGAACTCCGCGCCGAGGAGTGCCATCGCCGTCCCGGTCCAGCCTTTGTTCCGCAGGCCTTTGCCGATGAGAAGCACGCCCGCTGCGACAGACGCGGTACGCTCCACTTTTCCCACGTTTGGAAGCTGATGTTTGTGCCGGATGATTTCCATGGATGATCTCCAGTGGAAGGAACCCTGCAACTGCTACGCCATTCCGTACCAGCCGGACGGTCCGCCGCAAGATACGGTGCGGCGCAAGATATTGATTCGTAAACCCGCCGATCGTGCCGCCGGTTCTTTTACTTGATTGCGATCGTGGCCGCAATCTGGCTGGGCACCGAAGGATTATCGCTGGGAATGCTGTTCATCAGCACTTTAATGGGTACACTGTTGCCGCTGGGTGCATTGGAGGGGACCAGAAAATTAATCTGCCACACTCCGACGAGTGTCGGTGCCAGCCCCGAGTACTGGACGTTGGCGTCCGGCACCGGGATGGCAGCTTGGGGACTACCGAGAATAATCTGCGGATGCGTGGGCGTCGGCGCCTGGCCTGGAGCAGCTGTTCCCTCGGCCGGCGGATTGGCGACCGGCCCCTGTCCCGTGCCGAAGAGCACTGCAATCTGGCCTCGCGGGATCGCGTTGTTGGGCGCATTCACGCTGCCATCCTGATTGATTGCCGCCACGCCACCGCTGCCCGAGCCGCTGAGCGTGAAAAGTCCCGGCGATGCCGAATTCAACGGCACCTCGGCCCCGCCGTAAACCTGTCCGGTCGATTGATTTACAACCTGCAGATCGACGCTGCCGGCCGAAGGCAGGTTGAGAGAAAGAGGAAAGTTGATCTGTCCCGGCGATACGAAGAACAGCGACGCCGGATTATTATCGACGAGAACCTGCGTGTTTGCGAGCGCTGTCGGGAGCGGAAACACACCTGAGGGCGCGCTGGCCGTCGCGCTGGAAATTATATTGGTGGCTGCCGCCGGGAATACGGCGGCGAAGGCTCCCGGCGCCAGAGCCCTGCCGGCGATATAGTTTGCGGCGTTGACCACACCCAGACCGGGCGCGAAGTAGAGCACGCGGTCGATGCCATCCGCCACCAGCAGATTATTGAACGAATCGACGAAGGCGGAACGTGGCGAAACCGCGGGCTGCGCGGCGTCAGCGGCGTAATTCCTGAGCGGCAAGTCATCGACGGAAGGATAGTGCAGCAGTTGGTTGGTGCCGCCATCCGCTACCCAGAACTGTCCGTTCTGCGTCATCCCGATTGCGATTGGAGTCGACAGGTTCGCTGCCAAAGAAAAAGACGGTATTGCGTAATGGTCGGGTAGATTCTGCACGACGTCAAAAACCTGCACGCGCGAATTGCCGGTATCGGCAACCAGCACATGGTCGTTCGGATCGACCGCGACTCCACGCGGAGAAGAAATGCGCGTCACGTCGGCGCTCGTCGCCGTCGAGTTGAAACTCGGCTGCCCGATGACCTTTGTAGCGCTCATGCCTGTCGAAAATGGCTTTGGAAAGAAAATGACCCGATTGTGAACTGCATCCGCGGCCAGAAGGTATCCGCCCGCCTTTGTGGTGTCGGCTCCGTCCTTACTGAACGCGATGGCGACGGGTGCGCTCATGGTGCGTTCGGTCGCGTCCGTGACGATGGAGTTGAATGACGCCTGGCCAAGTACCAGGTCCGCTGTCTCGAGCGTTTTCGATCCGGATGCAAAAGGGGCCGGGAAGCGCAGGATTCGCGAATTGAATGTGTCGGAGACGTAGAGGTTGCCGGCTGAATCCAGCGCCAGCGAGGTTGGCCCGTTGAGCCCCTGCGCATTGGGGGTGGTCGAGTTTCCGGATGGGTAATTGATGGTCGTGCGTGAGAAATCCGGTTGTCCGATCACCAGATCGGCTTTCTGGCCGGTCAGGGCATGTTGGAAATCGCTGAAGCCCAGCACCCGATTGTTCCCGGTATCGGCCACGTACAGGTGGGGCGGCGTGGCGCTCAGATCGAGAATCGCCGAGCCTGAGACGCCGCCGCTCAGCGAGCCGGCGAAATTGAACTCCTCGCCTTCGGCGAGGTTAGGGGCACGGTCGGGAAAGTCGAGTTGGCCTATAACGCGCGCCGCTGTTCTGGCAACGCCGCTCGGGCTGGCGGAAAACACGAGAACGCGGTTGTTGCCGGCGTCGGTCACAAAGAGCTCTCCTCCGGCGACGGCCATATCAATGGGCGAGCTCAAAGTGGCGGACGATGCTTCGCCGCCCTGGTTCGCGGTGAAGTCGCTGAATGAAGCCTGCCCCACCACCGCTGCGGCGGATGGGGAGAACTGCGCGAACTCGTTCGGCCACGACTCAACCGGCGGATACACCAGGATCCGGTTGGCGGAATCGTCAATCAGCAGGACGTCGCCGCCAGTCGCAATCACGCTGGTAGCTCCTCCGACCGCAATCGCGCTCAGCGGGGCGGCATTCGGACTTGTATCGACACCCAGTATCCGGCTCGCCTGAGGGTTGGCTGCGATGTCCGCCAGATACATCAGCGCCCGGCTGAAGCTGTCCGCAACGAACATACGGCCGGTCGAATCGAACGACACGCTTGTGGGGTGCGAGAGGCCTGCCTTTGACGTCCGCGAAGTTGCAGCCACGCTCGCAACCAGATTGATCTGGCCAACCGCGAGATCCGCGGCCGGTCCATTCTGGTTGGGCTTCAGGACGGACGAGGGAAACCGCAGGATCCGATTGTTACCCGTATCGGTGACCCAGAGATTCCCCGCGGCATCAAATGCCAGTCCAGTGTGCGCAAGAAAGTTGCCGGTCAGCAACAGCGTGGTGGCTTTCACTCCGCCCGTGTTTCCCGTTGAGCCGCTGAACGAGGTCTGTCCGATGATCAGATCCGGAAATTGCTGGCCGGCGGCTTGAGAGAAGGGCTTCGGGTAACGCAGAATACGGTTGTCACCGGTGTCGGCAACGTATAGATTTCCGGTGCGGTCCACGGCCAGTCCCGTGGGTGAGTGCATGCCGGTGGAAAGGCCGTTCGCCGGTCCCTGGGCGAGATTTGTAAAGCGGTCGGGCTGTCCGAGGATAAGGTCCGCCTGGGCCCCGGCCTTGAGCTGAGTGTTGTACTGGAAGGCCAGCACGCGATTGTTCTGCGTGTCGGCAATATAGACGATGGGCGTTGACGTCGAAGTGTCGAGAGCTATCCCAAGAGGTTGGTTGAGTTCCCGGCCTTCCACGATATTTGGCCCCACGGAATCGAAGGCAAGCGGATTATCCGCCGTTCCCGTAAAGTGTGGGTCGCCCAGAACTTTAACTGGTTTGACGAAAAGTCCCTGGCCGGCCAGAGCCGAGACAAAAAGGGAAAAAAGGCCTAAGAGCAGAGCAAGTCGGTTAGCGCGCAAACTACAAACATAGCATGGAGATGCCGCGGCAGCCTTTCGGACTCGACCGTATATCGGCCTGGTCTCGTGGGCTGTCGCGGACGTGCTGTCCCGGACATTTCATTACCGCTCCTGACGGTCACGGCTCGTGGGTGCCTTGCTCTTATAACCGTGACCGACGGAGTAGTAACAATTGCGGCGAGAGGATTTAACTAATGCCCGCCCGCCGTGCGCGTCTTTGGAGTGGCGGCTCGCGAGCCTGAAGGCTGGGAGGCCGACTCGCCTTCTTCCACCGCTTCCTGGTTGATACTGTTTTCAGCCAGCTCGTTCAGGCGGCGATCCGTCTCTTTCTCCTCATTCAGAGTTTGTTCGAGCAGGGGGACAGCGGCAACGTATCCGAGGATTCGGGCGTGGGCGCACGCCGAGCCGTATCCCGACATCTCATAGTGTTCTACCTTCTGTGCAGCCGCGATCAGACCGGCATCGCGCACCGACGAATCTTCCATCTCCTTGATTACGTCTTCGCCCTCGGCGATTAACCCCTGCATTGCCGGACATTTTTTCCCCACAGCCCTTTTGTCGAGTTGCCCGAAAATTTCCTCCAGCCTCTCGACTTGTCTCTGCGTTTCGGTGAGATGCTGCTCGAATGCCTCGCGGAGCTGGTCTGAGGCCGCCGCCTTTGCCATTTTCGGCAATGCCTTCGTCAATTGCTTTTCCGCGTCGTAGAGATCGCGGATTTCATCCAGAAACAGATCTTCCATCGTTGTGACCGTTGCCATGGAATCACTCTCCTTTTTCGTTCATTGCGCACACCGGCGATTTCCGGCCTGTTCTGGCCGGACGGTATGCGAAATATGCAGGTACGGGCCGTCTCAAAGCAATCGCCTGGCCGGATGAACGCGATCCTGGAAAGGAGCCGGAAGTGGAAGTTAAAGAGATTACACGGATGCCGGCGGCGTGTTGGGGCGAAAGTGTTCTATCTTGCGAGCGCGGCTTCACAGCGGGCAAGGCCGATGTGCGTGGCCTTTACTTCGGCGGCATGGTGGGCCGCTGCAGCGGCACTGAGCTTGCGCCACTCGACGATGGCCAAACGGTAATAGACATCGACGGCCTCGTGCCTATCGCCGGTTCGGAACTGCGCCGTCTGGGCGACAGTTATCTGCGGCGGGAGCCCGACGACCGTGCATTGTGGTCCGGACCACGTGTGCGTACAAAACTCGCTCTCTCAGCCTTTCAAGCTGAAACAGCTCAGTTTTCGCCTGGTCTTTCCACGTGATCGACGGCCAGCACTTCCGCGGGAACCCCTGGTTGATTTGAGTTCCAGGCCGAGTTGCTCTCGCACGGCGGTAAACATCGAAGGTCCGGCCTGGTCGGCTGGGGGCGATGAATCTCCCCCAACAAAAGGATCCGCTTTTGGGACTTGTTATCAAGGGCGCGGGTAAAGGCACCGTGACTAGTCTGGATGCGTTTAAAGGAAGCGAAAAGTAACAGGTGCCAGGAATGCCGCGACCCGAACATTTCGGGCGCTCTCGCATCCGATATGATGACTAACCGGTAGTCATGCGATTGAAAGGTTTCCACATGCTCTCTCTCAGAAATATCTCAATTGCGGCCGGCGCCCTTGCGCTGACAGCAGCCATTATCTTCGCCCAGGGACCGCCCCCTGGTGGTCCGGCGGCGCCAGTGCCCGCGGTCCTGCGCAATTATCAGCCGGTGACGGCGGACCGTCTGCTCAAGCCGGAAGATGGCAACTGGCTCTCGATTCGCGGCACTTATAACGGCTGGGGATACAGTCCGTTGACGCAGATCACACCCGGAAACGTGAAGAACCTGAAGCCGGTGTGGGTTTTCTCGACCGGCGAGCCCAAGGTTCATGAAGCGGCTCCGGTCGTCAACAACGGCGTGATGTTCGTCTCCACACCGAACAATCAGGTGATCGCGCTCGACGTGCGCAGCGGCAACGTGCTGTGGCGGTACCATCGCGCGCGTCCGCAGGGAGCAGTGGTTCTGCACGACACCAGCCGCGGCGTGGCGCTCTACGGTGACAAGGTTTACTTCGCCGCGGGTGAAGCCGTACTCGTAGCCCTCGACGCAAAGACCGGCAAAGAGGCGTGGACGACGTCAATCGGCGATAACAAGTCCGGCTACTACTGCACGCTCGCGCCGCTTGCCGCGGGCGGCGTCATCATGGTCGGCGCGTCGGGCGGCGAAGTCGGTATTCGCGGCTTCGTGGCCGCTTACGATCCGGAAACAGGCAAAGAGAAATGGCGCACCTATACGATTCCCGCGCCCGGCGAACCCGGCAGCGAAACCTGGCCCAAGGGCGGCGATCAATGGAAAACCGGCGGCGGACCCATCTGGGTCACCGGCAACTACGACCCAACGACCAACATCGCCTACTGGGGCACCGGCAACGGCGGACCCTGGATGGGCGACAGGCGGCCCGGCGACAATCTCTATACCGCCAGCACCATAGCGCTGGACGTGGCCACGGGCGCGATCAAAGGCCACTTCCAGTACAACCCGAACGACTCGTGGGATTGGGACGAAGTTTCCCCGCCCATCCTCGTCGACTATAAGCGCGGCGGACGCACGATCAATGGACTCATCGACGCGGCGCGTGACGGCTATCTGTGGTTTCTCGACCGCGGCGACGCGACCACCGGCGGACGCATCAAGTTCATCGAGGGCAAGCCGTTCGTTGTCCAAAACGTTTATACGAGTCTTGACCCCGAGACGGGAAAGCCGAACGTCGATCCGGCCCACAAGCCCGGTACCGGGAAGACGGCAGACTTCTGCCCCGGCCTGCATGGTGGAAAGAACTGGCCTCCGATCGCTTTCAGTCCAAAGACGCGGATGATTTACGTCCCGGCGAACAATAACCTGTGCGGGACTTCGACCGGCCTCGACGACGTACCGTATACACCTGGTCGCGGCTATACCGGCGTTCGTATGGGCGCTGGCGGCACCGTGCCTGGCGCGGACCATTTCGGCGAAGTGCAGGCGTGGAATGTGGATACCGGCAAGAAGGTGTGGACGCATAATTACGCGAAGAGTCCGAACTGGGGCGGGATGCTGGTGACCGCCGGCGGCGTTGTGTTCAGCGGTGGTACGAGCGATCGCAAGATGCACGCTTTCGATGCCACGAGCGGCAAACTGCTGTGGGAGTATCCGACGAACTCGGGAATTCTCGCGCCGCCGACGTCGTTTACGGTCGATGGCAAGCAGTACATTGCGGTTCACGCGGGATGGGGCGGCGATTCGCGCGGTATGCAGGCGACACTGAACCGGTATTTTCCGGGAGAATATCCGGAAGTGCCGGAAGGCGGAGCGGTTTGGGTTTTTGCGCTGGAGTAGAGAGCGAGGATGTACCCCCGGCGGTCTTCGCCGCCGGGGATTTTCTATGATAACTGGGCCGGCGGCAAGACCGCCGGTGGTACAGGTGATTTAGCGCTTTACGGCTTTGCCGTAAACTTCGATTCTTCCGACGTCCGACCAGCCGCCCGGACCGTGTCCGCTTCCCGCCTGCAGATCCGTGAAGCCGATTTCGTCGACCTTCGTCAGATCGGGATGCTCCACCCACTTGCCGTCCGCCGCCTCGACGACTTTCCTGATATCGATCTTGCGCCAGCGCAGATCGCTCAAGGTAATCTCGGTTTCATGCCAGTCTGCCGAAATCCCGACGGCGTGATCACCCGCGAGCCATGTGCCGTCGGCCAATTTGATCAGCGGCCGCAATTGGTGAAAGCCGGCGACTTTGTACTCAAAACGAACCTTTCCGAGGCCCGAGAGATCGATCAGGTCGTCCTTGTCCCGCAGCGAGAATGCGCAGGGGGAAGTGCATTGGCCGGTCCACGCGTGGGTGGGTTCGACGGTCGGCGGATTATGCTTCACGATCCAGATGCCGTGGTCGGGGCTCTTGCCGCCCACGCCGTCACCGTAGAGTTTGATTTCCAGATTTGGATTCGCCACTGAATCCTGTGCAACCGGATGCTCGACATCGGCCGGCGCTTTCCATTCTTCCCTGAAAACGAGCGATGGCTGGCTGGCCGGGCCTTGCGCAAGTGCGGTCGCTGCGAGGCAGAGCGGGGCGAACTTCACAAAATAACGTTTCTGCATTGAATCTCCATTTGGCTCACGGACACTATATCGTCCGAAAATGCTTGCTGAGCTTGAGCCCCTGGCGCTGGTACGACGATCCGATGCCTTCGCCGTAAAGGACGCGTGGCCGCTCGAGCAGGCGCTCAAACACGAGGCTCGCGACCACCTGGCCGTGCTCCATGATGAACGGGACTTCGTGGGAACGCACCTCGAGAACCGCCCGCGTGCCGTTGATGTCCCCTGTTCCGTAGCCGAAGCCCGGGTCGAAGAAGCCCGCATAATGGATGCGGAACTCCCCGATGGTGGCGTCAAAAGGCACCATTTCCGCGGCATACTGCGCGGGGATGCGCACGCGCTCGCGCGACGCCAGAATGTAGAAATCTTCGGGATCGAGAATCAGTGTGTGGTTTTCGTTGGCCCGGATCGGGTCCCAGAACTCATCGAGCGCGTAGTGCTGGACGCGCGAGAGATCGATCAGCGGCGCATGCTTGCGCGCGCGATAGCCGATCACCCCTGAGCCGTCGCCCACGAGATCCACGGAGAGGCGCAGCCCGTTCTGAATCTTCGCCTCGCCGCGCGTTTCGTCCTCGAGATAGACCAGCGGTTCTTCGTTTTCCAGCTCGCGCAACAGCGCGTCGGAGGGCGCATAATCGCCCTGAAACAGCCGCAACTGGGATAGCCGGTCGCCCTCGCGCACTACGATGCTGAACGTGCGCGGCACCACCTCCGCGAACAGCCGCCCGTGGTAGCCGGCGGGAACGATCTCGAACTGGCTGCCTTCGTCAGTGATCAGGCGGGTGAAAATATCGAGGCGTCCAGTGGAACTCTTCGGATTCGCCTTACCCGAGATATGCGGGGGCAGGGCCAACTCTTCCTGTAGCGGCACGATATAAACGCAGCCCTTTTCGAGCACAGCGGTCCGCTTCAGATCGAGCGTATGCAGCCGGTACTGATCGAGCTTGCTGGTGATGGTGGCCTTGCCGCTGGCAAGGAAACTGGCGCGCACGCGAAAAGCTTCCGAGCCGAGGCGCAGATCGACCGATGACGGCTGGATCTGATCCGGCTGGACAGGAATCCGCGAGCGGATCTGGCCGGACACGGCCATTTTTTCAAGGGTCTGCGAAGGCAGAACGCCTTTGGCGATCTCGTTCTCGTTGGGCATTCAAGCGAACGTCTATGATGCCACGGCGGAAAATCCGGGCACGGCGCGCTGCACGCGGGCGGCCCGGGCTTCACGGCTGAGCACGCGATTCCACCACATTAGAGCGCCGGTGAAAAAGAGGAAGGGCGGCATGAGTCCGAGCACCACCCAGATGGCTTTGACCTGCCAATCCGCAAAGTTTCCGAAGTGAAGATAGTAGAACCAGCGAAGGAAAACGTCCCCGTTGCTGCCGCGTGGGGGTCTGCGGCGGCGGCGCGCAGGAGTGGCGGCCGGGGCCGGGTCGGCAACCGGAATGATTACGGCGCGGTTGTCGGCTGTCTCGGCCGGAGTTTCCAGCGACGACTGCAACCCGTAAAGCTGCAGATGCGAGAACTGATTGACGACCACCTGGAATGGCGTCGGGAAAACCAGATAGACGCCGGTAACGCCCCAGATGAAAACGAACGCGAACATCCAAAAGCCGACGACGGTGTGGAGGTCCCAGTTGAAGCGCTTCCAGTTGGTCTTGAAGTCGATCGTCAGGCTGCGGCGCAAGCGGCCGGCGCCAGGCCACCAGATCATCAAGCCCGTGATGCTGAGAAGGACGACCAGGATCGCCATCGCGCCGTTGACTTTCCGGCCGGTGCGCCCGGCCAGTAAATTCGTGTGCAGGTCCGAAAGCCACGCCAGCACGCCGATCAGCGCGGGCCGCGAGGGTCCGAGATCCTCACCGGTAAACGGATTGACGAGGCGGCCTTTGGTTTTGGGATGCGAAACATTGTCCGGTTCGATCCAGACTTCGGTGGCCTCATTGGGCCGTTTCGATTCCCAGACGTAAGTGACGGAATACTTCGGCCAGACCTGGCGGACAGCCTTCTTCAACTGGTCTTTCGTCAGGCGCGGCCCGGACATGGCTACCAGCTTCGGCCCCGGCCACAGATTTTTGTAGAGCTCATTGCGAAAGACGATTGCGCTGCCGCTGACGCTGCTGAGGATGATGTAGATCCCGAGGAAAATACCGGTCCACAGATGAATCTGGAAAAGCGCCTTGCGAAGCCAAAGGCTTTGCGGACGCCGCAGCGCTCGGGCCCAGAAAGTCATAATGCCCTGCATAATATCGCACCGGTTGCGCGGCTCCGACACTGGTGCCGATCGAAGACGTTGGCGGGGAGAAGCTCAATGCCTGGTTCAGGGTCACCTCCGCAATAAAACAAAGAACAGGATCAGCACGCTCTGAGCTTTCCTGTGCAGTTAGTCTGGCAATGCCCTGTATTCGCGGTCAAGGTCCGGGAAACGGGTATGAAGATATTTGTCGATTGGAATGGCGGTACGCGCGCCCCTGCTTAAAGCATGACGGTTCTTCGACGGGTCGTATACTGACCCCAGTGTCGTTGGCCGAATCCGCCTCCACGCCGCTGATGCGGCAATATCACGCAATCAAAGAGCAGGTTCCGGGCGCCTTGCTCCTGTTCCGTCTGGGGGATTTCTACGAGCTGTTTCTCGACGATGCCATCGTGGCGGCGAAGGAGCTCGAGATCACGCTCACGGCACGGAATAAGGAGAAGGGTCAGGCCATACCGATGTGCGGCGTGCCTTATCATTCAGCCGAGGGCTACATCGCGCGTCTGATCGGGCGCGGGTATCGCGTGGCGATTTGCGATCAAATCGAGGACGCGGGTCCGGGGAAGAAGCTGGTGCGGCGCGAAGTTACGCGCATCGTGACGCCCGGCACCGCGACCGACGCGCATCTGCTGCGCTCGCACGAGAACAACTACCTCACCGCCTGCTCCCGCAACGGAACCAAAGCCGGTCTGGCGTGGGTCGACGTCTCGACCGGCGAATTCCGCGCGACGGAACTCGAACTCGCCGAGTTACCGGGGATGCTTGAAAGCATCGGCGCACGCGAAGTGCTGGTGGCAGCGGAGGCGCCATTGTTCCCGCAACCCGAACCGAAGCGATGGATCGTCACCGAGCTCGACGACTGGGTCTTCAGCGTCGACTACTCGGATCGCATCCTGCGTGAGCACTTCAAGCTGCTGTCGCTCGATGGATGCGGGCTGGCGGGAAGGAGCGCGGCGGTGGCGGCGGGTGGAGCGGTCCTGCACTACCTGCGGGATACGCAACGGGCGGCCCTTGACCACCTGGATCCACCGAAATATTTCGACCGCGCGGATACGATGGTGCTCGACGCGGTCACAGTGCGCAATCTGGAGCTGGTTGAGCCGATCTTCTCGGATGGCGGCGCTACGCTGATCGGGGTTCTGGACCAGACGGCGACGGGGATGGGCGGACGGATGCTGCGCCAGCGGCTGCTGCGGCCATCGCTCGACAGGACGGAAATCGAAGAGCGCCTCGACGCCGTGAGCGATTTGGCGCGGGAGACGATTCTGCGCGCGGAGTTGCGAAAACAACTCACGCCCGTGCTTGACATCGAGCGGCTGCTGGCGAAAGTGGCGATTGCGAGCGCCGGACCGCGCGATCTTCTGGCGTTGGGAAAATCCCTCGACCAGACTCCAAAGCTGCAGGAATCGGTTCGGCTGGCAACCAAACCGCTTTCGGCGCGATTGCTGGATACTTTCGCGCGGCTCGATTCCGTGCCGGAGGCTTCCGGACCCATACTGGCGGCTCTGGCCGAAACCCCGCCGGTCAATATCGGCGATGGGCCGACGATTCGCGCAGGGTATGACGCCGAGCTCGACGAACTGCGCGACCTTAGCCAGAATGGGCGCCAGTTTATTGCGCAGATCGAAGCGCGCGAGCGGCAGCGCACCGGAATCGCGTCGCTGAAAATCCGATTCAACAACGTCTTCGGCTATTACATCGAGATTTCGAATGCCAACCGGCACCTTGCGCCGATGGACTACGAACGCAAGCAGACCCTGGTGAATGCCGAACGCTTCACGACGCCGGAGCTAAAAGAATACGAGCGCAAAGTGCTGGCGGCGGATGAGAAGATTCTGGACATCGAGAAGAGAATTTTCGGCGACGTCCGCCAGAACACAGCCAATCATGCGCAGCGGATTCGCGCCACTGCAAGCGCTGTCGCGGAACTCGATGTGTCGGCGGCACTCGCGCAAGTTGGCGCGGAGAACCGCTATTCGCGTCCGCAATTTGCCGGCACATTGGATAGACCGGGAGAGATGCGCATTGCAGCGGGAAGGCATCCCGTAATCGAGAAGCTGGCGAACGAGGAAGCCGGGCGCTTCATTCCGAACGATCTCTATCTGAACGACGAGACCGACCAGATCGCCATCATCACCGGACCAAATATGGGCGGCAAGAGCACTTACCTCCGACAGGCCGCGCTCATCGCGATCATGGCGCAGATGGGCTCGTGGGTGCCGGCCGATTCCGCGCTGCTGCCCGTCATCGATCGAATCTTCACACGCATCGGCGCGTCGGATAATCTGGCGCGCGGCCGTTCGACGTTCATGGTCGAGATGACCGAGACCGCCGTTATCCTCAATACGGCGACCCCGCGGAGTTTCATCATTCTGGATGAAATCGGGCGCGGGACGGCAACCTACGACGGCCTTTCGCTGGCCTGGGCCATCGTTGAGCATGTCTCGACCATGACTCGCGCAAAGACGCTCTTCGCAACTCACTATCACGAGTTGACGGAGTTGGCGGAGCAGTTGCCATGTGTGCGCAATCTGCGGGTGTCGGTGAAAGAAGCAGGCGACCGGATCATCTTTCTTCGCAAGGTCGAGCCAGGCAAAGCGGACCGCAGTTATGGAATCGAAGTCGCGCGGCTGGCCGGTTTGCCGATGGGCGTGATCGAACGCGCCCGCGAGGTTCTGGCCCTGCACGAGAAGACAGAGCACCGGGCTGTCGAGCAGCTTTCGCCGCATCCCGAGCCGGCGGCTGTGCAGATTCGCTTGTTCGAGCCTGGCGCCGACGACATCAAGCAGAAGATTCGCGGTTTAAAAATCGACGAGATGAGGCCCATCGAAGCTCTTCGGTTTCTGGAAGATATGCAACGCGAGATCGGATGAGAATCGCGGGCATCATGAGCGGGACGTCGCTCGACGGCGTCGATGTTGCGATCGTCGAGACTGGCGGAAAGCGTGTGCGGACCGTCGCTCATTCGACGACGGCGTATCCGCAGTCAATGCGTACGCGCATTCTGTCAGCGTCGAGCGCAGCGGAAATCTCGCGCCTTAATTTCGAACTTGGAGAACTCTACGCGAAGGCTGTCCTCGCAACCTGCAAACGCCACCGCATTTCGCCGGATTCGATCGAACTCATCGGCTGCCACGGCCAGACGATTCATCATGAGGGCCGCGGGCGACACGCCAACACGCTCCAGATCGGCGAGGCTTCGGTTGTTGCCGAGCGCCTGGGGAGACCGGTCGTATCCGATTTCCGCACGCGCGATGTGGCGGCAGGAGGACAAGGGGCGCCGCTGGTTCCATTCGCGGATTTTCTGCTCTTTGCCGGCGCGCGCCGGAACCGCGTAGCGCTGAACATCGGGGGCATTGCAAACATCACAGTTCTGCGGCGCGGTGGGACCGCCGATCAGGTGATTGCATTCGACACAGGTCCCGGCAACATGGTGATCGATCAACTGGTTGAAAGGATGACTTCGGGCAGGCAACGCTTCGACCGCGGTGGAGCAATTGCGGCGCGGGGACACGTCAATCCTCCGCTTCTCGATGGGTTGCTGCGCGACCGGTATTACAAAGCGAAGCCCCCGAAGAGCGCCGGGCGGGAAGAGTATGGCGCCGCGTTCGTCGACCGTATGCTGGCCACGGGATTGCCGATGGAAGACCTCATCGCCACCGCAACCGCGCTGACCGCGGCGACCCTCGCGACGGCCGTCGGCAGCTTCGCTCCAGGGACCGGGGAAATTATCGCGGCCGGAGGCGGCATCCATAACAGCCAGCTCATGGCGCAGCTCGCGGCCTTCCTCCCGGCATGCAGAATCACCACCACAGCCGAGTTTGGCGTCGATCCCGATGCGAAGGAAGCCGTCGCATTTGCGATCCTGGCGTATCGCACGTGGATGCGCCGGACAGGGAACCTTCCTTCGGCAACCGGCGCCCGGCGCGCAGTCATTCTGGGCAAGATCACGCTGTAGCGACCGTCCGCCGCGAATCCAGGGGCTCACGGGCCGCATCGCATTATTAACTCCAGGTGTTGGCAATCAACGAAACAACGGATGCGACAGGCGGCGCTTTGAACGAGGCGGCGGAAGAGAGAATCCGGGTGTTGGTGGTCGGCGAATCGCCGATTGTGCGCGCGGGTCTCGCGGCGGCCATCTCCGAAACGGACCAGTTCGAGGTGGTTGGGACGTGCTCCCTCGCCGCGTCGGAGGCGCTGCTGGATTCGACTGCCGCGGCGGCTGTCCTCATGGAAAGCAGCGCTTTCAGCTCGTGGATGCGAGGTGAATCCGTTCTGGAAAAAGAATCCAACAGGGAACCGCCCACGGTCGCGCTTACCCCTCGCGAGATCGAGGTGCTCCGGCTACTGGCTGATGGCGCCAGCAACAAGCTCATCGCGCACAAGCTGGGCATTTCGGAGCACACGGTCAAATTCCACGTGACGTCGATCCTCTCGAAGTTGAACGCCGGTTCACGCACTGAGGCCGTAACGCTGGGCGTCCGCAAGGGGCTGGTCTATTTGTGAACCGTGGAGCGGGTTCAGCGGGCGCCAGCTGCCGTGAGCAAGCCGACCTGTTCGACGACTTCTTCGATTTTCTTCTTGTTCGCGGCGGTGGGTTCGACCATAGGAAGGCGGTAAGCGGGATCGAGCAAGCCCATGACCGACATGGCCCACTTCGCGGGAATCGGATTCGCCTCGATGAAATTGACCTGCATGAGACCCATGTACTGGCGCTGAATGCGGCGAGCGCCTGCGAAGTCACCGTGGTTGGCGAGGCGCGCGAGCTCTGCCATGGCGCCGGGAATCTGATTCGAGACCACGGAGACGATGCCGCGTCCGCCGAGCGCGATGACGGGGAGGGTCATGGCATCGTCACCGGAGAGCACGATGAAGTTTTCCGGGACGCGGTGGATGATCTCGGCGATCTGCGCGATGTTGCCGGAAGCCTCCTTGATGCCGATGATGTTGGGGACTGCGGCGAGGCGCACAACGGTGGCGGGCTCGATGTTGATGCCGGTACGCCCCTGGACGCTGTACAAAATGATCGGGATTTTGATGGCGGCGGCGATGGCCGAGTAGTGCTGGAAAAGCCCTTCCTGTGTGGCCTTGTTGTAGTAAGGGGTGACGGAAAGGATGCCGTCCGCGCCGAGCTTTTCGCAGGCTCGGGCGAGCTCGATAACTTCGCGCGTGTTGTTGCCGCCGGCTCCGGCGAGGACAGGAGTCTTGCCCGCGGCTTCCTCGATTGAGAGCTCGACTACCCGCAGGTGCTCCTCCCGAGTGAGCGTCGGGCTTTCACCGGTGGTGCCGCAGGGTACGAGGAAATCGATGCCCTGGTCGATTTGACGGCGAATGAGTTTTCGAAGGGTTGGTTCGTCGAGCGAGCCGTCCTTGCGGAACGGAGTCACCATTGCTGTTCCACATCCTGTAAACATGTGCCACCTCCCTATTGCTGAAATAGTATGTCTGCGAATTCGTGAAAACCTTTTTTGCCCGCGATCCACTCGGCGGCCTTGAGGGCTCCCAGGGCAAAGCCTTCGCGGCTGCGGGCGGTGTGCCGCAAGGTGATTGTATCGGCTGCGCTGTCGAATCCGATTTCGTGGGTGCCGGCGATCTTCCCTGCCCGGTTCGATGATACGTCTATGTTGCGCGCGTAGCCCGCGGCTTTCATGTCATCCACGAGCTTCAGCAGCGTGCCGGACGGCGCGTCCTTTTTTGCGGAGTGATGGATCTCCCAGGCCCACGCTTCGTAGGCCGGCTCGTTCGAAAGGAGTTTCGCGGCTTCGGCCACTATGCGGAAGAAGGCGTTGACGCCGATGGAATAGTTGGGGCTCCAGACGAGGCCGATGTTGTTCTCTTCAACCAGGGCGCGGACGTGCGCCGCTTTGTCTTGCCATCCCGTTGTCCCGATCACGAGGTTAACGCCGAGGGCAGAGAGACTTTCAATGTTGCCGATTACTGCGTCCGGTGTCGAGAAGTCTATCGCCACATCGACGTTCCGAAATCGCTCGGGCGTGATCGCAGTGTCGAATTCGTCGAGTTTGGGGCCGATGTGGATGCCTCGCGCGAGGGCGAGGCTTTCGGTCATGTGGCCCATTTTGCCGTAGCCGATGAGGGCGATCGTCATGAGACGAGAACCTTTTGGCCACGAATGACCACCAATGAACACAAACAGGTCATTCGAACACCGCCGGATCGAGTGTGGTGAAGAATTCAGTGTGGAGAGCTTCGACTGACTGGCGAAGGTCCTTTTCGGCTACGACTACGCTTAGGTTCAGGAGCGAGGCGCCTTGCGAGATCATGCGGATGTTGGTGTTCCGCAGAGCGCCGAAGACCCGGGTGGCCACTCCCGGAGTGTAGCGGATATTCTCGCCTACGAGACACACGATGGCTTGATCGGGCTCCATGGTGACTTCGGCGAATTCGCTTAGTTCGCGGCAAATGGCAGCTGTCTGATTCGTATCGTCGATCGTAAGCGAGACGCTGACTTCGCTTGTGGCGACCATGTCCACGGAGGTTTCGTGACGGTCGAAGATTTCGAAGATCCGGCGCAGGAAGCCGTGGGCCATGAGCATGCGCGTCGAGTGAATATTTACCAGCGCGATCTTGCGTTTGCACGCGATGGACTTCACGGCATTGGAGCATGGGACCGATTCCTTCACGATGCGTGTGCCGGCAACATCCGGGCGGCGGGAGTTCAGGATAAGCACCGGAATGTTGCGCTCGATGGCCGGGATCACGGTCGAGGGGTGCAGGACTTTGGCGCCGAAATAGGCCAACTCGGCGGCCTCTGCGAACGAAATAGTTTTGACGCGATGTCCGCCGGGGAGAATAGTGGGGTCGGCTGTGAGCATGCCGTCGACGTCGGTCCAGATCTGTATTTCTTCGGCATGGACGCCCGCGCCGACGATGGAGGCGGTGAAGTCGGAGCCGCCGCGTCCGAGAGTCGAGGTAATGCCATCCTGGGTGGAGGCGATGAAACCTCCCATGACAACGACTTTCTGTTGCGCGAGTGGTGGAACGATTTCCGCGAGACGTTTCCAGGTTTCGGAGAAGATGGGCGCTGCCTGGGTGTGGCGGCGATCCGTGACAATGACGCGGCGGGAATCGAGATGCGCCGAGGGTAAGCCGAAATGTTCGAAGGCGAGAGCGACGATGTAGCTCGATAGGCGCTCGCCGTAGCTGGAGATGGCATCGATGGAGCGCGGCGTCAGTTCGCCGAGCACCGCGATGCCCTTGACGAGCTCAGTCATTTCCTGAAAGTGGTCGTCGAGGGTGCGGTCGAGCTCGGCGCGATGTGAGAGCGGAACGACCTGGCGGGCTTCGCGCGAGTGGAAGTCGCGGAGGTCGTGGAGCTGGCGGATGTAGTCTTCGCGCTTGCCGGCGATGGCGGTTTGGGCGATGGCGAGAAGTTTGTTGGTGGTCTTGCCCATGGCGGAAACGACCACGATCGGTTTCCGGTTGCTGCGGGCTTTGACTATCTGCGCTACGCGCTCTATCGCCGCGGCGGATTCTACGGAGGTTCCGCCGAACTTCATTACGATCATGAGGAAAGAAGCTCCTTCGAGAGCGGATTGCCAATCCGCCGCGGGAAGCCATCCCGCCCCATGGAGCAGCGGAGCTCCAACCGGCCTCGACTGACCAGTCCGATTGACAATCGGCCGCGGGTTGCCGACCTGCCCCACAGAGCCGCGGCGCCGCCACCGGCTTCGACTGACCAGGCCGATTGACAATCGGCCGCAGATTGCCAACCGGCCCCACGTGCGCCACCGAAGATCTTCGCGGCTTGCGGAGAAATCGGCGCGTCGTAGTACAAGAATTCTGCGAGTAGTGATACGCAGCCTGTCATGACAGCAATCCTTCGGAGTGCATGAGCTCGGCGTTGAGGACCGCGGCGCCGGCGGCTCCACGAATGGTGTTATGGGCGAGAGCGACGAACTTCCAGTCGAGGACCTGGCAGGGGCGCAGGCGTCCGACGAAGGCGGCCATGCCGCGCTCCCGCTCCGCATCTTTGCGGGGTTGCGGACGGTCCTGTTCGGTCATGTATTGGACCGGGTGCTTCGGGGCGCTGGGCAGTTTGCGCTGCTGCGGAACTGCCGAGAATGTTTCGAAGGCGTGGCGCAGGTCGGCTTCCGTGGGCTTGCTGGAGAATTCCACCGAGACGGTTACGGTATGTCCGTCGACTACCGGGACGCGGTTGCAGTGGGCGCTGACTTTGGCGGCGAGATCCTCGATGTGATCGCCGGCGAAAGCGCCGAGGATTTTCTGGGTCTCCTGCTGCATCTTTTCCTCTTCGTTGCCGATGTAGGGGACGACGTTGGCGACGATGTCCATCGAAGGCACGCCGGGGTAGCCCGCGCCGGAGATGGCCTGCAGAGTTGTGGCGACGACGCGAGTGATGCCGAACTGCTTGAGCGGTCCGAGCCCCATCGTGAGGACGATCGTCGAGCAGTTCGGGTTGGTCACGATCTGTCCTTTCCAGCTGCGGGCTTTCTGTTGCGCCGGGAGGAGCTGGAGGTGGTCCGGATTAAGCTCCGGAACGATGAGAGGCACGTCGCGCTCCATGCGATGGTTGCGCGAGTTGGAGACAACGAGGTGCCCTGCCTTCGCGAAGGCCTGCTCGATTTCGGTGGCAACGTTCGCATCCATCGCGGAGAAGACGAGTTGAGGGGCGTTCCCCGGCTTTGCTTCTTCCACTTTGAGCGCGGATATGGCTTCGGGTGCAGTGGCAGGGAGGTGCCACTTCGCGGCGTCAGAGTAGCGTTTACCTGCGGAACGTTCGCTGGCGCCGAGCCAGGTGAGGTCGAAGAGCGGGTGACCGTCGAGAAATTTGATGAAGTGCTGGCCCACCATGCCGGTGGCGCCGAGGATACCTACGGGTATTTTTCTCATTGAAGTTTTGCCTGTAACTGAATGACCATTCGTTGATAGATTTCGACAGCGTCGAGTAACTGCTCTTTCGGGACGCGCTCGTCGAGCGTGTGGGCTACGTGGATGGTGCCGGGTCCGAGTAAGAGGGGTTGACCCCACGCGCCCAGGAAGGCCGGTATGTCGGTCGTGTAGGCGACGACTCTGGTGGGGAGTCCTTCCACGGGGGTGAGCCGAACGGCCGGAATTTCGAGGACGAAGTTCAGTTCGACCTTATCGCCGACGGCCTCCGCCAGCATTGCGCGAGTGCTCGCGGAATCGCCCACGAGGCGGATGAAGATTTCGGCGCGGGCTTCATCGGGAATAACATTCGGCGCGCGGCCACCGTGGATGGTGCCGATGTTCAGGGTGCTGGCTCCAAGAACGGGGTCCACGGGTAAGTCGATCTTGCGGATGGCGTCAAGCGCATCGAGTAATTTATTGATCGCGGAGTCTCCGAGTTCGGGATAGGCGGAGTGCGCCATCCGTCCACGCGCGACTAATTCGTAACGGAGGGCGCCTTTGGATCCGATGGCGAGTTGGTTTTCGGTAGGTTCGCCGTTGATGATGTATTTCGAGCCGCGGGGATGCTGAGAGGCGTATTGGGCTCCGGCGCTGTTGCGCTCTTCGCCGACGACGAAGAGGAGTGCGAAGTTGCGGATGCCGCGCGCGAGCAGTCGCTCGGCCGCGGTCAGCATGGAGGCGATGATGCCTTTGGTGTCGCAGGCGCCGCGCCCCCAGATAAATTCGCCGTCTTCGCGGGATGGGACGAAGGGCGGGACGGTATCCATGTGGGTGGAAAGAGTGACGACGGGTGGGGTGCCAGGGTCGGTGAACTGGGCGTAGACGTTGTAGCGGTTGGGCTCGACTTCGTGTTTTTCAGCGATGCCATTGTGGCGCGCCGCAAGATCGGAGAGGTAAGAGTAGAGCCATTCGCCAACCGCCGCTTCGTCCGGTGTGACGGACGGGATGTCGATGAGAGTGCGGGTGAGGGTGAAAGCGTCTTCCATAGGTAAGTACCTTTTACTTACTAACTACACCGGCGGCAAGATCGCCGGCGCTGCATAGAAATTGTTGAGACGCTACAGAGGAGAGTGAGGAGGGACTACTGGTGTTCACTATCCCGATAGCGCTCCATCCGAATTACCGGATGACAGTGACGGAGATTTAACTCGCGTCCCCAACCGATCGTGACCGTTCCCGCCACGCCGATTTCGGCGGATGGCCCCTTCCAGCGCGCCTCCCGGGACTGCGGGAACTTCGCGCGCGGTCATGGCCACCGCACCTCTACCAGAAAAACTCAGCATAGCACGGGATTTCTTCTTTCGCGGGCGGATATACTGGACCCGGCCAGTGCCATGAAGATCAACATTCTTGTGTTTGTGCTCTGTTTGCCGGCCGCCGCGCAGTGGCTGAACTATCCGTCGAAAGGATTGCCGCGGGCGGCCGATGGCAAACCGAATTTAACCGCACCTGCACCGCGAACCGCTGACGGCAAACCGGATTTTTCGGGGATCTGGATGCCTCCGTCCGGCTACGTGTTCAGCATCGCGACGGGAATGAAGCCGGAGGATATTCCGTTTCAACCGGCGGCGAAGGCGCTTTACGAGAAACGCCGGGAGAATCTGAGCATCGAAGATCCGGTTGGCCATTGCATCATGGCGGGCGTACCGCGCGCGGATAACGTGCCGTATCCGTTCAAGATTCTGAATTCGCCGGGCGAGATGGTAATTCTCTATGAGGCTGTGCACGGCTTCCGCCAGATCTTTCTCGACGGGCGGCCACTGCCGAAGGACCCGAATCCGACCTGGATGGGGTACTCGGTGGGGCATTGGGAAGGCGACACGCTGGCGGTCGAGACAGCCGGTTTCAACGACAAGGGCTGGCTCGATAACGACGGACGCCCCAGCACGGATGCGCTGCATGTAACGGAACGGTTCCGGCGCAAGGACGCGGGCCATATGAATGTCGAAATTACGATCGACGATCCGAAGGCTTACACGAAGCCGTGGATCGTCAACGAGAGTTTCCGATTGCTTCCCGATACGGAATTACTGGAATATGTCTGCAATGAGAACAACAAGGACCTCGGTCATCTGGTGGGCAAGTAGTTTACTCTTCGCGCCGCTTTTCGCACAGCAGGCTCCGCCAATCGGCGCGGCCGTACCGCCGCTGGGCGCGGGTCCGTTCACCTTCGATACGGCGGAACAGCACAAGATCAAGGTGAGTGTGGTGGCCCGCGGGATTCCGCATCCGTGGAGCCTGGCATTTCTGCCGGATGGCGACATGCTCGTGACAGAGCGCGGTGGCCAGCTGCGGATGATCCATAAAGGCGTGCTCGATACGAATCCGCTGAGCGGCATCCCCAAAGTCAACGCCGTGCGGAACGCCGGGTTATTCGATCTGGCTTTGCATCCGAAGTTCGCCGACAACAAGCTCATCTACTTCACATACAGCAAACCAGGCCAGAACGGGCAGTCGGCGACGACACTGGCGCGGGGACGCTTCGATGGGAAGGGATTGACCGATGTGCGCGATCTGTTTACCGGCGAGATGACAACGGTGCTGGGCGGGTCGAGGATTGCATTCGCGCGCGATGGTCTTCTTTTTATGACGACGGGCGCGGCGACCGGAAAGCTGGCGCAGGATCCTGCGAGCGATTACGGCAAGGTGCTGAGGTTTAGGGATGACGGAACCGTGCCCGCGGACAACCCGTTCGTCGGCAAGGCAGGCTACAAGCCCGAGATCTATACGATGGGTCACCGGGATCAACTCGGGCTGACGATTCATCCCCAAACGGGCGAGGTTTACTCGAACGAGAACGGGCCAAACGGCGGCGATGAGATCAACCACATTCAGGCTGGACATAATTACGGCTGGCCTTCGGTGAGTTATGGGAGGGATTACAACGGTCCACGGATTTCCGACTCACCGTCGAAGGAAGGCGTGACGGAGCCGATCGTAACCTGGATTCCTTCGATTGCTTTGTCCGGGATGACGTTTTATTCGGGCGACAAATTTCCGGCGTGGAAAGGGAATGTGTTCGTCGGCGGGATGCGGTACGGGGAGATTCCGGGTACGGGGCGGCTGGAGCGCGTCGTATTCAACGACAAAATGGAAGAGCTGCGGCGGGAGTCATTGCTGACGGAGTTGCATCAGAGGGTGCGGGATGTTCGGCAGGGTCCGGACGGGTTCCTCTATGTGCTGACGGAAGAGAACCACGGGGCGCTGTTGCGGATCGAACCGGCGCCCTAATTGGAAAAGCGCCGGAATGAGTGCCGTAATGTCGACGGGCTAAAACCTGAGCCGCTATCGTACGGCGCTGCGCATCCTCAGAATCCTGACCATCCGTCAGTTGCTGAAGTTAACTTCTGAAACGGCACACCACGACCGGATTTTGGAAACCAAACCTTTAACTATCGGATTTCGGGGATTTGTCAGCCGCGGCCGTGACGGCGCCTGCTGATCCAGCGGAGAGCTCGCGCGTGCGCACACGGCGGGCAATCTTTTTCTTTCGCAATCGACCGTAGCGGGCCTTATCCCCGTTTCGAGATGACATGACTCATTGTCGCCTTTTATCCGGGAGCGCGTGCAAAATACTTTGGGCGGACGTCTGGCGCGTCAGACGATGCTTGCCGCCAGTTCGGCCGCGCGCGGCTGCGCTCAGGATGATTCGGCCGGCTCCGCGAATTCGAAGACTTCCGGAGAGGCGAGGCGCCGGTAATCCGTCACAGACATAATGATCGAATCGGTGAGCGAGCCTGCATTGAAAGCGATGCGTTCGTTCGCGAAAACGGAAGGATCCACATACAGCGGAAACGGCAACACGGGCTGGCCGAACGGAGGCACCGAGCCCGGCACCAGCCCGGTCAGCTCCGCAAGCTCTTCGGCAGTCGCGAATCGCGTCTTACGGGCTCCGAAGTAGCGTTTGACGGCAGCCGAGTCGAGCTTCCGGCCGGCGCTCAGCACGAACAGGCGAGGGATGCCGTCCACTCTGATGAGCAGTGCTTTGCCACCGACGCTGAGCGGCTCGCCGCGGGCGCGCGCCGAGTCTTCCGATGTCCGGGTGGGTTCATGATGAACTTCATGAAAGCGGACGCCTTCGGCGGACAGCCATGTCCGGATAGTCTCCAATACCATTTGATTGCTTCAGGCTATGCTATTATAAGTGTGTAGTTTGCGCGCATTCCTTCCACATCGAAGCAACACGCGATACTCCCAAGGAGTAACCCCACATCAACATGGCTAATTTTAACCAGGGCGCTCAGGTCGAGCACCAGAAGTTCGGACTTGGCACCGTTCTTGCGAGCTCCGACGAACGCATTGTCATCAAATTCGACGACCACGGCGAAAAGAAATTCGTCACCACCATGGTGATTTCGTCGCTCAAGAAAAGCGATCGTCAACCACCCGCCGAGAAACGGGCCTCACGTGCACGCAAGCCGAAAGCTGTCGCCGTTCCGGCGCAGGCCTGAATCCAAGATCCAAAGTATTCATGAACGCCAGACAGAAACGCCTCTTCGAAGAGTCGCTCCGAAAAAACCCCAACCTGAAGATGCCGACGGAGGCACAGCCGTCTTCCGAGCTGACCGATGAGGATATGGCGCTGCTGAAGCAGGGAGTCGGCGACAAAACCGGCCGCCCGCAGAACAGCCCCACAGCCGCTTCGGGTGAAGCTTCCGAAGAGGCGCCCACCGACGTGCAGACGGGCTCCGTAATGACCTACTTCGAGGAGAAGGGATTCGGCTTCCTCCGCCCGGACGGCGGTGGAAAAGACATCTTCTTCCACATCTCGCGCCTGCATCAGGGCGATGCGACGGCCCTTGTTCCGGGCGCCAAGGTCGCTTACGACCTGGGGATGGATCGCAATGGCAAAATCGCCGCCAGCAGCGTCCGTCTTCTGGAAGCGGAAGAAAAGCCCCAGGCCTGATTTTTTTGGAGCGCACCACCCGGCGGCTTCGACTCGTTTTTGACCCCCTTTGGTAAAGGGTGGGAATCAACCGAGCGCCATCAGGAGTCATCCACCGGTGTTACCCGGCAGGGACTGGCACACAGACGCTGCTTGAGCGGACTCCCTCATTCTTGAGTGTTGGATCAAAAATGATAAGCCGTCCCTCGCCTTGCGGCCACGCTCCAAACCGGATTGTACCCCGCCGGCGGCCAAACGCAACACTATCGTTTTCAAACGATCCGGGGTATACTGCTGGGGTCGTTTTTCCGCCATGCTGACTTCCACTTCCGCCGTAATTATGGTGCGAATCGTCGCCGGAATTTTTGCTCTGGTAACCGTCGTTATCATCCTCTTCCGGCGCAACAGCGAGCCGAACAAGAAAGAAAAAGAAGACGAATTCTGATCCCGATTTAGACAAACGCCTTCGCCGCAGCCCTTATTCCCGGAACATCGACGATCTTTATTCCCTCGGCCGGATTCTCAACAGCCGCTACGAGCGCCGCAATCATCTCCGCCAGTAGCACCAGACCGAGCCGTTGGGCTGTTTCCGAGATTCCCGGCACGAACTCCGCGATTTTGTAGAAGGGCAGCAGCGGGAGCGGCCACCAGTGTCCGGGCCCCAACACATACCAGGGACGCAAAATCGTCGCGTGCAACCCGGCTTCGCGAATTGCCCCCTCGCACGCCGCGCGGACAGCAATATAGGCCTTCATCACCGGCGCGGGTTGGGCGACGCTCACATACACGAACTGCGCGACCTGCTCGCTTTTCGCGGCGAGAATCGCTTCGCGCGCGGAGCGCAGGTCGATATCCACAAATTCCAGAGTCCTCGAAGGCGACGGATGCGCCACGCCTACCAGATGCACCATCGTATGTTCGGAGCGGAGATGCTTCCGCCACGTTGTCCGGTCAAAGACGTCCGCCACGATGACCTCGCACCCGCCGGGAAGTTTTTGCTCGGAGCCTTCCCGCGCAACCGCAGTAATCTTATGGCCGCGGCTGAGGAGTTTGGGGATCAGGTGCCGCCCCATATAGCCGGTCCCACCCGTGATGAAAACCTCCGCCATCAGTTGCGCGATGCCAACCAGAATGCAATGTTGTGAATCTGCTCCTCGACCTGTTCGCGGTCCGATGCCTTCGGATCCAGCTCGAGGTATCGCTGGAAAGCGCTCATCGCCTCCTGCATCCGATCGCTCTGCAGCAGGACGACGGCGCGCTGCTTGTGTTCATCGGCGCTGCCGGGCTCAGCTTCGATCAGCAGATCGAGAATCCGCAGCGCTTTGGCGGATTCCTTGCGCATGAAATAAATGCCGCGCATGTTGTTGATCATCCGTAACGCGACAAAACGTTTGTCGACGGATTGCAGCCAGGAGAGATCAAGCTCGTCGACCTGAGCCAGACGGCAACAGTCGCTCATAGTGAGCAGACGTCCACCGTCGAAGGGATCCATCAACGCGGAATAGCTGCGGTCGTCATAGCGCACGACGAAATGCCGGGGCAACCCCACGCCGGTTACATTCTTCGCGAGCCGCCGCGCGACCTCCATGTAGATCAGCGAAAGCGTGATAGGAATGCCGACGCGGGTTTCGAGCACGCGGTTCAGACAGCTGTTCGCCGGGTCGTAATAATTCTCGTTGTTGCCGCGAAAGCCCGCTTCGCCGAACAGGTACGCATTGGCCGTTTCGACGAAGTGCTCTCCGTTGGAAAGGTCATGCGCGCGTTCCGCGATGGCGAATGCAAGATCGTCCAGTTCCGTGATGCACGCGTCAGCGTCGAGGTCGGGATATTCTATGCGCGCGATCTCGATGGCCGCGCGATCGAGTTCGATTCTGGAAGGCCTGCGCCCCAGCAGGTCGCGCAGGGATTGCGTTTCCGGTTCGTTCACTTGTGCACCACGATAACACCGGCGAAGTATGCGGCTGACAACGTCGCGAACTTACCAGGCAATGGCCTGGCATGAGACGTTATTGTTTTTGCGCAGGGTGATTTTGCGCCGTCTGCGGATCGACGGTGAGACCGGGCTGCAAAGAGCGGACGGCGATTTGTCCGATCCGGACGAACGACAAGATCGTTGGCGGTACAACAACATCAAGCCAGTTTTTCCATGTCCTTCGCATCGCCGAACGAAATGCACTTGCCGCCCGCGACGATGGTCCTGAGCAATCCCGAAAGCACGGCGCCGGCGCCCGCTTCGAACCACCGCACAACACCGTTTGCCGCGAGGTATCCGATGGTATCCGTCCAGCGCACTGGATTCGGCACCTGCTGGTACAACCCCTCGCGGGCCTCACTGCCCGAATGGATCTCACGCGCCTGCCAATTGTTGATCAGAGGAATTCGCAGATCGGCGAACTGCGTCGCATCCAGATCGGGTTTCAGGCGCTCCTGCGCGGGCCGCATCAGGGGGCAATGGAACGGTGCGCTCACCGGCAGCGAGACAACCCGTTTCGCTCCCGCCGCTTTGGCGAGTTCCATGGCACGCTCGACCGCGCCCGCGTTCCCGGAGATTACGGTCTGGTCCGGAGAATTGAAGCCGGCCGGGGTTACGACCTCTCCCTGCGCGGCCGCGGCCAGCACCTCGTCGAGCTTGCCCTCCGGCAGTCTCAGCAGCGCGGCCATGGCGCCAACACCGGCCGGCACGGCTTCCTGCATGTAGCGTCCCCGTTTGTTGACGAGGCGGAGAGCTTCGCCGAAATCGAGCGAGCCCGCGGACACCAGCGCCGAATACTCCCCCAGGCTGTGCCCCGCCACATAGTGCGGATCGCCCACCTCCGTTCGCAAAACCGTGAATGCGGCAAACGAAACGGCGAGTAGCGCCGGCTGCTGAAATTCCGTACGCTTGAGCTCTTCTTCCGGACCTTCGAAGCACATCCTGGACAGAGCGAAGCCCAACGCATCGTCCGCCTGCTCAAAGCATTCGCGCGCCGCTGGAAAGTTTTCCGACAGCGACTTGCCCATGCCCGCGAACTGCGAGCCCTGGCCCGGAAAAAGGAAAGCAGTCTTCATAATCGATCGACGAAAAACCACTATAAGCGACCCGACGGAACGGACAGGCGCCCAGCCTCGTACCATAAGAAGAGAGGGCGAAATGACCGCACAGGAACAACAAATGATTTCCGGACTGGCCGACCGCATCCGGACGGCACCCGCGCCGGAAATCGATCGGGACGCTTACGATCTCATCCTTCACACGATCGGCACCCGGCCAGACGCGCTCTACATCCTCACGCAAACTGTTTTGATTCAGGAGATGGCGCTCAATCAGGCGAAAGCGCAGATTGACCAGTTGAAGAGTCAGCCCGCGCCCCAGCCGCAGACAAGTTTCCTGCCAGGGTCGCAAGCAGGGTCGCAAGGAGGAGGCTGGGGGCAGGATTCGCGACTGCAGCAGCCCTCCGGCTATCAGGGTTCCGGTTATGCCAGCCAGGCGCCGCCGCCTCCGTCAGGTGGCGGATTTTCGAGTTTCCTGCACAATGCGGCCACGACTGCGGCGGGCGTGATCGCAGGTGAACTCGCTTTCGACAGTTTGTCGTCGCTGTTTGGACATCGCGGCGGATTTTTCGGAGGCGGCGGTGGCGGCTTCTTCGGTGGCGGCGGCATCACGCCTGGCTCGGACACGATCATCAACAATTATTACGATGACGATCGCGGGGGCAGAATCGATCAGGGTAGCGGCGACGATTCCCGTTTCGCGCAGGCGGCGGATCAGGATCAGAACATCAGCCCGGACATCGACGACGAGCGGGACAATTCCGGCGACAGCTTCGCGGATGATTCGTCATACGACGATGGCGGCGGGTCTTCGGACGTCTAGCAGTTCAGGTATCGTTAGCCGCGTTTTCGGACCCGCGCTGCAAGATACCAAACGATCAGCGCATTGACCAGTGTCACGACGACCTTCAGCCAGGTGAAGTGCCGGTACAGCTCGTAGATCTCAAGCGGGATGAACAGGCCGGTGCTGATCAGCGTCATGTACTCGGCCCAGTGCCTGCGTGCCAGCAGCCCGGTGCCTTCCGTCAGAAAAACGGCGGCATAGACGAAGGTCCCCGCGCTGAGTTCTTTCAACTGCTTCGGGGTGACGTTGAAAACGCGCAGCAGCGCCCGGTGGATGAAGCGGTTATCCGGATCGACCCGCAGCACTTCGATCCAGTGTTCCATGACCGCTGCAATATCGCGGTGGAGGAGATGCAACAGCCCGAGTCCGACGATGACCAGACTGATGCCCTTGAAGAGCTTGAATACGCCGATCAGGAAGATCCACAGATCGCTTTTTCCGGATTGCCGCGCCGGCGCCATAGCATCAATCCGTCAGGCGCGATCGTGCGTCACGCACCAGACGCTCGGCGATAGCGGCTGAGCTCGCAGTCGCTGTCAGATGCCCCATCTTTCGTCCCGGCCTCGGCTCGGTCTTCCCGTAGAGATGCAGCTTGACCTCCGGCAGCGCCAGGGCCGCTTCCCACGAGGGTTCGCCACAGCCCCAGATATCGCCGAGCAGATTGGCCGTCGCCGCCGGACGCGGCATCTCCGTGCTTCCCAGCGGCAATCCGCAGACAGATCTGAGCTGCTGCTCGAACTGGCTGCTCACGCAGGCGTCGATGGTCAGGTGTCCGGAATTGTGCGGACGCGGCGCGAGCTCATTCACCAGCAGCGTGTCGTCGCGGCCCATAAAAAACTCTACGCAGACTACGCCGGTGACGTTCAATTGTTCGAGGATTCCGCGCGTGATCGCGATCGCTTCTTTCGCCACATGTGGACCGAAGGGCGCGGGCGCGAACGAGACGTCCAGAATCCCGCTCACGTGATGGTTGCACGATGGCGCATAAAAAACGCACTGGCCGTCGTCGCCGCGCACACCCACGACCGACAATTCCGCTTCGAAGTCGACCAGGGCTTCGAGAACCGCTTCCTGTCGCCCCATCGCTTCCCAGGCAGACTCAGCCTCGGCAAGCGTCTCGACGCGATACTGCCCCTTGCCGTCGTATCCGAAGCCCGCCGTCTTCAGAATCGCCGGACCGAACCCCGGGACAACGCGCGGCAGATCGCCTTCCTCCGCAATCCGCTCGAAGCGGGTAACCGGAAATCCATGTCGGCTCAGGAACGTTTTCTCGCGCAGACGATGCTGGGTCGTGTGCAATACATCGCCGGCGGGGCGGACCAGCGCGCGGCCAGCTGCGGCTTCCGCGGTTGCGGCCGGCACATTCTCGAACTCGAACGTTACAACGTCCACACCCGATGCGAATTCACGCACGCGGTCGAGATCTTCATATGCCGCGTCGATTTCGATGTCGGCGATCTGGCCGGTGGGGGAATCGCGATCGGGCGAATAGGTATGGACCCGATAGCCCATGCGGCGTGCGGCAATGGCAAACATGCGCCCCAGTTGCCCGCTGCCGAGCACGCCGATCGTGGAACCGGGGAGGACCGTCTTCTTCAAGCGACAGCTCCGGCAGACCTGGCCCGACAGTGGAAAATCCAGCGCCTGAAAGCCATGGATTGTCCAGCATGGGGCAGGCGGTTTCGCCTGCCGTCGGCCGTGTCTCCCCGTCCCATGGGCAAGCGCTTCAATTGAGAGGCTCTTCGAGAACCTTGCGCTTCTGCTGCTCGCGGAACACCTTCAACTTCTCGCGCAGAGGACGGCGCTTGTTGGCCAGAATGGAAACCGCCAGCAGGGCCGCGTTCTTCGCCCCGGCCGTGCCGATCGCCAGCGTTCCGACGGGCACGCCGGCAGGCATCTGCACCATCGAAAGCAGCGAGTCGAGGCCCTTGAGCGAGCGGCTTTCCACCGGCACGCCGAGCACGGGAAGCGTTGTATGCGCCGCCGTCATTCCCGGCAGATGGGCGGCTCCCCCCGCTCCCGCGATGATGACTTCAATTCCCCGCCCTTCCGCGCTGGCGGCCACTTCCGCCATCAGCTCCGGTGTCCGATGCGCCGACACCACCCGGCATTCATGCGCGACACCGAATTCTTCCAGCATCCCGCTCGCGGCGCGCATCGTCTCCCAGTCGGATTTGCTGCCCATGATGATGGACACGACCGGGGGAGCGGGCTTCTTCTTATTGGCCTTGCGCGAGTGTGAAGCCTTGCTGGCCATCGAAAGTCCGTATGGTTTCTGTTTTGACGATATCGTACCCGGCGGCGGTGACCTTCTGGTAAAGCGCCGAAATCTGTTCGTGCGTCACGGCGCCTGCGGAGGGCTGGAACCGGCAGCGGAAGCTGTCGACAACAAACGTCTCCGCCATTCCGCCTGGCCACACGATGGTACCGCGGTTGTCGACCATCTTCAGTTGCATGCCATCGTGCGATATCCTGCTCAGCGCGTCACCGAATTCTTTCGGGTTGTGACCGTTCGAACCCATGTAGAGATCGATGCCCACCATCTCCACTTTTTCGAACTTGCGCGTGGGATTTGGAGTCCACTCCTTTCGTGCCGATGCCGCGCCGGCATAAGAGATCGCCTTCAGTTTCTCCGGCTTCTTTCCCATGCGCGCGATCACTGCCGCCGCGAATTCCTTCGTCCCGACTTTCTCTTTGCTGACGCTCTGCTCGTAAATATCGTAAGTGTGGATGCCGTCTTCGAGTGTGCGCAGCCAGGCGTTGTGCACCCGCTCAGCCGCTTCCCACTGACCGATATGGACCAGCATCATCACGCCGCCGAGAAGCAGGCCCGAAGGATTCGCCATGTTCTGCCCCGCGCGCCGCGGCGCCGAGCCGTGAATCGCTTCAAACATCGAAGCAGCGGTGCCGACGTTGGCGGATCCCGCGAGCCCGACCGATCCCGCAATCTGCGCCGCGACGTCGGAGAGCACGTCGCCATAGAGGTTAGGCATCACGATGACATCGAACGCGGTCGGCGTGTCGGCCAGCTTCGCCGCCCCAATATCGACGATCCAGTGTTCTTTCTCGATATCGGGATACTCCGTGCCGATCTCGTCGTAGATCTTGTGGAAGAGACCATCGGTCATCTTCATGATGTTGTCCTTCGTGAAGCAGGTGACCTTTTTGCGGGCATTCTGCTTCGCATACTCGAAGGCGAAACGGACGATCTTCTCAGTCCCGGGACGCGAGATCAGCTTGAGGCACTCCATTACATCGCTCGAGAGCTGATACTCGATGCCGGCGTAGAGATCCTCTTCGTTCTCACGGACGACCACGACATCCATTCCAGGATGTTTCGTATCCACGTAAGGCGCGTAAGCCACGCACGGCCGGATGTTCGCGTAAAGCCCCAGCCGCTTGCGCGCGGTTACGTTCAGGCTCTTGAATCCGCCCCCCTGCGGGGTCGTGATCGGAGCTTTGTAGAAGACTTTCGTACGCCGCAGGGACTCCCAGGAGCTCGGATCGATCCCCGCGGTGTTGCCGCGCAGATAAACTTTCTCACCGATTTCGATGGTCTCGATATCCAGCGCCGCGCCCGCTTCCTGGATAATGTGGAGCGAGGCCTGCATGATTTCCGGGCCGATGCCGTCGCCGTGCGCGACTGTAATTGGGGTCTTCTGACTCATGGGAATCGACCATCATATCAACGAGGTCTCCGTAATACCCCGCAAATGTCTGGCTGGTTCGGCGATGGCGTCGTTGAGCAGCAGAGATAGTCGCGGCGCGGTTTCATCGTTCCTGAAGCGGATGAAGACATGAGGGCCCCGCGGCCTGCATCGCCCGTCCCTCGAAAACTCGTTATTGATTGCCCGTTCAGAACATAACGCCCAGCAGGAAACTCGTTTCGCTATTCCGGGTCAGATCGTTGGTGCCGCCCCAGCGCGTATAACGCACCTGCGGCAGAATCGCGAGTCGGCCGTAATGAAAGCGCACACCGCCAACCACTGTCGCGCCGACTTCGAGTGGTTCCCTGAAACTGCCGTGCGTCACGCTTGTCTGCACTATGTCTGTTGCATCGCTCGTCGTCATGTTGGCTGTATCACTGACGCCGATCGTTCGGAATGCAAAGCCCGTGCCTGCAAATGGCTGCCAGGACGATGAGCGCCGGAAGTAATTCGTCCGTGCGGCCCGTACTGTCGGTGATGGGAACTCCACCGATGGCGCCCACCGAGACCAGTTGAGCCGAAGCAACTCCACTCATTAAGAAAACAGGACGTATTACGGTTCAGCGAGGCGGCGTGGTGACTGGTGCGCACACCCGTGAGTGAAGTCAACGAGATCGTGAATTACACAGCCGCGGCAAACGCCTGAAAGAGCTTCAAGGCTCGTGCGTCGGATTCGATCTGGTTTTCCGGGTGCCACTGCACGCCGACGACGAACCGCCTGTCGGTTCGCTCGACCGCCTCGATCGTTCCGTCTTTCGGATCGCGCGCCGTCACCAGCAGTCCCGCGCCCGGTTTTGCGATGGCCTGATGATGCCGCGAGTTGACATCGAGTCTCAACGGCGTTCCGGCAATGGCGGCGAGCCGCGTACCCGGGGTGACATCCACCAAGTGTGCCGGTAACCCGCGATCGGGATTTCGGACACGGTGGCGCTCCGTCGTATCGAGATGCTGCACGAGCGTGCCGCCATGCTGGACATTGAGGATCTGGACGCCGCGGCAGATCGCCAGTAGAGGAACTTCGCGACGCAGCGCATCTGCGATCAGGGCGCATTCGAACTGATCGCGCGCATCGTCGGGATCGCCGGTCTCCGAATGCCGCTTCTCGCCGTAACGCGCGGGGTTGACGTCGGAGCCGCCCATCAGCAGCAGGCCCGAAAAATCAGAAGGCGCTGCATCACCCGGCGAGATGAGTAGTGGCTCAATGCCGGCCTGTCGCAGCGCCTTTTCGTATGGAAGCGATTTTTCGGGAGCCCAATGCCCCACCGAACCGCAAACTGCAAGTACCTTGCCTTCTACACCAGGCACTCTACATCAACGCCGTAGGACGCCGCTCCCAAGCCATGCCTTTTTCCTTCGAAACCGATTCCACATCCTTCACGAAGCCCGTCGCGGTCGTAAGCATGTGATGCAGGTCGTTCCCAAGGCTGATAAAGGGGAAGCCTTTTTCGAGGAACTCGCCAACCCGCGCCGTCCCAAACAGGAACAGCCCGAGAATCACGTTGTTCTTCTTCGCCGCCGCTCGCAGCTTGTCCGTCGCCGCCGCCAGTTCCGGCGAGAAGTACATATCCGGAAACTTGTATTTCTCATACAGTCCCATCGACATGCAGAGGTCGTTCTGCCCGAGGAAGAGCATGTCGACGCCCGGCACCGCCGCGATCTCGTCGATATTCTTAATGCAATCGGCGGTCTCGACCTGCAGTGCCACGATTACGTTGTCGTTCGATGCGCCCGCGTATCCCAACAAGCCCTTCTTGTTCATCGAGCGCTGCGGGAAATAGACCGAGCGCGTGCCGGCGGTTGGATACAGCATGCAACTAATCGCCTGACGCGCTTCTTCAGCGGTATTGATATAAGGCACGAGGATTCCATCCGCGCCCGTGTCGAGCGATTGCTGAATGCCCGCGCGATCCGCATATCCCGACACGCGGACCAGCGATTTCGCCCCGCCGCTCGCAATACCGGCCAGCATCGCCGACAGCGTTTCGAATCCCATCGGTCCGTGCTGCGCATCGACCAGCAGCCAGTCGTAGCCGCTGTGCGCCAGTTGCTCGGCGACCGTCGGACTGTGCGAGTTCACGAACAAGCCGAGTTTCGGCTTGCCGGCGCGCAGGTCTTTCTTAAACTCCGCTCCACTGAGTGGTTCACTCATTACTCAAAACTCTCCTGATTTGCGGCAAGCGCTGTTACGCAAGGGGCTCGCGCGCGTAAGTTGATTTAGCTGAACTGATTCGGCCTTGACGAGTATACATCGAACGCTCGGCCATCGAACTTTGCTGCACCCATCACCTAAACTGAAGTAGCCGTGACGATTTGTTATATCGATGCGTTTTCCGGGCTTTCCGGAGACATGCTGGCCGGCGCCCTTGCGGATGCAGGCGCCAGCCGGAGCGCGATCTCGCACGCCCTCGAATCCTTCGCGATTGGCGCGGCGATCGAATGGACGCGGGTCCACCGCGGCGGCATCACGGCGACAAAGTTTCATGTTGCGGTTAACGAGCCTCCCAGGCACCGCCACCTGAGTGGAATCCTCAAGCTGATTCATGGCTCGGAACTTCCCGCAGCCGTCAAGACCGGGGCCGAAAAGGTGTTTCGGATTCTGGGGGAGGCGGAAGCCGCCGTGCATGGTATCGATATCGAGAAAGTTCACTTCCATGAGGTGGGCGCCGTTGATTCGATCTGCGACATCGTTGGAATTTGCCTGGCGCTCGACCTGCTCGGCGTCGAGCGAATCTACTGCTCGGCGATCAATGTCGGGAGCGGCACGGTAAAAACGGAACACGGCATCCTGCCGGTCCCCGCGCCTGCCACGGCGCGCCTGCTCGAAGGCAAGCCGGTCTATTCCCGCGGACCTGCTCTGGAACTGACCACCCCCACCGGCGCCGCCGTCGTAGCCGCGCTGGCAAAGGATTTCGGTGCCATGCCCCCGATGCGGATCTCTTCCCTCGGCTACGGCGCGGGCGATCACGATTTCACCGAACACGCCAATGTCGTGCGCGTGATGATCGGCCAGGCATCCGGCGCGAGCGAGTCGACCAGCGTGACGGTCATTGAAGCCAACATTGACGATGCTTCGCCGCAGTTGATCGGCTACGCCATGGAATTATTGCTGGAAGCCGGGGCGCTCGACGCTATCATTATTCCCGCCCAAATGAAGAAGGGCCGCCCGGGTGTTCTGTTTCAGGTCATTGCGGAAAATCACAAATGCGAAGAGCTCGCCGCGATTCTTTTCCGCGAGACGACCACGCTCGGCATGCGTTTCCACACCGTGGAGCGGCGTGTGCAGAGCCGTGAATTCATCGACGTCCATACGCCGCACGGCATCGTCCGCGTGAAGGCCGGGGACCATGGCTTTGCGCCCGAATATGACGATGCGCGCAGGATCGCATCCATTTCCGGTGTGCCTCTGAAACAGATCCTTGCCGAAGCAGCTCACGCCTACCTAAAACAAAAGCGATGAAATATTACTTAACGACGCCGCTCTACTACGTAAACGCCGCGCCGCACATTGGACACACCTACACAACGCTGGCCGCCGAAACCATCAAGCGCTTCAAGCGCATGCAGGGGTATACGGTCGATCTCACCACCGGCACGGACGAGCATGGTCAGAAAGTGGAGCGCTCCGCGCAGGCCGCGGGCAAATCTCCGGAAGAATTTACAACCATCGTTTCGAACGAGTTTCGCGCGCAATGGGATTCGCTCGGCATCCAGTACGACCATTTCATTCGCACGACGGATCCCCGGCATTATGAGACGGTGCGCTGGCTCTTCGAGCGCTGCAAGGCCAACGGCTACGTCTACAAAGGCAGCTATACCGGACAGTACTGCGTCTTCGACGAACTCTATGTGAATGACGCGCAGCCTGGCGACAACTGCCCCGACTGCGGACGCCCCACTGAAACCGTCACCGAAGAGAATTATTTTTTCAAGCTGTCGGCCTTCGCCGACAAGCTGCTGAAGCATTACGAAGAGAATCCTGATTTCATTGCGCCCGAATCGCGCCGCAACGAAGTCATCAGCTTTGTACGCGGCGGCCTGCAGGATCTCTCAATCTCGCGGACCTCGCTCAAATGGGGTGTTCCGCTCGAAGGCAAGCACGTCGCTTATGTCTGGTTCGACGCGCTGATCGGGTACATCAGCGCGGTCAAAGGAACGGACCTCTGGCCCGCCGATCTCCATCTGATCGGCAAGGAAATCCTGCGCTTCCACGCCGTCTTCTGGCCCGCCTTCCTGATGGCCGGCGATGTGCCGCTGCCGAAGCGAGTCTTCGCGCACGGCTGGCTGCTTTTTGAAAACGACAAGATGAGCAAGTCGCGCGGCAACATCGTGCGTGCGGAGCCCATCCGGCAGGTGATGGGGCTCGAAGCTCTGCGCTACTTTCTCTTCCGCGAAGTCGTCTTCGGGCAGGATGGCAGCTTCAGCTTCGATGCGCTCGTCGGCCGTTATAATTCTGAGCTTGCCAACGGTCTGGGTAATCTTGCCAGCCGCACGTTGACCATGATCAAGCAGTATCGCGATGGTGTGATCCCCGGCGCCTCGCCGAACCTGCAGCCAGGTCACCCTCTGGCGATGGCCGTCCGGAACACGATCGAGATCATTACACGATCGTTTGACGATTTCGAATTTTCGCGCGGGCTGGAAGCGGTCTGGGTAATGCTCTCGGCCGTTGATAAGTTCATTGTCGAGCAGGCGCCGTGGAAGCTCGCCAAATCGACTGACCCGGCCGCGCCCCAGCAGCTCGACGATGCGCTTTATGCCTCAGCCGAAACCCTGCGGATCGCCGTCGCGCTGCTGCATCCGGTGCTGCCGGAGTCCACCGTGAACATCTGGGCTCAGCTTGGAATGTCGCAGCCTCTCGCGGATCTTCGGATCGCCGACCTCGCGTGGGGCCAGCTTCCTACCGGTCAGAAAATCGGTATGATCGCGCCGGTGTTCCCGCGAATCGAAGCGGCGAGCGCAATTGAGCGTATGCGCGCGCTTGAAGAAGCCGAGACGGCCCGGCAGGCGAAATTGTTGGGTAAACCGGTTGCTGCCGCGGAGCGGGAACCCGAAGGAGCGATCCAGCCGCCTTCGCCGAAAATCGACATCGAGGACTTCGGCAAAGTCGACTTGCGCGTCGGCAAAGTTCTCTCAGCCGAGCGCGTGAAAGGCGCGGATAAACTTTTGCACCTCAAAGTGGACATCGGCGAACCCGATCCGCGCACCATTGTCGCGGGAATTGCCACGGTTTACGAACCCGAAAAGATCGTCGGCCGTAAGGTAGTCATCGCCGCCAACCTGCATCCCCGCAAGCTGCGCGGCATCGAGTCGAACGGAATGATTGTGGCCGCATCGCTTGAGGGCGGGAAGCCGATCCTCGCGGGATTCCTCGAAGACGTCCCCATAGGCGCCCGGTTGAAATAGGTTGTACCGCTGGCGGTACGGAATTGCATGATCGATTCTCATTGCCATCTGGACGACAAGCGCTTCGCCGATGACCTCGACGCCGTCCTCGACCGCGCCGCCGCGGCAGGTATCGACCGCATCCTCACTATCGGAACAGGCGACGGACCACCGGAAATCGACCGCGCCGTCCGCCTGGCCGAACGCTACCCGCAGGTCTATGC
>DATAZF010000060.1:0-16182 GCA_036272235.1 Bryobacteraceae bacterium | reverse complement strand
ATCTCGATAGCGGGAAATGGGGACGATGGAACGGTGGGCCAGCAAAGCTCGGGCGGCTTCATCATTTTCCAGACGCTGGATCAATACGGCGTGCCGGTAGCAAATCTGCCCGTGACTTTCGCCGTCGCGGGCGGCGGCGGTAGTCTTCAGCCGATCGGCGCCACGACCAATAGTTACGGTATCGGCGCTGCGGCCATGATTCTCGGGCCGAACCCCGGCACGAACACGTACACGGCGACCGCCGGCTCCCTGACGGCTTCCTTCCAGGCGACCGGAATTGCACAGCCATCAATCACGCCCAACGGGATCGTGAACGCCGCGAACTACGCACTGCAGCCGCTCGCGCCGGGCTCCTATATATCGATCTACGGCTCCAATCTCGCACAAGCCACCGGCTCTTATTCGACGACGTTCCTGCCGCTGGCGCTGAATCAAGTCACGGTGAGCTTTGATAATCCGAATGTCAGCGTGCCGGGGCGCGTCGTTTTCGTAAGTCCGGGACAAGTGAACGTGCAGGTCCCATGGGAATTGCAGGGGCAGGAGACGGCTCAGATCAAAGTCAGCTTCGGTGACAGTTCGGGTGCGGTCTACACGTGGCCGATCGGAACGTATGCCCCGGCGTTTTTTGAACTCTCGCCGGCCACTCATGCCGCGGCGGCGCTGGATGAAGGCAATAACGTCGTGACCGATTCCAACCCGGTCGTGCGAGGCCACGTCGTTCAGCTTTTCGCCAATGGCCTCGGCCCCGTAAGTAACCAGCCGGCGAGCGGCAATCCCGCGCCCGGCGGCACGCTGGCCGAGACGACCACCACGCCCGTCGTCACGATCGGCGGAGCTAACGCCGAGGTTAAGTTCAGCGGATTGACGCCCGGCAACGCGGGACTGTATCAAATAAACGCCGTCGTACCGCAAACCGGCACAGGATCCCAACCCGTTACAATCTCGATCGGAGGCGTCGCGGGCACAACGTCGTTTCTTGCGGTCCGCTAGGTAGTAGCCGTCGCGTTTCACCTCACAATTTGGGAACGTTCCAGCACTGGATCACAGCAGTTTCGTGCTCATGGCCAAGAGCGCCGATCCCCGCCGTCCCCAGCGCGAACAGCCGCGCGTCTGCGGGCGGCAGACCCAGCCAGCAAGCCGCAAGGATACGAAGGATGTGCCCGTGCGCAAACAATGCCACGTCCCCGCCGGAATCGGTTGCCGCGCATGACCGCTCGATGACAGCGCCTGCCCGCCGCGCCACCTGCTCGAGCGTTTCCCCTCCCGGCACACCGTCCCGGAAAAGCGACCACCCGGGCCGGTCCCGGTGGATATCGTCGGTGGTGCGTCCTTCGTAAGCCCCGTAATCCCATTCCATGAGGCCCGGTTCGAGCTGCGCAACCGCGCCGAAACCGGCCAACTCGCAGGTGCGGCGCGCCCGTACCAGCGGACTCGTCAGAACCAGCGCGAACTTATGGCCGGCCAGCCTCTCGCGCAACGCCCTGGCTTTCCGTTCGCCTTCGGCGGTCAGGGGCAGATCGGTCCTCCCCGTATGCGCGCCGGAAAGGCTCCATTCCGTTTCCCCATGCCGGATCAGCCAGATTTCTCCTGCCATATTCCCTATCTTGAACGATGGGATGACAATTCGGTCTGGCGGCCGCTGACGAATCGATTCCCCCGGATCAGAAAGCGCAGCGGCAGATCCGCGCACTTGGTAATTCCTATTCGCGGTGTGACGGCGATTTCGAAGGAGATCGCGATCCGGGGCGTCCGCACAATGAGGTCCCCGCGCGTCATATCCGCTCCCGAATGCGCCCGCGTGATCGCCATCGCCTGCGTCAGCTTGCCTGGCCCGGAGGCGAGATCGCGTTCACTTCGCGACTTCAGGCGACGGCCCCGCATCACATCGATGCCTTCAACAGGCTCCAGCGCCCGGATCAACACGCATCCCGGCTTGCCTTCCGGCTGCGCGACGATATTCAGACAATCGTGCATGCCGTAGGAAAGATACACGTACGCATGGCCGCCCGGGCCGAAGATCACCCGCGTCCGGTTCGTTATCCCGACGGCCGAATGCGAGGCCAGATCGTCGCCGCCAAGGTACGCTTCGGTCTCCACGATGATGCCCGCGACCGGGCCGTGCACGAGGACTTTCCCCAGCAGGTCGCGCGCGACTGCGATCGTGGAGCGCTCATAAAACCGCCGCGGCAGGATCACGATTTCCGGCGCGCGAACGCCATCCCGCTCCACTGTTCATTCACCGCGCAAATCTTGTAGTCGACGAGCCCGGCTTCGAGGGCGGTATCGCGGACCATATACTGCGTCAACCCATTTGTCGACTTCTTTCGCCACACGACCCACAGCTTCGTACGGCCGGCCCGCGCCGCCATCCCCCGCATTCCGGCCTGGCAGGCGCGCGGATCGCATACAAACCACAGCGTCACCGGCGTCATCTCGTCTGGATCCTCAACAAGTTGAACGCCTTCCGGAAGCACCCCCAGCGCGCTGACGTAATCGCGCGGCGCATCGAACACGCCCACCGTAAATCGCTCCCTGATACCCAGCTTCTGCGCCACCGTGCGCGTTCCGTATCTTTCTTCGAAGCCTTCGGGCACAACCGGATCCCTCACGGGTTTCGCGCAGGCGGCTTTGATCTTCTCGCAAAGTTTTTTGCGAGTCGTATACGACGCATCCGGCAGGCGGCGGCGCACGTCATCCACCTTCTCCGGGTCCCCATCGACAAAAATCAAAGGGATATACCGCGCATATTTCGAGCGGCGAAAAGCGATCCCCGCTTCACGTCCGTAAGCCGGCCGGCAGATCAGATCGACGACCAGCGCATCGGGTGGATTCTCACGGATCGCCTTCGCTTGTGCCGGAAAATCCCCGTCCTGATATTCCACCTCGACGCCGCCTGCCCGGCACGCTTCGATTAGCGGTCCGGCTTCCGCCGCTTTCCAGTGAACGATGCGCACACGAGGCATTACATGACAGAATAATCGACGATGCGGCTGTTTGCGGGGATCGCCATTGCCGGCCACGTGCTTGAAAACCTGGCGCGTGTTTTGAAGCAGCTGCGGCCGCTCGCGCCGTTGCATTGGTCGCCGATCGAAAATCTCCACATCACCAGTAAATTCATTGGCGAGTGGCCCGAAGCGCGGCTGGACCAGCTCGAATCCGCGCTCGATGAGGTCAAAACCTCCAACGCTTTTGAGCTCTCGATTTCCAGCTTCGGATACTTCCCGAATCCCGGCAATCCCCGGACTCTCTTCGCCGCGGTCCACAGCGGCCCGGCGCTTGCCGAACTCGCGAATCGGATCGATGAAAGCCTGCGGCCGCTCGGCATCGCCCGCGAGGACCGAGTCTACTCGCCGCATCTGACGCTTGCGAAAATCAAGCACGAGGATATTCGAGAGCTTCGCGACCATATCGCAAACATGACAAACTTCGACTTCGGCACATTCCGCGTCAATCAATTCCACCTCTTCCTCAGCAAGGTCGGGCCCAAAGGCTCCGTCTATTCATCGCTGGCTACATATCCTTTGACCGCGAGCTCGCAAGCGGGTCGCCCGCAGTGATGGGAGCTCTCGCGGCTCTCGCCGCATATCTCATCGGCGGTATCCCTTTCGGGCTGATCATCGTCAAACTGATGACGGGCGCGGACGTGCGCGAATCCGGATCCGGCAACATCGGCGCCACCAACGTTCTCCGCACCACCGGCCCGCTGGCCGGAATCCTCACGCTGCTGCTCGACGCAGCCAAAGCCTGGTTCGCCGTGTGGCTCGCCGATCGTCTCTCAGGCGGGAGCGAGCTTTGGATGAGCGCCGCCGCGCTGGCCGTCCTCATCGGCCATGCGTGGTCCATCTGGATCGGTTTCAAAGGCGGCAAGGCCGTAGCCAGTTTCGTCGGTGCCTATGTTTACCTCACGCCGGTGCCATTGCTTGCCGTAGTTCTGCTGTTCGTGTTCATCGTCGCCTGGACCCGCTACCTCTCGCTCGGCTCCATCATCGCCGCCGGACTGTTCCCCGTCGGCTGCTGGATGATTCTCCACCCAGCCTGGCCCGTGCTCGTGTCGGCTATCGGAGCGGCTGTCTTGATCGTTGACCGCCATCGCGGCAACGTCGCCCGGATCCGCGCCGGTGAGGAGCGCGTCTTCTCATTCCGCCGGACGATAAGTTGATGGCCGGCCGTCCTGATGGCGCCGGCGCTCTTGTCGCCGGTGTCCTTATGGTGCAGATGAAGGCCGATATCAGCGACACCGGAAACCGGCTGTGACCCGCCTCGCCATCATCGGCGGAGGCAGCTGGGGCACCGCGCTGGCCTGCGTGCTGTCCCCGCGTTTCGATTGTGTTTCTCTCTGGGTCTATGAACACGACCTCGCCGCGCGCATTGAGCTTTCGCGTGTCAACGATACATTTCTGCCGGATATCACCGTACCCGCCAACGTCCACGCGAGGCACTCGCTCGAGGCCGCCCTCGCAGACGCCGATGTTGTCCTCAGCGCCGTCCCATCCCACCTCGTGCGCGATATCTGGACCGGCATTCTTCCCTCCCTCAAACCATCCATGCGGCTGGTCAGCGCGACCAAAGGCCTCGAATCCGGCACCCTGCTGCGGATGTCGCAGGTGATTCGCGTCCTCGCCGGGCCGGAGTATCCCGTGGCCGTTCTTTCCGGCCCCACCTTCGCGCGGGAAGTAGCCGCCGGGAGCCCAACCGCGGTTGTCATCGCGTCCGAAGACGCCGTGCTCGTACAAGACCTGCAAGCGGCATTTTCCGGCCCGACCTTCCGCGCCTACGGCAGTCACGACCCAGCGGGCGTCGAAATCGGCGGCGCGCTCAAAAACGTGATCGCCATTGGCGCGGGTATCAGCGATGGCCTGGGGCTGGGCCACAACGCCGTGGCCGCCTTGATTACCCGCGGCCTCGCCGAGGTCACGCGCCTCGCCGTCGCCGTGGGGGCCCGGCCCGAGACCATGTCGGGGCTGGCCGGACTCGGCGACCTCGTGCTGACCTGCACGGGCGATCTCAGCCGCAATCGCCAGGTGGGGTTAAAGCTGGCCGCCGGCCTCGGACTCGACCGCATTCTCGATTCCACCCCGATGATCGCCGAAGGCGTAAAAACGACGTCGGTGGCCCTGAAACTTGCAGCGCGCTACGGTGTTGATCTGCCTATAGCGGCTGAGATGGAAGCCGTGTTGGACCGCGGGCGCTCTCCGGGGGAAGCCATCAAGCGGTTGATGGGCCGCGCCTTGCGGAACGAAGCCTCCGGGAAGCCGTCTCAGGTAGAGGTAAAATGACGGCGAAACTATCCATGCTTCAAGGGGTTAACACGATTGGGGGCACCGCGCGGGTTCTGGACCGGGCTTTGGATCTGGATGCCCAATTGATGCTCCGGGTCCGGGATGGCGATGAGCAGAGTTTCGCTGTCCTGTTGGAAAAACACCGGAACCCGGTCATCCATTTTGTGTTTCGGATGGTTCAGGACAGAGCCATAGCCGAGGAACTTTCGCAGGAGGTATTTCTGCGCGTATACCGCTCGCGAGGCACCTACGAGCCAACTGCGAAGTTTACTACCTGGCTGTTCCGGATCGCCACGCATCTGGCATTGAACTGGCTGCGGGATGGGCGTAACGAACGAGCGCACCAGCGCCTGGATGCCCCACGGGATTCGCAAAAAGATGGCGAACTGCCGGTCCGCGAAGTTTCGGACCGCACGCCTTCAGTGGAGCAGCATATGGTCTATCAGACAAGACTGCAGGAAATCAGAGACGCAATCGGATCGCTGCCGGAGAAGCAGCGCGCCGCGGTGCTGATGCATAAGTACGAGGAAATGGAATATTCTCAAATCGCACACGTCCTTGAATGTTCGGAATCGGCGGTGAAGAGCCTGCTGTTCCGCGCCTACGAGTCGTTGCGAGCCAGCCTGGCCTACATGGTCACGGGAGCCACCAAATGATTTGCCCTTTGCTGAACAACGCGAACGCAGCCCAACGGGAGCGGTTGCTCGACTATACGGCCGGGCGGCTCGACGGTCCGGAAAAAGAGATTATCGGCCGGCACCTGGAGACATGTCCTGATTGCACCGCCTTCCAGATCGAACAGATGGCCGTCTGGGATGCGCTCGACTTATGGACGCCCGCGCCAGTCAGTTTGGATTTCAATCGCCGCCTGTGGCAGCGGATCGATGCGGCGGCGACGGCCCCCTGGTACAAGCGCTTCGCCGAGTCTCTTCGCTTCGCCAACTGGAAACCGGTCGTTCCTTTGACGGCGGCGATTCTCCTGATCGCGGCTGGATTCGCGTTCGACCATCCTGGCCGCAAATCCGCCCTGCCAGGCATGACCATAAAAGAAGCCGACCAGGTCGAACAGACGCTGGACGATATCGATCTTCTGCATCAGTTGGATGGGGTGGCCGTGCCGCCCGCAGCCGCTTCGAAAACGATGTAATCCGGATGCCCCTGCCCCGCCAAGTTACGGTTGCCCTGCTCGGAGCCTTCTCGCTCACCGCGGTTTGCGCGGCTCAGAGGAATCCCCCGCGTGCCGCGGCGCGGCAGCAGCCCCCGGCAGCGCCCCGTCAGCAGCCACAGGCGCAGAGGGCGCCCAGGGTTGACAATCATCCCGGTGAACAGATTCTAAGCCGTCTGAAGAGCATGACTCCGGAAGAGCGGGAGCAGGCGCTGTCGCGCCTCCCGCCGGCCCGCCGCGCCCAGCTTGAAAAGAGGATCCAGAACTTCGAGAGCCTTCCGCCCGCAGCCCAGGAGCGCAGACTCGACCGTCTGGAGCGCTTAAACAGTCTGCCGCCGAAGCGCCAGAATCAGGTCCGCCGGTCCATGAAGGAATTGAATGCCCTGCCCGAAGATCGCAGGAAGGCCGTCAATCAGGAATTGCGCGTTATGTCCGCGTTGCCCGCTGCTGACCGCGCCGTTCATATGAAAACCCCCGAGTTTCGCAACAAATACTCGCCCGCCGAACAGCAGATGATCGGCAACCTCGCTGAAATCCTGCCCGCAAAAGAATAGATCAACCCGCGAAGGTCCAGCGCACCCCATCGCCGCGCGGCATTCCGCTGCGGCGCTATAATCGCCTCTGACATGAACCCTCGCATCTGTCTTGGCGCCGTGCTCCTCTGCGGTCCCTGTTTCGCGGGCTCCCTCCAACTCAACTCTCTCGCGCTCGATACGTCGCTCTTCAACGTAACCGAATTCGCTACGGGGCTTTCCGGTCCGATCAGCGCCCTCCCTTTGGCGGACAACAGCATTGCTATCGCATCGTACTGGTCGGGAATCCAGCGATTCGACGGCGTCGACCCGCCAACCACAATCTACGATGTCGAGGGCGCCCACACCGGCCTGCTCCAGGCGGGCAATTATTACATCGATGGAAATTCCGGCGAGTTCATCAGCGGCACTTCCGGACCCAGCATCTCAATACTCAAACCGGGCGCCGATCCGAGCGCGCCGCTGACTTCGGTGGGTACTCTGAACTTCGCCTTTGCGCCGAATTGGGAGCACAACCAGATGGGTATCGCCACCCGGCCGACTCCTGGCAAGCCGGGATCTTACGACCTCGTTTTTAACGTTGGATCGGAATACGATCATCAACTCTCTACGGATCCGGTTGCACTCAGCGGCCTGATCGACGGTACTCTCCAGGGTGACTCTCTCTACGTCGTCACCATTGATCTTTCCGGACCGCAGCCGGTCGCGTCGAATCTGCGCCAACTCGCCACCGGCATTCGGAATGTGATCGGCATGGGCTTCCAGTCAGGCACCGGCGATTTCTACTTTGCCGATAACGCCATCGACGGACCCAACCCTGACGGAGATGAGCCGCCCCAGGCCGAGGAAATTAATCGCATCCCGGCTAATGTGTTCGGCGTCGGGGATCCGATCAATTTCGGATATCCGACCTGTTACATCCAATACCGTACCGGGCTGCAAATCGGCTCCGACTGCGCTCCGCCTTTTTTTGCAATTCAGCCACTCGATAACGGAACGCCGCTGGGGTCCGAAAGCGAAGGCGTTTCACAGCTCGCGTTTGCCCCGGCTGATTTTCCGGCCGGCTTCAACAATGGCATTTTTCTCGGGTTTTCCGGAAAGGGTTCCGTCACCGGACCCGCCAATGAAGAAAACGCCGTCGGGTATTACGATTTCACGACGGGTGACTACATCCACTTTTCGGAAAATAGTCAGGATGGCGTTTACCAGCCGATCGGGATCATGTCAACCGACGATGCGCTGTTTATTACTGACTTCGGCGCCGGCATCACCTACGAAGTCACGCCAGCAGTTCCCGAGCCTGGAACATGTTTACTGACTGGCCTCGCGCTGGCTGCGCTGGGCAGCAGGCACCGGCATCGGGTTCGCCACATTGCCGGCCGATTGGGCGCGCGAGTTTGCGGCTGACATAGAAGTGGAAGTCAAGCGGCGAAATGGAAGTCAGGCGGCGCGGCGGCTCTCCCCATCATCCTCGAAGCGTCCGTTGAGGTGCGGCTCTGCGGATGGCGCGCTGCTCGCGTCCGCGATCGAATGGCGCCTCCAGACCCACTACGGCCTGCATGCGGCGTACGCCGGGCGAGAAGTCCGCGCCTTTTACGTCCAGTGCCTCGCCGGCAGGAAACTGCCCTTCATGGCAGCGGTCACACAGATACCACGGACGGTTCATACGCACCCGCCCATCACTGTGAGTACTGGTCGGGAGCGCGGTTCCGGCGCTTCAAACTACAGCAACTCGCTCAGGCGCCGGCCTGATGGAGTGCAGCGTGCGGGCGCTTTCGATGGCATCCAGATCGACGCCTCCCCTGTTTCGTCACTGGGCGAAAGTAGGCCCCAGCAGTTGATTCACTTCCAGCGCGATTTCGTGATGGATTGCAGCAGCCGTTTTTTCTCCTGATCCGTCCAGCCGGCATGTCGTGTTTCGACAGGGCGAAGGGCACAGATCTTTTCGTTGATGGCGACCACCTTCTCGCTGAGTCTCTGATAGCGATGGAACTCGGCAACCTCCCGTTGCGCCTTGCGAAGGGTGGTGGGGTTAGGGAAGGATTCCGTCACGCTTTTGCCCGCCACTCTTCGGGTCAGACGGAACTGAGGATCGTGTCCGGGGTCGTTCGGCCTGGCGCAATGACAGGACAGTTTCCCGCAACGACGCACGACGGCCGTGATGGAACCGGGCCGGAGATCGCCAAGGTGGAGGAATTCTTCAAGGAGTTCGGATCGCTGCGATTCAAGAACTTTGAGCGTGTCAGGCATAGAGCTTTCCTTTCTGAACGTTATCATACGCTCAGAAGGATGTTGCAAAAAAGAGAATTGCTCATGTGACAACTTTCCTGTCGTACACCCGGACTCGGGCGCCAGGTTTACAATTCATCGGGTACATTGGCAGATGGAGACACTTCCCTTGAAACTGGCCATCCTTTTCTTTCCAATGGTTCTCGCGGCACAAAATCTGCAGGAATTTTCGAAGCGTGTAACTGAATTCGATCTCCCCAACGGCATGCACTTTATTGTGCTGGAGCGCCATGAAGCCCCCGTCGTTTCCTTCCATACCTACGTGAACACGGGATCGGTGGACGATCCAAAAGGCCAGACCGGCCTCGCTCACATGTTCGAGCACATGGCATTCAAAGGAACGGAAACAATCGGCAGCACGAACTGGCCCGCCGAGAAGGCGGCCCTGGCCAACATCGAACGCATCTACGATCAGCTGGATGCCGAGCGCAACAAGCTGCGCAAAGCCGATCCGGCAAAACTTAAGACGCTCGAAGAGCAACTCCAGGGGGCGATCGAGAAAGCCGACTCGTTTGTCGTTCCCAATCTCTACCCACGGATCATCGAGGAAAATGGCGGCGTCGGCATGAACGCCAGCACTGGCGAGGATTCCACCGACTACTTCTATAACTTCCCGGCAAATCGGGTCGAGCTGTGGTTCTACCTGGAATCGGCGCGCTTTCTGCATCCGGTCTATCGAGAGTTCTATAAGGAGCGCAACGTTGTCCGCGAGGAGCGGCGCATGCGCGTGGAATCCGATCCGCAGGGCAAGCTGATGGAACAGATGCTCGCCACCGCGATCGCCGCACATCCTTACCGGAACATGCCCGGCGGATGGGCCAGCGATATCGAAAACCTGCGCGTGAAAGACGCAGAGAAGTTCTTCGCGGAATACTATGTGCCTGGCAACATCACGCTTGCAGTGGTAGGCGACGTTGACCCCGCGCGCATCCGGCGCCTGGCGACGGAGTATTTCGGACGGCTGCAGAAACGGCCGTTGCCGGATCCGATCCTGACGGTGGAGCCGGCGCAGGAAGGTCCCAAACAGGCTGACGTTGCTTCGCCCGCGCAGCCGATGGAATTTGTGGCTTATCACCGCCCCGATCAATATGACAAGGACGACCCGGTATTCGACGTTCTCTCCAGTCTGCTTTCCGGAGGGCGGACCAGCCTCATGTACAAGGACATGGTACGCGACAAGAAACTGGCGCTCGCTGCGGGCGCAGAGGCGGAGTTTCCGGGTGGGAAGTATCCGGGGCTATTCTTCTTTTATCTGATCCCCGGCCTCGGGCATACGGCCGCGGAAAACGAGAAGGAACTGGATTCGATCATCGCGAATCTCAAGAAGGAGAAAGTGGATGAAGCATCACTCGCGCGCGTGAAGACGCGCACCCGGGCGGGCCTGATCCGACAACTCGACGATAACGCCGGCCTCGCGCAATTGCTGGCGAGCTATCACGCGAATTACGGCGACTGGAAGAAGCTGTTTACGGGGCTCGACGAGATCGATAAAGTGACCGCGGATGATGTGCAGCGGGTGGCGAAGGAATACTTCACGCCGGAGAATCGGACGGTGGCAGTGACGTTTCAGAGCGAAGGGGGTGCGCAGTGAGGAACCTCTTCAAGGTGGGCCAGGCCGTTTTGCATGCCGATGCCAGGGAAGGCGGCAGGCGAAATCACCTGCCGCACCTCGTTCTCCTCCTGGCGTCCGCCGTCACGGCACTGGCGCAGACTACGCCTCCTGCTTCGTACAAAGACCTGAAATATCCTCCGTTGAAAGAGATTCAGATTCCGAAAGTCGCGGAATCGACGTTGCCGAATGGGCTGAAGATCTATTTGCTGGAGAACCACGAATTGCCACTGGTGCGCGGGTTGGCGCTGGTGAGAACAGGCAATCTTTTCGATCCAGCGGACAAGATCGGCCTCGCGGGGACAACAGGCGCGCTGATTCGCAGCGGCGGCACGACGGCGAAGACGGGCGATCAGCTTGACGAAGAACTGGAGAACATCGCGGCATCTGTCGAAAGTTCGATTGGCGAAAGTTACGGCTCGGTTTCATTCTCGACGCTCAAGGAGCGCACTGATGAAGTGCTTGGCGCTTTCCACGATGTACTGACCAGCCCCGCATTCCGCGAAGACAAGCTCGACCTGATCAAGACGCAAACGCGCGGCGGCATTGCCCGGCGTAATGACGACGCCCACGGCATCTCCCAGCGTGAATTCGCGTCTCTCGTCTACGGTCCGAAAACGCCGTATGGGTGGGAGGAAGAATACGCCACAATCGACAACATCAAGCGCGACGACGTGGCGGCGTTTTACAAACGCTACTTCTTTCCGGCCAACATTATTCTTGCGGTGCAGGGCGATTTTTCCGCGCCCGAAATGAAAGCGAAACTGGAAAAACTGTTCGCGTCATGGAACGCCACCCAGCCGCCGGTGCCCTCGTTTCCGCCGGTCGATCCGAAACTGGCGGCGCCCGGAATTCACCTGGTCACAAAGACCGACGTCACGCAGACCAGTCTCGTGCTTGGGCACCTCGGCGGTATTCTCAGCGACAAGGACTATCCGGCGCTCGAAGTGATGTCCGACATTCTGGGCGGCGGCTTCCAGAGCCGCCTGTTCCAGAAGGTCCGAACGCAGCTTGGCTACGCTTACGAGGTTTCGGCTTCGTGGGGAGCGGACTACGATCATCCCGGCATATTCGAGATAGGCAGCAGCACGAAGTCGGCGAGCACGACGGAAACTTTGAAGGCGATCGACGCGGAAGTGCAGCGCATTCGCACCAGCGAAGTGACGGCCGACGAACTGGAATCCGCCAAACAGACAGTCGTCAACGGGTTCATCTTCAATTTCGATACGCCTTCGAAGACGCTCAACCGGCTGTTGACTTATCGCTACTACAGGTATCCCGACGACTTCATTTTTCAGTATCAGAAGGCGATTCAGCAAGTCACACGGGCTGATGTATTGCGGGTAGCGAAGCAGTATCTCGATCCGGCGAAGTTCGTCATCGTGGCGGTGGGAAATCCGAAAGAGTTCGGAACTCCGCTGACGTCGCTTGGCGTGCCGGTCAGCAATCTCGATGTGACCATTCCACAGCCGAAGCGTGCTGCCGCCGAGGCTCCCGCGGGCCCCGCGCAGCCGAAAGGAGCGGCGTTGCTGGCCAAAATGGCGCAGGCGATGGGCGGCTCCGCAAAGCTCTCGGACGTCAAAGACATGACGCAGAAAGCAGAGCTCAACCTCGATCCGGCGGCCGGCGGGCTGAAAGTCACGCAGAACGAGTTCTGGATCGCCTCGGGCCACTATCGCGAAGAAAACGTATTGCCGTTCGGCAAAGTGATGACGTATTCCGACGGAAAAGCCGGATGGGTTTCGAGCCCGCAGGGCGTGGCGGCGATCCCGGATGCGGAACGCAAGCAGGTTAGCTTCGAAATTTTCCGGACCTGGTTCCCACTGCTGGCCTCCGGCGCCGACGGCAGCCGCACTATTGCTGACGAAGCCAACGGCGCGGTGCGGATTTCCGATAAAGCAGGCAATTCGCTGCTGCTTACGATCGACCCAGCGACTGGCCTGCCGTTAAGCGAGAACTATTCCGAAGCCGGCTCCAGCGGCAGCGACGTGATGGAAACCTACGGCGAGTGGCAGGAAACCAACGGCGTGAAGCTGCCGCGCAAAATCACCATCGCGCAAAACGGAAAACACTTCGCGGACGTCAAGGTGAACGAGGTCACGATCAACGGGGGCCTGACTCCCGAGCAACTCTCGAAGAAACCATGACTCGCAGAACGTTCGCCGGTCTGTTGGGGATGTCGCCGCTTGCCGGCTCAGCGGCTTTCGCAGCGGATAATCCGAAAGACCGCGGCAGGCAACTGCGCGACAAGGTCATTTACGCGCTCGGCGGCGACGCCTTCCGCAATATGCGGACGCGCACGGAAACGGGCCGGGCGTATTCGTTCTATCGCGAACAGCTGAGCGGTCTCGCGGTCGCGCACATCTACACGAGATATCTTCCGCCCGACAGTTCCGGAGCGGTTCGAATGCTGCAGCGCCAGGTCTTCGGCAAGAAGCTCGAAGACGCCGTGCTCTTCACCACCGACGAGGCCTTCGACGTTACTTACCGGGGCGCTAAACCGCTGGCCGACGATCGCGTGAAGCAGTACCACGAGACGACCCTCCACGACGTGTTCTACATCCTGCGTGAGCGTCTGGCCGAGCCTGGCATCGAGTTTGAATCGCCTGGCCCCGACGTGATGGAGAATCAACCGGTCGAGGCGCTCGATATTTTCGACGCAGAGAACCGCAACGTGCGAGTGTGGGTGAACGCGACGACATTTCTGCCGATCAAGCAGCGCTTCTACCGCTGGGACCCGACGATCAACGACCGCCGCGAGGAGGTGACCCGCTACTCGAAATACCGCGACGCAGGCAACGGCGTCATGTGGCCGTTCGATACCGAGCGCGAACGCGATACGGAGAAAAACTTCCAGCTTTTTTCCGAACAGGTCACAGTGGATGACCCGCTTGCCGGCAGCATGTTCGAGTTGCCGAACGGAATCAGGATACTGAAGAAGTAAGCGCGGGGGCGTGATCGCTCACTGGGGAGGGCGCGGGCAGGTCGATCTCGACCAGCAGGCCTGGCCGCTGGTTCGACGCGCGCATTAAGCCGTGATGCAATTCGACGGCGCGCTTGGCGATGGCCAGTCCCAGTCCGACGCCGCCGCTGGTGCGACCCCGGTCTTTCTCGACGCGATAGAACGGATCGAAGATAAAGGAGAGCGACTCTTCCGGCACGCCCGGTCCGAAATCCCGGACTGCGACACGGAACCAGTCGCCCGCCCGCTTCAGCGAAACCTGCACGCGGCCAGATTCCGGCGAATAACGGATGGCGTTGCGCACGATATTTTCAATCGCCCGCCGCAGCAGCTCCGGATTGCCTTCCATCTCCGCTTCATCGACATCGAGATTGAGCGCGATCTGATGACGCTCGGCCTCGATGTGGACATCCCCGACAATTTCGCGCACCAGATCGTCGAGGCGCAGCGGCTCGGTCGCCAGACCAGCCGGGTCGCCTTCCGCGCGCGTGACCTGAATCAATTCGCCAACGAGAATGTTGAGGCGGTTGGCTTCGCGCTCGATTCGGTTAAACGCCGCGTCCGGATCACCTCCACCGCGCGCCAGTTCGACAGCGACGCCGAGGCGTGCCAGCGGCGAACGCAGCTCGTGCGAAATGTCCTGCAGCAAGCGGCGCTGCGATTTGAGCAGGCTTTCGATGCGCTCAGCCATTTGATCCACGGCGCGCCCGAGTTGTCCAAGCTCGTCGGCACGCTTCGCGTTGACGCGCGCGGTAAAGTCCCCGCGGCCGAAGCGTTCAATGGTCTTCTGCATCTTGCGCAGGGGTGAAGTCAGCTGCCTTGCGAAGAGGTAGCAGAGCAGGGCAAAGATCCCGAGCATCCACCATGTCGAGCTGGGGACCTGAACACTCCAGCCCTCCCGGTTCGGATCTCGCACCGGGTAAGTGGCAATGAACCAATACTCCTTGTCGCGCGCTTGTGTGACGGAGGTGAAGCCGCGGCCGCTTTCGATACGCAGGAACGGTGTAAAGGCGAACGGAAGCAAACCGCGCGGGCCGCGCCCGCCAGGAGAGTGGATTTCCTTCGACCAGTCGCGCCCGCTGATCACGTCCGTTCCGTTGGGATAGGTGAGAGCCGCATCCGCCCCGGTTGCATCTTTGAGTCGCGCGAAAAAGCGATTCAGGCCGACAGCGCCGCCCGCCTCCCAGGCAGCGCGCGCTTCGCGGAGCTCGAAGTTGAAGCGGCTGAATTCGGGTTGGCGGGAACGGACGAAAATGCTCGAGACGTAGAACGTTCCGGTGAAAGTGACGATGACGGTCAGGATGAACCACAGAAGGATTTTGGTGAAAAGTGTTCTCATGCGGCCAGGCCTTCCTCCGGTGAGCGCACAAACTGGTAACCGACACCGCGTACTGTTTTAATCAGCGGCTTGTCGCCTTCGAGCTTCTTGCGCAGATGGCTGATGTGCATGTCTACGGAGCGATCGAAGGGCGTGGCTTTGCGGCCATACAGCTCTTCCATCAACTCATCACGCGAAACGACACGGCCAGCGGAACGCATCAACGTTTCCAGAATATCGAATTCGAAGGTGGTCACTTCGACGGCCGCGCCCTCGCGCAGCACGTCCCGGGTTCCCGGATCGATGGCGATGCCGTTGATCTCGAGCCGTCCGCCGGGCTTGCGCTCTTCGAGACGGCGCATGACGGCGCGAATGCGTGCGACGAGCTCGCGCGTATTGAAGGGCTTGGGAAGGTAGTCGTCGGCGCCGAGCTCAAGGCCGATGATGCGGTCCTCATCCTCGCCGCGGGCCGTGAGCATCAGGACCGGCAAGCGCGTTTCACGCCGGATGCGGCGCAGGATCTCGAATCCGTCCATACCCGGCAGCATGACGTCGAGCACAAGAAGGTCGAACCCGCCGTTCAGGGCAACGGCAAGGCCGCGCCGGCCGTCATTCTGGCATTCGACGCGGAAACCTTCGCGAGTCAGCAACTCCGTGAGAAGGCTGGACAGCTCCTCGTCGTCATCCACGATAAGGATGCGCACGATCATGAATCTACCATCAACTCCCGGCGCCACGCAGTAAACCTTTGTAAGTGGTATTCAGCACGTCGGGAAGTCCGCGGGCGTGGCGATTGGCACGCCGCGCGCAGATGGTTCGATCGAGGCAATCTTCATGGCAGACAACAAGACGGAAAAATGCGCGCACCCCTCCTGCAATTGCATGGCGGCGAAAGACAGCAAATACTGCGGTGCCCTGTGCGAAGGCAACGCGGGCAAGCCCGATATCATCTGCGGCTGCGGCCACGCGGCATGTGAAGCAACGGCTCGCGCGGGGTCCGGATCGAGCTACGCGGGCGACTGACGCG